>NZ_JBIVBS010000007.1:348719-451790 GCF_044746205.1 Streptomyces sp. NPDC086549 | reverse complement strand
CTTTGTACTCACCCTCTCGGGCTTTCCTCCGGGCGCTTCCCTTCGGTCTTGCGTTTCCGACTCTATCAGACCTTTTCTCGATCCGATTTCCTCGGCGCTTTCCAGGTTCCCGCTCTCGCGTTCCCCTTTCCGGCGGTTCCGACTCTATCAGATCCTTTCGGCCCTGATTCCCAGTCAGCGGGGTTTGTCTTCTACGGCTGTTGGGCCGTTCCGACGTCCCAAACCTTAGCGGATTCTCCCGGCGATTCCCAATCAAGTCTTCCGACCTGACCGGACGTCACCGAGTCCCATTAATCGGATTGAATTCGGGCACACCGAAAACAACCCGGCTGGGTGATCGTGCTGGTGGTTTGGATTGCCGCTGTCGCGGCGGGAGTTGCTGCCGAAGAGCCGTTACAGCTCTGTGGCAACCCGAAGAACTGTACGGATCCGAGAGGGGGCTGTCAAGCACTCCCTGTCAAGATCTTTTCTTCGAGGGGTCCGACCAGGTCAGTCCAGGTCGCTGAGGCGCCCACCGGCATCCGGCTGAGCGTGTTCCACCCGGCGCAGGAGGCGGGTGAGTGCCTCGCCGAGGACCGTCCGCTCCTCCGGGGAGAGGTCCTGGAGGAGGTCCTCCTCGAAGACGGAGGCGAGACGCATGGCCTCCAGCCACTTCTCACGGCCTTCGGGAGTCAGCTCCACGATCACCCGAACGCGGTTGGACTCGTCCCTCTCACGGGTGACAAGACCTTCCGCCACCATCCGGTCGATCCGGTGGGTCATCGCCGCCGGCGTGAGGCCGAGGCGCTTGGCGAGGTCGCTGGGACCCATCCGGTAGGGGGCGCCGGAGAGGACGAGGGCCTTGAGGACCTCCCACTCGGCGTTGCTGATGCCGAGAGCTGCGGTCTGGCGGCCGTAGGCGACGTTCATACGGCGGTTCAGGCGGGACAGCGCCGAGACGATCTTCTCGACCTGGGGGTCGAGGTCCTGGAACTCGCGCTGGTAGGCGGCGATCTGCTCTTCGAGGGTCGGCTCGCTGCCGATGCCGAGGCTGCCGGGGGTGTCACCCATGGGCGCAAGTATCGCATGGGGTCGCTTGGCGTCGAAGTCCTTGGATGTGTACTCTTTAGCTTCGAAATTTATCTTCGAAGTCTTCGGTTCTAAGTACTGATACATGCAACTACCTGAGAGAGGTGAACGTGACCAGGGCGATGGGCGCAGCGATGCGCCGGATCCACGTGGGCAACGCACTCAGCGCGTTCGGGCTCGGCTTCACCGTCCCCTACCTGTACGTCTATGTGGCGCAGGTGCGGGGGCTCGGTGCCGTGACGGCGGGGCTCGTTCTCGCCGTCTTCGCCGTGGCCGCGCTCATCGTGCTGCCGTTCGCCGGCCGGGCGCTCGTGCGGCGCGGCCCGCTGCCGGTCCTGCTCACCGCCCTGGTCATGGCCGCGCTGGGCGCCCTGGGCCTGGGCCTCGCGGGCAACGTGCCGGCCGTGCTCCTCGCGGCGGCGGTGCTCGGGGCCGGTCAGGCCGTGATGCAGCCGGCGCTGGCGACGATGATCGTGGACTGCTCGTCGACGGAGACGCGGTCGCGGGCGTTCGCGACGCAGTTCTTCCTGCAGAACCTCGGTCTCGGGGTCGGCGGGCTCATCGGCGGTCATCTGGTCGACACCACGCGTGTCTCCTCCTTCACGCTGCTGTTCGCGATCGAGGCGGCGATGTTCCTGCTGCTCGTCGTGATCATGTCGACGGTGCGGATCCCGCGCTCGCCGCGGATCGGGGACGCTCCGGCGCGGTCGGCGAAGGGCGGCTGGAAGCAGTTGCTCGGCAACCGGGCCATGGTGCAGCTGTCCGTGCTGGGCTTCGTGCTGTTCTTCGCCTGCTACGGGCAGTTCGAGTCCGGGCTGGCTGCGTTCGGTGTCGAGGCCGCGGGGATCTCCACCTCGGCGCTCGGTACGGCGCTGGCCGCGAACACCCTGATGATCGTGGTCGCGCAGTTCGCCGCGCTGAAGTTCGTCGAGCGCCGTCGCCGGTCCCGGGTGATCGCCGCCGTGGGGCTGATCTGGGCCGTGGCGTGGGTCGTGGCCGGGTACGCGGGTCTCGGGCACGGCAGCCGGGAGATGGCCGCGGCCGCGTTCGTGTCGACGTACGCACTGTTCGGGCTGGGTGAGGCGATGCTGTCGCCGACCGTCGCCCCGCTGGTGGCCGATCTGGCGCCGGAGGGGATGGCGGGGCAGTACAACTCCGCCTTCGCCCTGGTGAAGCAGCTCGCGCTGGCCGTGGGGCCGGCGGTGGGCGGGCCGATGGGGGCCTCGCTGCACGCGCCGTACATCGTGACGTTCCTGCTGTTCTCGCTGGGCATCACCGTCCTGGCGCTTCGGCTGGGGAGGCGGCTCACCGCCGTACAGGATCAGCCCTGGCAGGCGCGGAGCCGGGTTGTCGCGCGGGCTGCGGCGCCCGTGGAGCCGGTGGTCGCCGAGGCGTGAGCCGGACGTGGGCGGCCGTCACCTCCGGGTGGCGGCCGCCTTCGTCGTGTCAGCGGACGGCGGTCGCCAGGATCGCGGTGAAGGGGAGTGTCATCGTGCCTCCCCCAGTGCCTGAAAGGCCTGGGGGGACCCCCAGGACCCGGTCGGCGAGGCG
The DNA here is from genome assembly GCF_044746205.1 of Streptomyces sp. NPDC086549. NCBI lineage: Bacteria > Bacillati > Actinomycetota > Actinomycetes > Kitasatosporales > Streptomycetaceae > Streptomyces > Streptomyces sp. NPDC086549. The sequence continues at coordinate 449,171 of NZ_JBIVBS010000007.1, read as the reverse complement.
GGCGGCGACCGAGCGGCCCGCGGCGACGAGCGTCTCCTCGCCGTGGGCGTCGGCGATCTGCTGGCCCCAGGGCAGGACGGAGAGATGGCCCGGGGCGAAGTCCGCGAGCGGGGGCAGGGAGATTCCGAAGGTGATCTCGTGTGCCGTGACGTCGTGGCAGCCCGCCTTGCCGAGAGCGTCGGTCAGGCGGTCGGCCGTGCAGGCGAAGGCCGTGGTGAAGGCGGCCGCGGCCGCGTCACCGCCGTACTCCTTGATGGCTTCGTACTGGGCGGTGAGGTACGGCGAGAGGCTCATGCCGGCCCAGACCGTGGCCGCGAAGCGACCGGAGGGGCGCATGACACGGGCCGTCTCCGTGAGGGCCTCGGTGAGGTCGGGGAAGAACTGGGCGCCCTGTTGGCAGACGACCGCGTCGAAGGTTGCGTCGGGGTAGGGGAGCCGGTCGGCGGGGGCCTCGGTGAACTCGATGTCGGGGTACAGGCGTGGGTGATGGGCGACGGCCACCTTGAGCATGCCCGCGTTGACGTCGGCGCCCCGGACGCGGCCGGTGGGGCCGACCTGGGCGGCGGCCGCGCGGGCGGCGAAGCCGGTGCCGCAGGCGAGGTCGAGGACGACATCGCCCGGGCACAGGTCCACGGCGTCGAGCAATGCCGTCGTGAAGGGCGCCATCAGCGGCGCGACGTACTGCTCGTAGCGCTCGGGGGCGCTTCCCTTGAGTTGAAACCCCGGTTCGTCTGCCATGGGGAGCTAGTAGCACCGCGGAGCGGGTTCGCCTAGGTGGCGCGCGGCAACACGAACTCGCACCACACCGCCTTTCCACCGCCCGGGGTCCGCCGCGATCCCCAGTTCGAGGCGATCGTCGCGACGATGGCGATGCCCCGGCCCGACTCGTCCCCCGGTTCCGCGCGCCGCCGGCGCGGGAGGTGGTCGTCGCCGTCCGTGACCTCGACGATCAGGCGGCGGTCGGTGCGGCGGAGCCGCAGGCGCATGGGCGGGGTGCCGTGCTGGAGGGAGTTGGCGACGAGTTCGCTGGTGGCGAGGACGCCCAGGTCGTGCAGGTCGGCGGGGAAGCGCCAGCTGGTCAGCACGCCGGAAGCGAACGCACGCGCGCGTGGGGCCGCTTCCACTCCGCCGAGGAGTTCCAGGGCCGCGTTGCGGAAGAGCTCGCCGTCGGAGCCGGTGCGGGCGGGGTGCTGGAGGACCAGGACCGCCACGTCGTCGTCGTGGTCGGCCATGACGCCGGCCGAGCGGACGAGGCGGTCGCAGATCACCTGGGGCGTGCCCGTCGCGCCGGCCAGGGCCCGCTCCAGCGACGCGATTCCCTCGTCCAGGTCCTCGTCCCGGCGTTCGACCAGACCGTCGGTGTAGAGGACCGCGGTCGAGCCGGGGCCCAGCGGGACCGAGCCCGACGCGTGCATCCAGCCGCCCGTGCCGAGCGGGGGGCCGGTCGGCTCGTCGGCGCGCAGCACCGTGCCGCTCTCGTCGCGGACCAGGATGGGCAGGTGCCCGGCGGAGGCGTACACCAGCCGGCCCTCGTTGGGGTCGTGGATGGCGTACACGCACGTGGCGATCTGGTTGGCGTCGATCTCCGTGGCGAGGCCGTCGAGGAGCTGGAGGACCTCGTGCGGGGGCAGGTCGAGCCGGGCGTACGCGCGCACGGCCGTGCGGAGTTGGCCCATGACGGCCGCCGCCCGTACTCCTCTGCCCATCACGTCGCCGATGACCAGAGCCGTGCGGCCGCCGCCCAGTGTGATCACGTCGTACCAGTCGCCGCCGACCGCGGACTCGGTGCCGCCGGGCTGGTAGGTCGCCGCGATCCTCAGGTCGTCCGGCTGTTCCAGTTCCTGGGGGAGGAGGCTGCGCTGCAGGGTCACCGCGGTCTCGCGCTGGCGGCGTTCGCTGGCGCGGAGGCGCTCGGCGGCCTCGGCGTGGTCGGTGACATCGGTGGCGAAGACCAGCACCGCGCCGTCGCCGCCGTCCCGGTCGCCGTGTTCGGCGGCCGGGGTGCAGGTGAAGGTGTAGGAGCGGCCGTCGGGGGCCTTGCGGGACTTGAGCGTGCGGGGCTTGCCGCTGCGCAGGACCTGGTCGAGGAGGGGGAGCAGGCCCAGTTCGGCGAGCTCCGGGAGGGACTCGCGGGCCGGCTCGCCGAGCGGGCGTTCGCCGAAGGCCGCAACGTAGGCGTCGTTGACGTACGCGATGCAGTGGTCGGGGCCGTGCACCAGGGCGACGAGGGCCGGGACGCGGTCGAGGACCTCGCGCGCGGGGAGTTCGTCGACGGCGGGCACGGGCGGTTCCTCGTCGGTCAGTTGTTCGGCGCGGGCCGCGGGCACGGAGCCTTCCCCCCGCCGGTCCGGGGAGACCGCGTGCTCGGTCCGCGCTGCGGCGCGGCGCTGCGTTCCGGGGAGCCGGGCGCTCCAGCGCGTGAAGTTCACGAATCCTTGCCTCGTGTCGTCGTCGTCGGCCAGCACCGGATCCGGCCGGGGTCGGGGGGGTTGCCCCGGGAATTGCGGTACTCGGGAAGAAGCCTCATGGGTGCTGCGGGCGGGCGGGTGCCCGTCCACGGTCGTGGGGCAGTCTGGCAGGGTGGCCGACCGCGGCGACATCCGTCAGACGCCGGGGCGGCCCGTGGAGTTCCTCGGTCCGGTCAGGACGACCCCTTCGGGTCGTCCGAGGGGTTGTCTTGAGGCTTTCCACCGGCCGCGAGTTCGAACTCCGCGCGGGGATGTTCGAGTGACCCGAGGGAGACGACCTCTCGTTTGAAGAGCCCGGACAGGGTCCATTCGGCGAGCACGCGGGCCTTGCGGTTGACGGTGGGCACCCTGCTGAGGTGGTAGACGCGGTGCATGAACCAGGCAGGGTAGCCCTTCAGCTTGCGTCCGTAGACCTGTGCGACCCCTTTGTGCAGTCCGAGCGAGGCGACGGAGCCGACGTATCGGTGCGCATACGTGTCGAGGGGCTCGCCGCGCAGGGTGTGGACGATGTTGTCGCCGAGGACCCCGGCCTGACGGACCGCGTGCTGGGCGTTGGGGGCGGTCTCCCTGCCGGGCTCCCCGGCGGTGACGTCGGGGACGGCGGCGGCGTCGCCCGCGGCCCATGCGTGGTCGACGCCGTCGACGGTCAACTGTGCGGTGCACTTGAGGCGGCCGCGGCCGTCGAGCGGGAGGTCGGTGGCGGCGAGCACCGGGTGGGGTTTGACGCCGGCGGTCCAGACGACCGTACGGGTCGGGAAGCGCTGGCCGTCACTGAGTACGGCGATGCGGTCGGCGCAGGATTCGAGACGGGTCCCCAGGAGCACCTGGATGTTGCGGCGGCGCAGTTCGGTGATCGTGTAGCGGCCCATTTCCTCGCCGACCTCGGGAAGGATGCGGTCGGAGGCCTCGACGAGGATCCACTTCAAGTCCTCGGGCTGGACGTTGTGGTAGTAGCGCGTGGCGTAGCGGGCCATGTCCTCCAGTTCGCCGAGTGCCTCGACTCCGGCGTAGCCGCCGCCCACGAAGACGAAGGTGAGGGCCGCGTCGCGGATCGCGGGGTCTCGGGTGGAGGAGGCGATGTCCATCTGCTCGATGACGTGGTTGCGCAGGCCGATGGCCTCCTCGACGGTCTTGAAGCCGATGGCGTACTCGGCGAGACCGGGGATGGGGAGGGTGCGCGCGATCGAGCCGGGGGCGAGAACGAGTTCGTCGTACGTCAGGTACTCGGCGCCCTTGCCCTCCTCCTGGGTGGCGAGCGTGGTGAGGGTGGCGGTCCGCTTCGTGTGGTCGACGGCGATCACCTCGCCGATGACGACGTGGCACTGGTCCAGGACGCGGCGCAGCGGTACGACGACATGACGAGGGGAAATCAAACCGGCGGCCGCTTCGGGAAGGAACGGCTGATACGTCATGTACGGATCCGGAGTGACGACAGTGATGTCGACGTCGCCCCGCCTGAGCTCCTGCTTCAGCCTCCGCTGCAGGCGCAGGGCCGTGTACATCCCGACGTAGCCGCCGCCGACAACGAGAATGCGCGCACGTTCCTTCACCATCCCATGACGCACCCGGCGCTCTTGTTTGTCCACAGCCCCGGCAATTTGTGTGACCGACGGCCGGGCGTGCGCGGGGGCGCCGGGGCCGCCGGAGCGGGGAGAAAGCGGGCAGGTCAGCGGGGGCGGACAGGAGGGCGCGAGGGTACACAAACGGGACGTATGTGCTCCGTACTCCGATCGAGGGGCGCTCCGTGCGGAACCTGCCCCTTCTGAATTGACCCCCTCTCAACTATGTTCGTGTGTCGACGGGGTGTAGGGGATGTGGTCGAGCGGGTCCGCGACGGGCGGTCCCGGTCACGGAACGGGACCAGTTCCGCGCACTCCGGACTCAGTGACGGGGAGAGTCTCCGGGGGGAGACGTCATTAACCGGGGGAACGCTTATGCATATTCAGGACACTCATTGGTCTTCCGCGTCGGCCATCGCACCCGGTGGCGGGGCGGTGGCCGCGACGGCGGGAAACGGACGCGCGGACGGGCCGCGCTCGACGCCGCTGCGGGTGGACGCACAGCGCAATCTGGAGCACGTGCTGCGTGCGGCGCGCGAGGTCTTCGGCGAGCTGGGTTACGGCGCGCCGATGGAGGACGTGGCGCGGCGCGCGCGGGTCGGTGTCGGCACGGTCTACCGGCGCTTCCCGAGCAAGGACGTGCTGGTCCGGCGGATAGCCGAGGAGGAGACCTCCCGGCTGACGGACCAGGCGCGGGCGGCGCTCGGGCAGGAGGACGAGCCGTGGTCGGCGCTGTCCCGCTTCCTGCGCACATCGGTGGCCTCGGGCGCCGGGCGGCTGCTGCCGCCGCAGGTGCTGCGGGTCGGGGTCCAGGAGGACGGCGCCGACGAGGCGCGGGTGCCGCAGCAGCGGACCCAGCCGGCGGCCGGTGAGCTGCGGCTGGTGTCCGAGCAGCCGTCGGCCGCCGTCGACGACGCGGGCGCGGCGGCGCTGCTCGACGTGGTGGGCCGGCTCGTGGAGCGGGCCCGTGCGGCAGGCGCGCTGCGGCCGGACGTGTCGGTGTCCGACGTCCTGCTGGTCATCGCCACGGCGGCGCCGTCGCTGCCGGACGCGGCCCAGCAGGCGGCGGCCTCGGCACGGCTGCTGGACATCCTGCTGGAGGGGCTGCGGTCGCGCCCCGCGTGACCGGTGGAACCTGGCCAAGTTCCGGGCGGGGCGGGCAGGTTGAGCCCTCCCCGTCCGGGTGACGGCGAGTACCGCCGAGCGGCAAGTCCCCTCGGATGAGTGGACGGTCGCGCTCGGGGGGTCCTGAACGAAAGCCGGTGTGGCAGTCTGACCCGTGTGATCGGGTCGGGCTGGCAGGCGTCGGGGGCTATCCGTGATGGGCGTTGACGGGTGGGACGAGTCCCTCGGTGACGGTGACGCGGAGGCCGGCGGGCTGACCTCGCCTCAGGTACCCAGCCAGGGCGGTCGGACGGACGTGCCTCGGCCCGCCGGACCGGCCCAGGGCAGCGTCCCGGCGCAGCGCGACGGCAGTGCCCTGTCGCCGCCACGCGAGCCGGTGCCGGCCGACGGCGAGCTGATCAAGCGGATGCGCGCGGGCGACGACAGCGCGTACGAGGAGCTGTACCGGCGGCACGCGGACGCGGTGCGCCGGTACGCCCGCACCTGCTGCCGTGACGCCCACACCGCGGAGGACCTGACCGCCGAGGTCTTCGCCCGCGTGCTCCAGGCGGTGCGCGGCGGCTCGGGACCCGAGCACGCCGTACGCGCCTATCTGCTCACCTCCGTGCGGCGCGTGGCCGCGCACTGGACGAGGTCGTCCAGGCGCGAGCAGCTCGTGGACGACTTCGCGGTGTTCGCCGCGCACGCTTCGCGGACCTCCGAGGTGTCGGACGAGGGCACTCTGGATCCGGGCGCCGATGTGCGGGCCATGCACGAGGCCGAGCAGTCCATGGCCATGCGGGCTTTCCGCTCGCTGCCCGAGCGCTGGCAGGCGGTGCTGTGGCACACCGAGGTGGAGGACGAGTCGCCGAGCGAGGTGGCCGTCCTCTTCGGGCTGGACGCCAACGGCACGCGTGTGCTCGCCAGCCGCGCCCGCGAGGGCCTGCGGCAGGCCTATCTGCAGGCCCACGTCAGCGCCGCGCTCGCCGGCGACGAGGAGTGCGCGCGCTACGCCGACCAGCTCGGCACGTACGCGCGCCGCAAGCTGCGCATCCGTGCCGAGCGTGGCCTGCGCAAGCATCTGGAGGAGTGCGCCAGGTGCCGGCTGGCGGCCGCACAGATCGAGGAGGTGGCGGGCGGGATCCCCGCCGTCGTCCCGGTCGCGGTCATCGGCTGGTTCGGCGCCGCCGGGTACGCCAAGGCACTCGGGATCATCGCCGGTGGTGCCGGGGCGGGGGCCGCGGGCGCCGCGGCGAGTGGGGGCTCGTCCGGCGGGGCGGGGGCGGGCGGTGGTTCGGCGGTCGCGGAGGGGCTGGCCGCGCCGGTGAAGGCAGGTGTCGCGGCCGGTGTGGTGGCGGTCGGGGTCACCGCGGTGGCGCTCGCGCTGATGCACGACAGTCATCCGGCCAAGGAGGTCGCCAGGCCGTCCTCGTCGCCGCAGGTCGTCCAGCCGGAGTCTCCGGCCCCCACGCCTTCGAAAAAGGAACCCGGGCCGAGGACACCGGTCGTCGCCCCCGCGGCGGCCGCGATGCCGGCTCCCACGCCGACGCCGAATGCCACCCCGTCGCCCACGCCCAGGCAGAGCCCGGGGCAGATCCCAGGCTCGACACCGAACCCGACTTCGACGCCGGCCCCCGCACCGACCTCCGCGCCCGAGCCGACGCCGAGGCCCACGCCGACGCCGACACCCACTCCGACGCCCGCTCCCCCGCCGGCACCGGTCGTGTACGAGTGGAGCGACCTGCGGTACGACGTCAGCGGTGACGGCAGCAGGCCCGAGATGCGGCTGGCCGAGAGCAGCTGGGTGTGGCGGCGCTACGGCCTGTCCGTCGCCGAGAAGCAGTACGCGCGCGGCGTGACCGTCCACGGCGACTCCTCCGTCACCGTCGACCTCAACCGCGAGTGCTCCGCGTTCGACGCGATGGCAGGCGTCGACGACCTGAACCTGAAACTCGGGAAGGTCTACTTCTCCGTCTACGCGGACGGCACCCGGCTGTGGCGGTCCGGGATGGTCAAGGGCGGGAACCCGGCCGTCCCCGTCCATGTGAACCTGGCCGGGCACAGGACCGTACGGCTGGTGGTCGAGCCGCACAGCAACGCCTTCGACTCCGTGACGCTCGCGGACTGGGCCGAGGCGCGGTTCACCTGCCAGTAGGTCAGCCGCGGGCCGGCCGGCCGCCGGTGGAGGTGGGCGTCCGGTCCAGCTCCCGCAGCACGTCGTCGACGGTGAAGGACGCTCCCCGGGTGCGCGCGGCCGCGTAGTCCTCGGCGGACAGCTCCGCGCGGGCGGTGGCGTCGACGCGTTCGGCACCGGTGCGATCCGGTTCGGGGCGCAGATGCCCGTCGCGCCAGTGGTCGGCGGCGGTGAACAGCCGGACCGCGCCCGCCAGGTCGCCGAGCCGGGCCAGCAGGTCGGCCGCGGTGTCCACGAGTACCGCGGTGATCGCCTCGGCGCACCGCCGCTCCACGGCCTCGCGCAGCACTTCGGCCACGATCGGCAGCCCCTGCCCCGGACCGGACTCGTCGGCCGTGATCAAGGCCTCGACCACGCCCAGGGCCGCCGTGAACTGGGGCGGCGGGGTGCCGCCCCGTGTCGCCGCGCGGGTTGCCTCGAACAGCTCGCGCGCGCGGGCCATGTCACCGTCGTGCTGGGCGATGTGCGCGCGCAGCAGCAGGACGAACGCCCTGGACTCCGCCACGCCGTACTGGTCGGCGGCCGCGCCCGCCTCGTCCAGGGCGGCCAGTGCCGCCGTCCGGTCGCCCGAGCGATAGGCGATCTCGGCGAGCCGCGCGATCAGGAACGGCGACTCGGCGTAGGCGCCCACCTCGTAGGCGAGTCGCAGTGCCTCCTCGTACTCCCGCCCGGCCTCCTCGAACCGGCCGCGCGCCATGTCCGCCTCGCCGGCCGCGCTGCACACCTGGGCCCGCATCCAGCGGTCCCCCACGCGTCGGCTGAGCACCCGCAGTTCCGCCAGGTCCTCGTCGACGCCCCGCAGATTGCCGGGGGAGTCGACGACCGTGTGGGCGCGGTACATCAGGGTGACGCCGACCGCCCAGTCCTCGCCGTGGGCGCGGCAGTTGGCGACTGCCGCGTCCAAGTCCGGTCCCAGCTCCACCGGGCCGCCCAGATAGTAGGAGGTCAGTGGCCACAGGATGCCCGGCATCCGGGCGGCGTGCGGCCCCCCGGTCTCGTAGGCGGCCCGCACGCGCGCGACGTACTCCGGGGCCCGCTCGTCCGTCCGCAGTTCCTCCGAACCGGACTCGGACGTCAGGAACATGTGGAGCATCCGGAGATCCATGCGCAGGGCGCGCAGCGGATGCCTCGCATCGGCGTCGGGGGCGGCGAGGAAGGCGCCCACCGGGTCGGCCGAGGCGACGAGCCGCTCCAGGGCGTCCGCCGGGGCGCCGTCGGGCAGGGTGTCCAGGGCGACGCCCAGGCGCAGTGCCGCGCGCACCCAGTCCCCCGCCTCCTGGCGGTAGTTGCGCAGCCACCAGAACCATCCGGCGGCCAGGACGATCGCGCATGTCGCCTCCTCGTCGCCGGCGCGCAGCGTGCGGTCGAGGGCCGCGCGGATGTTGTCCAGCTCGCCCTCCAGGCGGGAGATCCACGGCATCTGCGCCTCGGACCGCAGCAGCGGCTCCGCCCGCTCGACCAGGGCGCGCACCCACGCGCGGTGCCGCAGCTCGGCCTCCGCGCGCAGCCCGGGCAGCTCGGCCGCGCGCTCGGTGGCGTACTCCTGGATGGTCTCCAGCAGGCGGTACCGCATGCCGTCGGAGCCGTCCGGGCCGCCCGGCGCGGCGACGACGAGGGACTTGTCGACGAGTGCCCCGATCAGCTCCGCCGCCGGGCCTGTGCACACGGTCTCCGCCGCGGCGAGGTCCCAGCCGCCGGCGAACACCGACACCTCGCGCAGCACCGTCCGCTCCCGTTCGTCGAGCAGCTCCCAGGACCAGTCGACGACGGCGCGCAGGGTCTGCTGGCGGGGCAGGACCGTGCGGCTTCCGGAGGTGAGGAGGCGGAAGCGGTCGTCGAGGCGGTCGGCGATCTGCCGGGGCGTCAGCAGCCGCAGCCGGGCGGCGGCCAGCTCGATGGCCAGGGGGAGCCCGTCGAGGCGCCGGCAGATCTCGTCGACCGCCTCCGTGTCCCGGAGCACGGTGGCGGCGTCGGGACGGACGGCCGCCGCGCGCTCCTCGAAGAGGCGGTGCGCCTGCTCGGGGACGAGTGGCTCGACCGGGCGCACCGACTCACCGGGGACGCCCAGGGGTTCACGGCTCGTGGCGAGGATCGTGAGCCCGGGGCAGCGGGTGAGCAGCGTCTCGGCGAGGTCGGCGGCCGCGCCGATGACGTGTTCGCAGTTGTCAAGGATCAGGAGTCGGCTGCGCTGGGCGCAGTACTCGACGAGCAGGGCGACCGGGTCTGCCTGGGGGCTCGCCAGTTCGTTGGTCATGAGCACGGTCTCGCGCAGTCCGAGCGCGCTGACCACCGCGCCCGGTACCGCCTCGGGCCGGTCGAGCGGGGCGAGCTCGACCAGCCAGGCCTGCGGGAGCCCGGCGGCGGCCTCCTCGGCGAGCCGGGTCTTGCCCGAGCCGCCCGGTCCGGTAAGGGTGACGAGGCGGGCCCTGCGCAATTCGGAACGAATGGCCGCGAGCTCGGGTTCCCGGCCGACGAAGGACGTCAGACGGGGGCGGATGTTGCCGGTTCGTTCGCGGGACTGGACAAGGGGGGAGTGGGCGGGAGCCGCCTCCTGCGTGAGCAACTCCGAGTGGAGGGCTCTGAGTTCCGGTCCGGGGTCGGCGCCCAGGCCGTCGGCGAGGGTGCGGCGCGCGGTGTCGTAGGCGGCGAGGGCGTCGGCGGGGCGGCCGGTGTCGCGCAGGGCCCGGATGAGGAGGGCGTGCATCGGTTCGTCGTACGGGTGGGCCGTGGTCAGTTCCCTCAGCTCCGGTACGACGTCGTGGGCGCGGCCGAGTTCGAGGGCTGCGGCGGCTCGGGCGCGGGTCGCCTCCAGGCGCAGGGCCTCCGGGCGGGTCGCGGCGGTGCGGTCGGGGAGGTCGGCGAGGGCGGGGCCGTACCAGAGGGCGAGGGCCTCGGTGAGGGCACGGAAGGAGGCGACCGGGTCACCCCGGTCGAGGGCGGAGGCGCCCTCGCGCACCAGCCGCTCGAAGACGTGGAGGTCTATGTCGTCCCGGGTCGCCGCGAGGCGGTAGCCGCCGGGGTCGGAGGTGACGGTGTGCTTTCCGACGGTACGGCGCAGGCGGCCGACCAGTGCCTGGAGGGCGGCCGGGGCGTCCTGGGGCGGGTCGTCCGCCCAGACCTCGTCGATCAGGGTCTCGGGGGTCGTGGTGCGGCCGGGGCGGAGGGCGAGGGCGGTGAGCAGGGCGCGGAGGCGGGAGCCGCCGATGGGGATGGGGGTTCCCTGGTCGTCCGTCGCTTGGGTCAGGCCCAGGATTCTGTACCGCACCGGGTCATTGTCGCCGGGGGTGCGACGCGGGGCGATGGGGTTTCGATTGCCGTCGGGCGATCGACCGCCCGGTGCTGGGCGGGGGTGGGTCGCGCGGCCCCGGAGCTTGCGGGCCTCCCCCGAGCTCTTGAGGGGAGGCACGACTGCCCGCAGCCATGCGGGTACCCGGCTCAGCCGCCGGAGGCCAGCGCCCCGCGCCTCGGCGTGATCCCGGCGGGCACCGCACGCGCGCGTGCCGGGGTGCCGGTCCAGCAGGTCCCCCGACGCGCCAGCAGCCGGTGCAGCCACAGCTCCAGGGAGACCAGGTCGGCCAGGCCGTCCAGCGGCAGTGGCTCGCCCGCCGCCGCCCCGCGGAGGGCCTTGCGCACCACGCGGGCCTCGATCAGACCGGCATCGGCGAGCAGGGGGGTGGTGAACAGGGAGACGAGGGAGTCGGCGGCCACGCGCAGGCCCGTGCGGGCGGCGGCGGCCGAGGAGGCGTGGGAGGGGGCGCCCCAGCCGGGCGGGAGGTCCGTGACGCCCGCGCCCTCCAGGACGGTACGGAGGATGGCGGCACGGGCGCCGGGCTGCACCCGGAGGGCCTCGGGGAGTTCGCGGCAGGCGCGGACCACCTGGTTGTCGAGGAACGGGGCGTGCAGGCGCTGGGAGCGGATCTCGGCGGCCTGTTCCAGCACCCGGATGTCCGCCGCGTACCGGGCCAGCGCCGCACGCGCGCGGTAGTCGCCGGGGCGCTGGCCGGGGCCCACTCCGGAGCGGTTCGCCGAGCCCTGGAGGAGAACCGATACTTCAGCGAGCGCCTCGCCGGTCAGCCAGCGCGCCGCGGGCCCCGGTCTGGCCCAGGTGAGCGCCGCGAGGGACGCTCCGACCGCGCCTCCGGGTTCGTCGAAGCGGCGGCGCAGGAGGCGTTCGGCGAGCACTTCCACGCCCGCCCGGTACGGCGTCCGCGCCAGCCGCCGTGCCGCGCTGTACACGCGCGCGGGGACCATCACCGAGCCGTCCGCCCTGGCCAGTGCCGCGACCGGGCGCACCAGATGGCGCCGTTTGCGGTCCATCAGGAGGTCCGCGAGGCGGGCCGGGTGGGCGTCCAGGACCTGGCGGGCGCCGTAGCCGGTGAAGTGGTCCGCGCTGCCCGACGCCAGGCGTGCGCGATGGCGGCCCGCCGTCACCAGTGACGGTGCCGGTTCGTCCGTCAGCGGGCCGTCCAGGTCGGCGTACGGCAGCACCTCCTCGCCGCCGGCCACCACGACGTGGTGCAGGCGCGGGTTGGCCGCGAGCGTCCCCGCCCGCTCCAGCTCGGCCTCGCGGCCGCCGACGGCCAGGTCGTTGAAGGTGACGGCGAGCAGCCGCTCGCCGGAGCCGGTGCCGTGGCCGAGGACCGTGCCCGGCCTGCCCGGGAGGCCGGCGGCCAGCAGGGCCAGCGTCCCCGAGGCAGGGCCCCCGGACAGGTCCGCGCCGATCCCGGGCACGGGCATCCCGCGCGCGGCGCGCCGTTCGGCCGGTCCCATGCCGGGCACCGGGCCGGGGTCGATGCCGGGGACGTGCCGGGGTGCGGAGAGGCGGGCCCGCACCGCCTCCACGAGCGCGTCCCGCACGGCGTCCACGGCGCTGTCCGGGTCTGCCGAGGGCGCCGCCACCGCGAGGGAGGTGACCGGCTCGTACCCCGCGATCTCACGTGCTCCGGCGCGCAGGATCAGCGCATGCCCCGGCGGAACCCGCCGCACACCCTCGTACGGCGTCGAGTCGTGCAGCGCGGCCGGTACGTCGGGAGCGGCGAGCAGCGCCGCGAGGTGGCCGAAGTCGAGGTTGGCCTCGATGAGGTCGGCGAGCGGAAGCGCGGCCGTCGCGTACGCCGTGCCGCCCGCCCAGGGAGTGTGGAACACCGGCCGGGCGCCCGCGAGATCGCCGCAGACGGTGACGCGGCGGCCGACCTGGACGACGGCCGTGTAGCTGCCGGGCCAGGCCGTCAGATGCCGAAGTGCCCCTCCGCGCGCGGTGAACAGGCCGAGCCGCAGTTCCTCGTCGGAGGCGCCGCAGGTGCCCAGGACGGCGATCCGGTTCTGCGCGTCGGCCTCCACCACGCGTACCTCGTCCGGGCGCCAGTCGCCGACCGCCCACAGGGGATCGGGGTCGCCCCACAGGAGCTGGGAGCCGACCGGGTGCACGGTCTCGCCGTCGTGACCGGTGGCGCCGGCGGAGCCGATTCCGGCCGCAGCGGCGGTGCTGCTCCATCCCACCAACCACCGCATCGACGCCTCCACAGGCTGTGGACAACCAGTGCACCGTACGAACCGGTTCACCATGCTGCCATGAAGAACGCGCCCCCGAGGGGCTACGGCGCCGCCTTCGGCCGATGACACGCGCCCATGCGCGCGTGCCCGCACAGAAGCGAACCCCCGTACGACACAGGGGAACTGCGACTCGAATGCGCCCCCGGTACGCTCCCCCAAAACGCCTTTCGCGCCCTCAACTTCCATGGTGGGAGCCGTAATCGCCCGCGAGAGACGGGGTCGATTTTCAGCCAAATCGGCAGCGGCGGGACAGGCTTGCGCACGCTCCGTACAGGCTCGGCGCGGTGCACGGACAGCGCGCAGTCCGGGAGGCGGGCATCGCCTCCCGGACCGGTCCGCCACCCGCGGGGATGAAGGTGGCGGTGTCCCCCAGCCCACTGGATCCAGTACAGCGGGCCGACCCACGCACGATCCATGGAACCGCTCCCCGCATGGCCGGAGAAGAGCGCACGGACAGGCGCACGGCCACACGGCGGGGGCACGCCGCGACAGCCCGTGCACGGTGCGTAAAGGGCCCGCGCCTCCGCGCGGACCACAATCCCGCCATCCGGAACAATGCCCCTTAACGCTTGGGATGCGGCGAACTACGCTGGGTTTACGAATGCCGCGTGGTTATGCCAGCGCGGCAGCCGTCTGTGTCGAGGGGTGGCGCATGTCCAGGGAGCAACGCGGGCCGAACGAAAAGCTCGGCGCCGTTCTCGCCCTCGCGGGAATCAGCAACGCAGGGCTCGCGCGACGCGTCAACGATCTTGGCGCTCAACGCGGGTTGACTCTTCGCTACGACAAGACGTCGGTGGCGCGCTGGGTGTCGAAGGGCATGGTGCCGCAGGGCGCCGCGCCGCACCTCATCGCCGCCGCGATAGGCCAGAAACTCGGCCGCCCGGTGCCGCTCCACGAGATCGGCCTGGCGGACGCGGATCCCGCGCCCGAAGTGGGCCTCGCCTTCCCCAGAGACGTCGGACAGGCGGTGCGGTCGGCGACGGAGCTCTACCGTCTCGACCTCGCCGGACGCCGGGCCGGCTCCGGCGGCATCTGGCAGTCGCTGGCCGGATCATTCGCGGTGAGCGCATACGCAACGCCCGCCTCACGGTGGCTGATAACCCCCGCCGACAGCTCGGTGGCACGCGAGGCGAACCCTTCCGAGGGCTCCGGCGCACCGATCAAAGTCGGCCACAGCGATGTGCAGAAACTGCGGGAGGCCGCCGAGGACGCCAGGCGCTGGGACTCCAAGTACGGAGGCGGCGACTGGCGTTCGTCCATGGTGCCGGAGTGCTTAAGGGTGGAGGCGGCGCCGCTGCTGCTCGGCTCGTACTCCGACGAGGTCGGCCGGGCCCTGTTCGGGGCCTCCGCCGAACTCACCCGGCTCGCGGGCTGGATGGCCTTCGACACGGGCCAGCAGGAGGCCGCCCAGCGGTACTACATCCAGGCGCTGCGCCTTGCGCGCGCGGCCGCCGACGTCCCCCTCGGTGGCTACGTCCTGGCGTCCATGTCGCTGCAGGCGACCTACCGGGGCTTCGGCGACGAGGGCGTCGACCTCGCCCAGGCCGCCGTGGAGCGCAACCGGAGTCTTGCCACCGCCCGCACCATGAGCTTCTTCCGCCTGGTCGAGGCACGCGCGCACGCACGCGCCGGTGACGCGCAGGCGGCCGGCGCGGCCCTGAAGGCCGCCGAGAGCTGGCTGGAGCGGGCCCGGGAGGGCGACAACGACCCGACCTGGCTCGGCTTCTACTCCTACGACCGGTTCGCCGCCGACGCCGCGGAGTGCTACCGCGATCTGAAGGCACCGCGGCAGGTCCGGCGCTTCACCGAGCAGGCATTGTCGAAGCCGACGGAGGAGTTCGTGCGCTCGCACGGGCTGCGGCTGGTCGTCTCGGCGGTCGCCGAACTGGAGTCGGGCAATCTGGACGCGGCGTGCGAGCAGGGCGTACGGGCGGTGGAGGTGGCCGGGCGGATATCGTCCGCGCGCACCACGGAGTACGTGAAGGACCTGCTCCACCGGCTGGAGCCGTACGGCGACGAACCGCGCGTGGTCGAGTTGCGGGAGCGGGCGCGGCCGCTGCTGATGGCCCCGGCCTGAGCCTCCCGGCACCGGCACCCCGACACCTCCCGGGTTTGAAGGCACTGTCAGTGGCGTACTGCACTAAGGAATTGTCAGTGGCGCAGTGCACTATCGAAGCCGGAGGTGGTGCAGGTGCGGGAGGGCGCGTACGACTGCGACGTGCTGGTGATCGGCGGCGGGATCGTCGGTCTGTCGACGGCGTATGCGATCACGCGTGCCCGGCCGGGCACGCGGGTGACGGTGCTGGAGAAGGAGCCGGGTCCCGCCCGGCACCAGACGGGGCGCAACAGCGGCGTCATCCACAGCGGGATCTACTACCGGCCGGACTCGCTCAAGGCGCGGTACGCGGTGCGTGGCGCCGCCGAGATGGTGAAGTTCTGCGCGGAGTACGGCATCGCGCACGCCGTCACCGGCAAGCTGATCGTCGCCACCGAGCGGGAGGAGCTGCCCCGGCTGCACGCGCTGGTGCAGCGCGGCCGGGAGAACGGGATCCCGGTGCGCGAACTGGGCGCCGCGCAGATCGCGGAGTACGAGCCGGAGGTGCGGGGACTCGCGGCGATACACGTCGGGACGACCGGCGTGGCCGACTTCGTCGGGGTCGCACGGCAGCTGGCGCAGGCGTCCGGGGCGGAGATCCGCTACGGGGCACAGGTCGTGCGGGTGGACCGGCGGCCGGAACTGGGTGTCGCCGTGCGGACAGCGGGCGGGGAGATCGTGCGCGGCCGGGTGCTGGTGAACTGCGCCGGGCTGTACTGCGACGAGGTGGCCCGGCTGACCGGGGACGAGCCCGAGGTGCGGATCGTGCCGTTCCGGGGGGAGTACTACGAGCTGGCGCGGCCCGGACTGGTGCGGGGACTGGTGTATCCGGTGCCGGATCCGGCGTTCCCGTTCCTCGGGGTGCATCTCACGCGCGGGATCGACGGCGGTGTGCACGTCGGCCCCAACGCGGTGCCCGCCCTGGCCCGCGAGGGATACGGGTGGGGGGTCGTGCGGCCGCGTGAGGTGGCGGGGACGCTGGCCTGGCCCGGAGCGTGGGCGATGGCCCGGCGGCACTGGAGGTACGGGGCCGGGGAATTCCGGCGCTCGGTGTCGAAGGGGGCGTTCACTCAGGCGGTGCGGCGGCTGCTGCCGGCCGTGGAGCCGGGGGACCTGGTGCGGGCGGCCCCGGGGGTGCGGGCGCAGGCCGTCCTGCGGGACGGGACGCTTGTCGACGACTTCCTGATCCAGGAGGGGGCACGGGCCGTGCATGTGCTGAACGCTCCGTCGCCCGCGGCCACGGCATCGCTGCCGATCGGGAGGGAGGTGGCGCGCAGGGCACTGGCCGTGCTGGGCTCGCTGTGACGGAATGCCCGTCTCACCGCTCGCGTAAAATCGGTCCCACTGTGGCTGACTCGCTGAACACCCCCGAACCTCCCCGGCACGTCCCCGGCGCATCCGTCCGGCACACCCGCGCCAAGGGCGAGCCCCGCTTCCCCGACGGGCCCAGGGCCGATCCCGCCGGATCGCACTTCGAGCGGCGGATCCGGAGCTTCCAGCCACGGCGGAGCCGGGTGACCGCGGGGCAGGCGGACGCGCTGCAGCGGCTGTGGCCCAAGTGGGGGCTCGACATCGACGGGCAGCGGATCATCGACCTGGGCGAGCTGTTCGGGAACGACAAGTCCGTCGTGCTGGAGATCGGTTTCGGCATGGGCGAGGCCACCGCACAGATGGCCGCCGGCAACCCCGACCTCAACATCCTCGCCGTCGACGTGCACACCCCGGGGCAGGGCAACCTGCTCAACCTCGCCGACCAGGGCGGGCTGTCCAACGTCCGCGTCGCGAACGGCGACGCGATCATCCTGCTCCGCGAGATGCTCGTCCCCGACTCGCTCGACGGACTGCGCGTCTACTTCCCCGACCCCTGGCCCAAGAAGCGGCACCACAAGCGGCGGTTGATCCAGCCGGAGTTCCTCAGCCTCGCCGCGACCCGCCTCAGGCCGGGGGCGATCGTGCACTGCGCGACGGACTGGGAGCCGTACGCGGAACAGATGCTGGAAGTACTGACCGCCCACCCGGACTTCGAGAACACCCGGCCGGACGGCGGTTTCGCGCCGCGTCCCGACTTCCGGCCGCTGACCCGTTTCGAGGGCCAGGGACTGGACAAGGGTCATGTGGTGAACGATCTGCTCTTCCGACGCGTACAGCACCGGGAGCAGCAGCGACGTTAGGGTCAATGCCGTGGCCACCTTCCCCCCGTATCCGACGCACCCCACCGACCCGGTCGACGGTGCGCTCCGGCACCCTCACTGGTGGCAGCGCAAATGGGTGCGGTACGGGGCACTGATCACCCTGCTCGCGCTCTCCGGGCTCGTCATCCTCGCGCTCGTGCGCGAACAGACCGGCACGGAAGGGTTCCTGGTCGGAATCGGCCTCGCCGTGCTGCCGGTGCCGCTGCTCATAGCCGCCTTCCGCTGGCTCGACCGGGTCGAACCCGGGCCCTGGCGGAACACACTCTTCGCGTTCGCGTGGGGCGCCTGCGCGGCGGCGCTGATAGCCATCGTGGCCAACAGCTTCGCGACGAGGTGGATAGCCACGGCCACCGCCGACCCGGCCGGCGCCGACACCCTCGGCGCCACCGTCATCGCACCCATCGTGGAGGAGTCCTCCAAAGCGGCGGCCGTGCTCCTCGTCTTCCTGTTCCGCAGACGGGACTTCACCGGGATCGTGGACGGCGTGGTGATAGCGGGGGTCACCGCCACCGGGTTCGCCTTCACCGAGAACATCCTCTATCTCGGCACCGCCTTCGGCACCGACCAGCTGACCGGCGACCGCGGCATCGCCTCCGTCACCGCCGCCACCTTCTTCGTGCGCGTCGTCATGTCCCCGTTCGCGCACCCCCTCTTCACCGTTCTCACCGGCATCGGCTTCGGCATCGCCGCGCTCTCCGCCGAGCGGCAGCACGTGCGGCGCGTGCTGCTGCCGCTCGGCGGACTGCTGCTCGCGATGAGCATGCACGCGTTCTGGAACGGCTCCTCGACCTTCGGACCGTACGGATTCTTCGCCGTGTACGGGGCGTTCATGGTGCCCTCGTTCGGGCTGCTGACCTGGCTGGCGATCTGGACGCGGCAGCGCGAGCTGCGGACCGTACGGGAGGAGCTGCCGGCGTACGTCTTCGCCGGGTGGCTGGGCCCCGCCGAGCCGTTCGTGCTCGGCTCGATGCGGGCGCGCCAGATGGCCCGGGACTACGCCGGCCACCACCTGGGCAAGCCGGCGGCGCGCGCCGTGGGGCAGTACGAGGCGTACGCGACGAAGCTGGCGTTCCTGCGGCGCCGCGGGCTGCGGGGCCGTGCGGGGGCCGACTACGTGGCACGGGAGCGGGAGTTGCTCGCGGAGCTGTGGGAGCTGCGGCACGTCGCACGTCCGGCGATGGAGTACGCGGCACGGACGGCCGCGCCACGGCCGGTGTACGGGCCACCGGTGCCGTACGGGATGCCACTCCCGTACGGATACCCGACGGCGCCGTATCCCGCATACAACCCCTACCGGTCGTAGCGGGCCGGCAGGAACGGCAGGCCGGTTACGCCGACGCCTCCGTCAGCCTCCCCAGTTCCTCCTCCGACAGCCGCAGCTCGGCCACTTCCAGCAGCGCCGGAAGCTGCTCCACCGTGCGTGCCGAGGCGATCGGGGCCGTCACCGTCGGCTGGGCGGCCAGCCAGGCGAGGGCGACCGTGGCGACAGGAGCCCCGTGCGCGGCGGCGATCTCGTCCAGCGCGGTGAGCACCCGTGGGCCGCGCTCGGTGGCGAGGTGCTTCGCGGCGCCCTGGGCACGCGCGCTGTCCACCGTCGTACCGGGCCGGTACTTGCCCGTGAGGAAGCCGGCGGCCAGGGCGAAGTACGGGACGGCCGCGAGGCCGCTGCGGATGACGACGTCCTGCAGGGGGCCCTCGTAGGTGTCGCGGGAGACGAGGTTGTAGTGCGGCTGGAGCGCCACGTACCGCGCCAGGCCCTCGCGGTCGGAGAAGTCCAGGGAGGCCTGGAGGCGCTCCGGGGTGATGTTGGAGGCGGCAATGTGCCGTACCTTGCCCGCCTTCACCAGCTCGTCCAGCGCGCCGATGATCTCCTCGACCGGCACTTCGGGCTTGTCGAAGTGGGTGTAGTAGAGATCGATGTAGTCGGTGTCCAGGCGGCGGAGGGAGGCGTCGGCCGCGGCCCTGATGTTCGCGGCGGACAGGCCCTGGAAATCGGGGTGCTGGCTCACCTTGGTCGCGATCACCACGTCGGAACGGTTGCCGCGGGCCTTGGTCCACTTGCCGACGATCGTCTCGGACTCGCCGCCCGTGTGGCCCTCGACCCACGCCGAGTAGGAGTCCGCGGTGTCGACGAAATTGCCGCCGGCGGCCGCGTAGGCGTCCAGGACGGCGAAGGAGGAGGCCTCGTCGGCGGTCCACCCGAAGACGTTGCCGCCGAGGGCGAGCGGGAAGACCTCGAGGTCGGAGGAGCCGAGTTTACGAAGGGAAGTCATGTTCTGTGACAACGGCCACAGCAGAACGGAAGATTCCGGACGCACCCGCAAAGATCCCGTAAACACCTGACCGGCAGCCCTGACGTCGGGGGGGTGTCGTCAGGACTGCCGGGGATCGAAGAGGTGTCTCAGGGGTTGACGCCCCTGCTGCGGAGCCACGTCATCGGGTCGATGCCGGTGGCCTGGCCGCCGGGGTGGACCTCCAGGTGCAGGTGCGGGCCGGTGACGTTGCCGGTGGCGCCCACGCGGCCGATGACGTCGCCGGTGCCGACCTTCTGCCCGACCGAGACGCTGATCGAGGACTGGTGGCAGAACCACAGCTCGGTGCCGTCGTCGAGGGTGAGGATCGTGCGGTAGCCGTAGGAGCCTGCCCAGCCCGCCTCGGTGATCGTGCCGCTGTGAATGGCCTTGATGAGCGTGCCCGTGGGCGCGGCGAAGTCGAGGCCGGTGTGGTAGCCGGACGACCACATGGCGCCGGCCTCACCGAAGGTCGAGGTGATCGTGTACGAGGAGGTCGGCAGCGTGTACTGCTTGGCCAGCCGGGCCAGCCGCTCGGCCTCGGCCTTCTTCTTGGCCGCGGCCTCCGCCGCCGCCTTGCTGTCGGCGGCCTTGGCCGCGGCGGCCTTCTCCGCCTTGGCGGCCGCGTCGGCGACCTGCTTGTCGGCGGCGGCCACGACAGCGGCGGCGGCCTTGCTGTCGACCTGGCCCTGCTGCCTCTCGGCCTGGGCCATGATGCGGTTGCGCAGCGCCTCACCGGCGTCGGAGGCGCCCTGGGCGCTGTCGGCGGAGGTCATGCCGACGTTGCTGAGGGGGGTGGCGGAGCCCTTGGGGGCGTCCGAGGAGGCGTCGTCGCCGAGCAGGGAGCCGACGGAGGGCAGGTCGGGCATGGAGATGGACACCGGCGGCTTGCCGGTGTTGGCGCTGGCCATGCCGCCCGCGCCGACGGCGGCTATGACGCCGACGCCCAGGACCGTGGAGCTGCGGGCGAGTCCGCCGCCGCCGCGCTGCTTGGCGACGCGGTGCCGGCCGCGTACCGGGCTGATGGACTCCTCGGTGGGGTTCCATTCCTCCCAGGGGCCCTCGTCGGTGCGGTAGCTGCCGTAACCGAAGGTCTCGGTGTGCTCACTCGGCACGAACGGGGCTGTGGGGGCAGGCCGGTTGGACGCCACGCGGGCGCACTCCTTTCCTTCCGCCGCCTACCGGGTTAGCTGACGGGTTCGGAGCAGGAAGGTCTCCTACGCGCGTATACCGGCCGTTGCTCCACGGCGGCTTCCGCGTGATTCACCCCAAGGTGGTGGTTCCCCGGTTCCCTCGCGGGATTCGGCGCGTGCGCACGGAGCCGACTCTTGTGACGGCTGGGACGACCGCGCTGCGTTATCGAACGTTAATAGACCCCCGTGTCAGATTCCAAGCTGTTCTGCTTGATCGTTAATGTTTTTCGTGCGGGACTTACACGCCATGACCGGCGAAAAACGGGCGAGTTGACCGCGGTACATGAGTCACCGCGGTTTTGATGGTGACTCGGATGTTACGCGGAGGGCTGCCATCCGGTCACTCTTCGTGATATTCGGACTGGTTCACGGGCCGGTCCACGGGCTGGTTCACGGAACACACAGAAAACACAGCAAACACTCAGGGCCGGAATCCGTGTACTGGATTCCGGCCCTGAGCCTTGAGTAGCGGGGACAGGATTTGAACCTGCGACCTCTGGGTTATGAGCCCAGCGAGCTACCGAGCTGCTCCACCCCGCGTCGGTGTGCCTTAAGCATACGCCATGCTCAGGGGTGCAAGTGCACGGGTTTATTCGCGGGCCAGCAGATGGCGGTTCGGCGCCTTGGCCCGGCCCTCGTACTCGGGCAGTACGACGACGTCGACGCCCTGGCCCGCCAGCAGCCCGCTGCCGTCGGCCCCCGCCACGAACGTGTCCGGCTCCCGCCATGCGGTGACCACCCGCCGTACCCCCGCCTCCAGGATCAGCCGCGCGCAGGGAGCGGGCCGCGAGGCCCGCCGGGCGCAGGGCTCCAGGCTGCTGTACACCGTGGCGGCGGCCAGCCTCGGGTCGGCCGGGTCGATCTTGGCCAGCGCCGCCTCCTCGGCGTGCACGACCGGGTCGTCGCCCTCCCGCGAGTGGCCCCGCGCCAGCTCGGTCCCGTCCGCGGCGACCACGACCGCGCCCACGCTGAACGCCGTCTCCGAGGGCGGGCACAGCGCCGCCAGCTCGCAGGCGATGCGCATCCAGTGCCGGTCCGCCGCGGTGACCGACGCCCCGGTGCCGGGCGCTGTCGGCTCGTAGCGCATCAGCACGACGTCCTCGATGCGGCGCGTCTCCGCGAGCCGCAGCCGCCCGCCCTGGTAGCCCCCGGGGCCGAACAGCCGGGGCGCCCCCGGATCCCCCACGAAGAGCGGGGCGAGGACCAGCTGGAGTTCGTCGGCGAGGCCTTGGCGCAGCAGCTGGGTGTGGATGGTGCCGCCGCCCTCGACCATCAGGCGGCGCACCCCGCGCTCCGCGTACAGGTGCGTGAGCAGTGCTCGCCAGTCGAGGTCGGGGCCCAGCGGGACGATGTCGGCGGCGAGGCCGAGTCCCCGTGCGCGTTCGGCGCCCTTCTCCGTCGTGTAGAGGACCTTCTCGCCGCCCGTGTGCCAGAACTTCGCGTCCGGGTCCAGATCGCCGGAGCCGCTGACGGTGACCTTGAGGGGGTACTCGGGCCGGCCTGCGGCCAGGCGGGCGGCCCGCCGCTCGGGCGAGTTGACCAGGAGGCGCGGATTGTCGGCGCGGATCGTGCCGGCGCCGACCAGGATCGCGTCGACCGACGCGCGCACCTCGTCGACCCGGTCGAAGTCGGCCGGGCTGGAGAGCAGGAGCCGCTCGGGGCCGGTGTCGTCCAGGTAGCCGTCGAGGGAGACGGCGGCGGACAACAGGACGTACGGGTACGGCATCGACGCGCTCTCCTTGACGAAGGCTGACGGACGAGGACTGATGGAGGGGGACTGATGGACGAGGACTGACGTGCGGTCTTGGTTCAAGTTTGAAACAAACTTACACTGGCGGCATGACGACCCGCTGGCTCACCCCCGAGGAGCAGAGCGCCTGGCGCGCCTACATGGCCGGCAGCCTGCTCCTGGAGGACGCGATCGACCGGCAGCTCCAGCAGGACACCGGTATGCCGCACCTGTACTACTCCATCCTGGCCAACCTCTCCGAGGCGCCGGAGCACAAGCTGCGCATGACCGACCTCGCGGAGAAGTCGAAGATCACCCGGAGTCGGCTGACGTACGCCGTGACCCGGCTGGAGAAGGACGGCCTGGTACGGCGTGAGGGGTGCCCGACCGACAAGCGGGGCAGCACCGCCGCGCTGACCGACGACGGGATGGCCGTTCTGGAACGTGCGGCACCGGGTCACGTGGCGACCGTACGCGCCTCCCTCTTCGACCACCTCAGCCCCGAGCAGGTGCGGCAGCTGGAGGAGATCTTCGGCTCGGTCGCCGACGCGCTCCAGGGCGAGGACGCGGGGTGCGCGTCGGACGACGTGCCGTGGCGGCGCCGGTCGCCCAAGTCCTGTTCGTGACACCGGCATCAGATCCGCAAATCGGTTGCTTCAAATTTAAAGCATGGGGTAGGGTTCCGGCATCTGCTTCAAATCTGAAACTCCTTGCACCCGGGAGACCCGCATGCCCGACACCCCCGCCGCCACGCCGCGCGCCCGCGTCCGGGTACCGCTGCGCTTCCACGACGGTTACAGCGTCGACGCCGAACTCGTCACCTTCCACGGCCTGGCGGACGGCCAGGAGCACGTCGCCGTCGTCCTCGGCGAGCCCGGCCCCGTCCCGCTGGTCCGCCTGCACTCCGAGTGCCTGACCGGCGACGTCTTCGGCTCGGCCCGCTGCGACTGCGGCCCGCAGCTGCGCGAGGCGGTCGAGCGCATCGCCGACCGCGGCGGCGTCCTGCTCTACCTCCGTCAGGAGGGCCGCGGCATCGGCCTCTACAACAAGCTCGACGCGTACGCCCTCCAGGACCAGGGCCTGGACACGTACGAGGCGAACGCCGCCCTCGGCCTCCCCGAGGACGCCCGCGACTACACGGCCGCCGCCCAGATGCTGCAGGCTCTCGGCATCGAGGAGCTCGACCTCCTCTCCAACAACCCCGACAAGTCGCAGCAGCTGCGCACCCTCGGCATCGCCGTCCACGACCGCGTCCCGACGGGCGTCTTCACCACCGCCCACAACGTCCGCTATCTGCGGGCGAAGGTCCTGCAGACCCAGCACACGCTGCCGCTGGGCGAACTGACGGAGCTCGGCGTGGGCTGATCGGCTCCACGCCGACGCCTCTGCACACGGCGCCTCTGCACACGAAACGAGCCCCGGTTCGGACAAGATCCGGACCGGGGCTCTGCCGTAGGCCCTGTGGGACTCGAGACGTGAGCGCGACGGTCCGGCGCTTCACGGAATGAACTTCACCCAGCGTGGTTGTCACGGACACTCCCTGGGTTTCCGGACAGGACCGGACTACGCCCGGCGTCCGGACGCGGAGCGAACGCGGGCGACCAGCGTGCCCAACACCGTTCGGGACACGCGGCTGAGCAGCAGTCCTGGCACCAGGACCCACTCCCGCTCAGCCTCTAGGGACGGCGGGCAAACGCCTACCCCAGCGGGACAGCCTCAACGGCCTCCAAGGGCCCGGAACCTGGAACACCGCCGCGACACCCTCGCGAGTCCGGCCCGCCGCTGACACCGCCACCGCCACCGCCCGCAGCCGAAGAGCCTTCCGCGCCGACGGCGACAACTGCCGAGCCACCACCGCAAGTTCACTCATACACGGAGCGGCCCGGAGCACCTGCCGTTCTGATCAATATCGGACAGCCCTCGCTCCGTTGTCGTTGCGAAACGGACATCCTGATGCGATCATGACAGGTGGCGCGAGCGTTCCACCGCTCACGCCTTTCAGCCAACCACCGGCAGCGGAACAACGGTTGGGGTGACGGCGGGGCAACGTCGCTATCCCGACCCGCCGCCGGTCTGCACATCAGGAGAAATGAATATGGCGGAGCTCACTCGATCCGCGACGCGAGCACGGAAGACGATGGCGCAAGCGCTTGCGATCGCGGGTCTGGCCGCGGCAGCCGTCGCGGTGACCGCCCCGGACGCGCTGGCCGGCACGAGCAGCAAGTTGTACGGCTGCTATTCCAGCTGGGGCAACACCGGGTCCCTCGGACACTGCCAGACGGTGACGCGTACCGGTGACTTCCAGAACGAGGTCGACTGCGCCCTCGGCGGAGACTCGTCGGTCTGGTACTACTTCCACAAGGACTCCTCCCACGACGGTTGGGGCTACGCGGAGTGCACCATCTCCGCCAACAGGTCCTGGATCAATTTCAAGATTCACTCGTAAGACGCGAGGCGAGATCAGCACTGCAGGGGTGTCCCGACTCGGGGCACCCCTGCAGTGCGTCCATCGGGCGTACGCATGGACGATCAGAGGATCGCGTACGCCGCAATCAATTCCTCTGCCCGCTACCTGCCCCGCAGAAATACGCGCCGCAACCGGATGACGCGCCATGGAGTCAGCGCCATCGCGACCCCGCCCGCAAGCAGGCTGCCGATTGCGATTCCCCAGCAGGGAGCCGAGGATCCGGGCTGATCCGTCCAGTCCCACCACCGGAACCGTCCCAGGCCGTCGACCTGCCAGTACGTCAGGGGGAACAGGGTGACCAGCGGAAGGATCCAGGAAAGTCGCCATCCCCATACCCGCCCGGACAACAGGGCGAGCCCGACCCAGATCAGCAAGCCGCGGAGGAGCAGCAGAACGGTGTCCACGGGGCTCACGAGCGCTTCTGCCGCGACGAGCAGCAGCGCCGCCACTGAGACGGCCCCGACGAGTCCGGCGATCTCGACCCGCCTGAAGCCCTTCGCCGCCGTCTCCTCCAGGGAGTCCATGGCGCTGCCGAGGCCGCTTACGGCGATCACGGCCAGGGCCAGGGGAATTTCATGTCTCAGAGGAATTGCGGATCCGCCGCCGCTGAAGGGGAAAACGAGCCGGGCGGACCCGAACGCCACATCACACACGATCACCAGCGCCCCGCCGACAGCGATTCCGCGGAAGCGATGAGCCTGCAGGTAGCGGATCCAGGACTCACTGAGATCAGGCACAGCGCGTACCCTCGATCACCTTGAACCACTTCTTCGCCCAGTCCTCCTGCACCGACTCGGGTCGCTTGATCAGCTTTGCGATCGCCCTCTGGTCGACACCGGGCGGCCCCCCGTGGATGTCGGACGGTCGTCCAGCGCCCGAGACCCGGGCTGTGAGCCACGAGTCGAGCTCGAAGTACGCCATCATGCGCCGGTCGTCGGCCTTGCTGTCCGTTGCCTCGCAGAAGCGGGGAGTGGACGTCCGGGTGATGGCGATGGACATGCTGTCGGCCACCTCCCACATGGACCCTTCGAAGATCGTGAAGTCGGTGTCCTGCCCCTTGCTGCCCCTCAGTCCTTCCTCGTAGAACACCGAGGGGGTTTTGATGAAGGGAGGAAGTTCGGACACGCGCCTGGCCATCGCCTCGAGGCGCGGCAGGTACATCCGCTCTTCGGGCCATACGCAGATCTTCGGCTCGGTACGCGTGCACAGCGGAGTACTCGGATTCGCCCGCGCCGTCTGCACCGGTCCTGCCGTCACCACGCCCGCCAGGCACGCGACGACCAGCACCGAGCAGCCGATGGCCGGCAGCCTGGCGCTCACCTTCCCGCGTTCGCCGGTGTATCCGGGCAGCGTGCGGGGCGTGAGAACGGCGACGGCCACCGCGGACAGCGCCAGAGCCCATCGAATGGCGAGACTCTGCGGAGTCACTTCCACCGCAGGGGCGCCGGAGAGCACGAACAGACCGGCCTGCACCGGGCCGCCGTTCATCGTCACCACCACGAAGCAGGCCAGACCGCTGATGACCGGGGCGGCGAAAGCGGACGGGAACCAGCGCCCGGCGAGGTGGCCGACGGCGATGCACAGAACGATGAGCGCCGCCCCCAGCAGCAGGTAGCTGGGCCACAGGAATCCGGGTCCGGCGTCGCGGTAACTGACTGCGGCGGCAACCGCCGCGCCCACGACGTAGGCGGCGGCGCCGTAAACGGCGACCGCCGCGATCTGAGTTCCCTCGACCTGCCATCTGGGCCGGGTTCCCGCGGTGTGCTGGTCCTCGAACCCGAGTCGTTGGATCCGGCCGGCGGCCCAGGCGGCGTAGGCCGCCAGGAACGGGCCGAGGTAGAAGGAGGGTATCTGGGCAGCCGCGCTGGCCTGCGGCCAGACGCCGATCCACCATTGGGACCGTCCGAAGAGAACCGCCACGTCCAGGGCGACGAGGACGGGGAACCACCATCGCAGGGGAGAGCGCCGCAACTCCATCAAGAGGATGCGCATCAGGAAGGCACCCCCTGTCCCGACAGGGCCGCCATGTATCCGCGCTCCAACGGGCTGTCGCCCGCCACTCCCGACCGGGCGTTGCCCACAAGGTCCTCGGGGGTGCCCCGGAAGAGGAACCTTCCGGACTGCATGACGACGACCTGGTCGCAGACAGCCGCCACATCCTCGACGAGGTGTGTGCTCAGCACGATCGCCGAACCCGTCAGCGATCTGATCAGCTCGCGGAACTGGAGGCGTTGTTCCGGGTCCAGGCCGACGGTCGGCTCGTCCAGGAGCAGCAGTCGCGGCGAGCCGACGATGGCCGCGGCGATGCCCGCGCGACGCAGCATGCCGCCGGAGAGGGACTTCATCTTGGCCTGCGCTCGTCCGTCGAGAAGGACGGATTCGATTGCTTTCAGAGCCGCGCCGTGGGCCTCGCCGTCGGGAATCCCGCGCAACCACGCGCAGTACCTGACGAAGTCGTAGACGGAAAAGGACGGATAGTATCCGAATTCCTGAGGCAGGTAGCCGATCATGGGGCGGGCCGCCCTCGCCGATCGCTCGGAGTGCACCTTTCTGCCGCAGATCTCCAGGGTCCCCGCCTCGGGAGGCGCAACCGTGGCGAGAGTGCGGAGAAGTGTCGTCTTTCCCGCACCGTTGGGGCCCAGAAGTCCATAGACCCCCACGTCGAGATCCCAGTCGAGTCCAGTGATCACCTGGTGCCGGCCGTAGCCCTGCGCGATTCCCGACAGCGACGCGATCGGTTCCACGTTGTTCCTTTCACGTGCGTGACCGGGTGCCGCCCGAAGGCAGCACCCGGTCACATACCTCTGGCCGTCGAGGCGCCTTAATTCGAGAACATGATGAAGGACTTCTCGATGTCAAACGTGCACTCGACTCCGCCCCACTTCGGGTGCGACTCGCCGGCCCCGAAGAACTCCCAGAGCGAATCCTCATTACCGAAGGTGCACACACCGCGGTTCTTGAAATTGCCGGTCGTCGTCACCCTGGCACAGTGACCCACCGAACCGGTGCTGCCCCACGTGGAGTAGCAACCGTTGAGCTTGGCGCTCGTACCGGCCATCGCGGACGGCGTGGCAAGGGCGACGGCCGCGACCGCCACACCCGCGAGCGCGGCGACGCGCGCTATGGTATTCCGCACTCGTCTTGCGGGCTGAGTGTGCTCCGTCATCACTGTCTCCTCCTGATGTGCAGACCGATGACGGGGGCGGGGCCGCGGCGTTGCCCCGCTGCGGCCCCAACCATGCTGCCCCCGTTATCGATCATTGACTGCGAAGGCATGGTGAAACACCTCCGCCTGCTTGTCATGATCACATCACTTTCGTGATCTTGCAAACGGCTTAGCGTCGAAGGCACGTTCTGCCCCGGTTACGGGGGAAGCAGACACGCCGGTTCGTGCCGTCAGGCCCGCTGGTCGGCCGCCTGATCCGTCCCGTGGGGCTGCCTGTCGGGCACGTCCGCGGACAGGGCGGCGGCGAAGCGGGGCCAAGCCAGCAGGACGATGGGGTAGATGGCGTAGCCGATGCGGGTCGCCGGGGACAGCACTATCGCCAGGATCAGACCGAGTGCCAGTCGGTCGGCACCGGCCACGGCGCTCCGCGGCGGGCGGATGACGAGCGAGAGGCCCACACCCGCGGCGCTCAGCGCGATGAGTGCCATCGTGACCGCGTCGCCGTGCGGGACCAGCACGGTGATCAGATGCCCCAGCAAGGGGCTCTGCGCGGACGACGCCGTGGGACCGAGACCCAACGGGTAGAGGACGACGTTGCGGTAGAAGGCAACGCTGTCCGTCAGGGCCACGGGCAGAACGGTGACCAGGGCGATGCCCACGGCTCCCGCCGCGCACCTGACCGCGGCACGCCGCCCGCCGCGCACCGCCAGTACGGCGACGAGTACCGGGATGGCCGGCCAGGCGGTCCACTTCAGCGCGGCCGCCGCGCCCAGGGCCAGCCCGGCCCGTCCGGCATCGCCCCGCTGCGTGAAGGCCAGGGCCAGGCACATCAGCCCGATGACCGGCGGGTCCACGCCACCGATGGTGAGCGGCAGCGCGACGACGGGGCAGGCGAACAGCCACAACACGCCCGTCCTGCCGGTGACCCCGCGCGGGGTGCTGACCGGACCGGCGTCCGCGTCCCGGCCGCCGGTCAGCACCCGTATCGCGCCCGCTACGGCCGCCAGGAAACCGACGAGGAACCACAACCGGGCGCTGGTGAACGGGATGTTGCCGAACAGCATGTGCGGTATGCCGAAGAGCGCCATGCCGGGGAGGTAGGGATTGAAGTCCCGCACCACGTGCGGTGTGTGGTGGTACGGGACACCGGAGGAGAACAGCAGGTCGGCCGCCCGTTCCACGACGCCGACCTCCATCTGCTCCTTGCTGATCACCGTCAGGTACAGCAGGGGCACGACGATCGCGCCGACGACCGCGACCACGGCGGGAGCCGGCGCCCACGGTGCGGACGACCTCGCCGCGACCAGTGCGGCACAGCCGTAACCCAATGCGGCGGCCAGGCCCCACGCTTCCTGCGAGGTGTCGGCGGGCGACAGCAGACCCACCACGAGTGCGGACACGGCGCAGACCACCAGCAGGGGCCAGTCCCACCGTCGTGCGACGCGCGGCGACTTGGCGGGGGCGGCGCCCGACTCCTCGGCGCGAACGGCGGTTGCCATCAGGCACCGGACCTTCGCCGGACGCGTATGCCGAAGTCGGCCGCACGGTGCCGCTGTTGACGCGCACCGGATCCGTGGAGACCGCGCGGGGGGAATCTGACGATCATGGCGCAACTGTACAGTTGATGTGTACATGTCGCGTCCATTATCGATTGTCAGCTTGCCCACGCCGCTGGGCGCACTTCTCGCGCCGGGCAGTTAGATGCGATCCACTGGGTCTTCGTTCCATCCCCCACCGGTTCGCCGATCACCGCGCGCGAGGGCGACCGGCTGCACCCGCCCCGAAAACGAAACAGCGCCCGAGCCGGCCGAAGCCGGCCCGAGCGCTGCGTAGCAGGTCAGACGGGTTGACCTCCGCCTTCATCCGGTAGCCCCTGTGGGACTCGAACCCACGACCAACGGATTGAAAGTCCTAGCCAAAGCCGACCAGGTGTTTCTTGGGTTCCCGCCAAGTGCCTTGTTCCCAGTGAGGTCCGCTCGGGTTCAGCGGGTGCTCTTGGCCGCCTCGATGATCAGGTCGGCCACCGCGCCGGGCTGCGAGATGGACACCGCGTGGGACGCCTCGACGCGCACCACGTGCGATCCGGCGCGCTCCGCCATGAACTCCTGCGCCTGGGCGGGGATGGCGTTGTCCTGCGTCGCGATCAGCGCCCACGACGGCACGGTACGCCACGCCGGCTCGCCGGACAGCTCGGCCGTCAGGGCCTGCACGCTCACCGGGCGCTGGGTGACCGCGAGGACGTCGCCGACCACGAAAACCGCCTCCGCACCCTGGAGCGAGGAAGCCGGCCTCTGCCCACCATCGGCGTCCTCGTCGGCCTGGCAGGCGCCGCGACGGGCGCCGCCGCCCTGTTCATGCGCTGAACCTCGAACGCCCCCTGCACGGCCCCGACGCGGGCTGTGCAGGGGGCGTTTCGCCATGCCTGCTGGTGGCCCGGATGCGGCTGCTCAATGGGCTTACGCGGAGACTTCCGAGAGTGGCACGCTACGGCTCCACAGTTCCACAGCTCCACGGCGTGCTCGGCGAATCGGTCGAGCAAGCCCCCCTGTGCGCGGCGTCGAACATGCAGTCGTGCCCGACGAGACGCGCCAGACGGGGAGTGATGAGCCTCGACTCAATCGGTCGTCGCAACACCGGCCTGGAACTCGGCTGGGAGGCGGCCCCGGAACTGTGGGGCCCGCCGTCGGACGAGACCCTGGTGTCGGTCGCGGCGAAGTGCCGGCACGCCCCGGAGTGCACCATCGTGATCACGCCCAGGCCGAAGCCGAAGCCCGACGGCGTGGTCCAGCCCCCGTGAAGGGAGGCCGCATGTCCGAGTGGATCGACCCGCGTTACGCGGACCTGGTGGCGGCGTGGAAGCGTGCGCAGCAGCCAGTTTCCCGTGACCCGGAGCCGAAGCCTGTGCGGGGATTCATCATCCCGCCCAAGCCCTGATCGCAGTACCCACAGCCCCGGTCGGACGCCGATCCGGCCGGGCCGCTCCATGTCTTGATCGTCTGCGTCTCGTCCGAGCTTGGGCCGAGCTAACGATCACTCGGCCCGTCCGAAACGGACAGGACCCCAGCTCTGTACTGCTCTGAGCTGGGGTCCAGCGGGTAGGCCCTGTGGGACTCGAACCCACAACCAATGGATTAAAAGTCCACTGCTCTGCCAATTGAGCTAAGGGCCCAGGCGATGTTGCCTCCCCGAGCATAGCCGGACGAGGCCGTGTCTCCGATCGGGTATCGGAGACCCGGCCGCGTCGGACGGCGGAACAGGCCGAAACTGTTACGGATCGACCGTCTTGGCGACACCGGAACGGGCCGCCTCCCGGGTGACGGTGCGGGTGTGGTCGGGATTGAGGAACCAGTGGCGGGCCGAGGCCAGCCACCAGGCCGCGGCGAAGCCGAGAACCACCAGGACGGCGACCGGGGCGTAGTTGAAGGTCTCCCAGGTGACCGGGGAGACCTGGGGGAGCATGAAGAGGATCGTGATGACCCCGACCCAGACCACCGACACGACGCCGATCGGCTGCGACCAGCGGCCCAGGTGCCACGGGCCGCGTTCGAAGGCGTCACCCTTGCGGACCCGCAGCAGGGTCGGGACGACGTACGCGATGTACAGGCCGATCACCGCGATCGACGTCACCGCCGCGTAGGCGGTCATATTGATCAGGTACGGCAGGCCCAGGACCAGCGCCCCGGCCACCGCCAGCCACACCGCCGCCACCGGCGTGCGCGTACGCGGGCTCACCGTGTGCCAGACGTGCGAGAAGGGCAGCGCGCCGTCACGCGAAAAGGCGTAGATCATACGGCTGTTTGCCGTCACCGACGCCATTCCGCAGAACAGCTGCGCCCCGATCACCACGAGCAGGAGCAGCTTGCCGGCGGTCGCGCCCAGCGCGTCGAGCAGGATCTGGGCCGGAGGTGCCCCGGTCGGGGAGGCGAGTTCGTCGTCGTACGACTGGATCGCGTAGGTGAAGCCCAGGAGGAGGACGAAGCCCGCGATCCATGACGTCCAGATGGAGCGGACGATGCCCTTGGGGCCCGCCGTCGCCGCGTCGTGGGTCTCCTCCGTCATATGGGCCGAGGCGTCGTAGCCGGTGAAGGTGTACTGGGCCATCAGGAGGCCGAGCAGGACGACGTAGACCCCGCTGCCCCAACCCGTGTTGTTCACGAAGTGGGTGAACACGAAGGACGTCGACCGGTGCTTGTCCGGCACGAACGCGAGCGCGCCGACGATGACCGCGACCCCCAGCACGTGCCACCAGACGCTCACGTTGTTGAGGAAGGCGACGATGCGGACGCCGAAGGTGTTCAGCAGGCCGTGCAGGACCAGGATCCCGGCGAACAGCAGCACCGTGCGGCCCGGGGTGACCTTGAAGTCGAACTGGAGGTTCAGGTACGCGCCCAGGAAGGACGCGGCACCGAAGTCGATGCCCGCGGTCACCGCCACCTGGCCCAGCACGTTGAACCAGCCGGTGAACCAGGCCCAGGCGGCGGCCGAGCGCGGCGGCGCCAGGCGGTGGGCCCAGAAGTACAGGCCGGCCGATGTCGGGTACGCCGAGCAGATTTCGGCCATCGAGAGGCCCACGAACAACGTCATCAGGCCGACCGCGACCCAGCCCCAGGTGATCACGGCGGGGCCGCCCGTGTTCATCCCGAAGAGGTAGAGGGTGAGACAGCCCGACAGGACCGAGATGATCGTGAAGGAGACGGCGTAGTTGGAGAACGCCGACATCCTGCGGGCGAGGACCTGGGTGTAACCGAGCTGGGCAAGCCGTTCCTCGTCCGACGGCCCGCGCACTGTCGCGTCATCTGTCATGCCCCCAGCAATTCCCTCGCCGGTGGCGTGACATGCGTCACAAGGTGGCCAGAAAGTACCCCTGTACGCGCCATGGACGACAAAGCGCCGCGCCCCCTGCCCGGATCGGGCAGGGGGCGCGGCGCTCAGAGATGCCGTCGGCCGATGTCAGCCGTTGCGCTTCCAGCGCGGCTTTTCGTCACGGCGGCCGAAGGAGCCGGTGCCGCGGTGGTCGTCACGACGGCCGTAGGGGCGGTCGTGCCCGGCGGAGCGGTCGTGCCCGGCGGGGCGGTCGTGCCCGGCGGAGCGGAAGCCGGGGCGGTCGTCACGGCGGTCCCGGTTGAACGGACGCTCGCTGCCACGGTGCCCACCGCGCTCGTCCCGGCGGAAGCCACCACGGTCGTCACGGCGCTCGAAGCCACGGTCACGGCTGTCACGGTTGTCGCGGTTGTCGCGGTCCCGGTTGAAACCACCACGGTCGTCACGGCGGCCGAAGGAGCCGGTGCCACTGCGGTCGTCACGACGCTCGAAGGAACGGCCACCCCGGTCGTCACGACGCTCGAAGCCGCGGTCACCGCGGTCGTCACGACGCTCGAAGCCACGGTCACGGCCGAAACCGCCACGCTCGCGGTTGTCACGGCCATCACGGCCGTCACGGCCGCGGTTGAAACCACCCCGGTCGTCGCGGCGCTCGAAGGAACGGCCACCGCGGTCACGGCTGTCGCGGTTGTCGCGGTCCCGGTTGAAACCACCACGGTCGTCACGACGCTCGAACGAACGGCCACCCCGGTCGTCACGACGCTCACGGCGCTCGTACGACGACGAGGACGCCGGACGCTCCTCGCGGGCGCCACGGTCGACGTCCCGCGCCACCGGCTGCTCCGGGACGGAGACCTCGATCGCCGCCTTGACCTCGGCCTCGGCCTGCTCCTGCGCCTCGGCCACCGCGGCCTCCGGGTCCTCACCACGCTCACGGGCGACCCGGGCGACGAGGCGGTCGGCCTCCTCGCGGAGCTCGGCGGCGCGCCGCGTGACCCGCTCCAGCTGCTTGGTGAGGTGGGCGACCTCACGCTCGGCCTGCTGGGCGGCATTGCCCGCGGACTCGGCCTGGACCTCGGTCATGGAGCGGGCGCCGGTGATCTCGGCGACCTCCGGGTCGAACGCGGCGCCGCCCTGGATGATGTGGCGCGCCGCGTCGACGCCCGCGTCCTCCATCAGACGGAAGATCTGACGGCGCTGGTGCGGCAGGGACAGCGAAACGACCGTGCCGGTGCGGCCGGCGCGGGCCGTACGGCCCGCGCGGTGCAGGTAGTCCTTGTGGTCACCGGCCGGGTCAACGTTCAGAACCAGGTCGATGCCGTCGACGTGGATGCCACGGGCGGCGACGTCGGTGGCGACGAGGACGTTGACGTAACCGTCCTTGAAGTCCGCCAGCGTCCGGGTACGCGCGCCCTGGGTCATGCCGCCGTGCAGCGCGTCCGCCTTCACGCCCGAGTCCCGCAGCTGCTCGGCGACCCGGTCGGCGCCCAGCTGGGTGCGGACGAAGATGATGGTGCGGCCCTTGCGGGAGGCGATGGCCGCGGTGACCGGAGCCTTGTCCTTGGGCTTCACGATCAGGATGTGGTGGGACATCGTCGTGACCGCGCCCTGGGCGGCGTCCACCTCGTGCGAGACCGGGTCGACCAGGTAGCGCTTGACCAGCGTGGAGATCTCGTTCTCCATCGTGGCGGAGAACAGCATCCGCTGGCCGCCCGCCGGGACCTGGTCGAGCAGCTCGGTGACCTCGGGCAGGAAGCCCAGGTCGGACATCTGGTCGGCCTCGTCGAGAACGGCGATCTGCACGTCCTCCAGGGAGCAGGCGCCGCGGTTGATGATGTCGCGCAGGCGGCCCGGGGTGGCGACGAGGATGTCGACGCCCCTCTCCAGGGCGTAGATCTGGTTGCCCATCGACGTGCCGCCGCAGACGACCTTCATCTTCAGGCCGAGGACGTCGCCGTACGGCTGGAGGGCGTCCGCCACCTGCATGGCCAGCTCACGCGTCGGCGTGAGGATGACGGCACGGGGGCGCTTCTTCTCGGTGCGGCCGCCGGCCAGCGTGGCCAGGGTCGGCAGACCGAAAGAGAGGGTCTTGCCGGAGCCGGTACGGCCACGGCCGAGGATGTCCTTGCCGACCAGGGCGTCCGGGATGGTCGCGGCCTGGATCGGGAACGGGACGGTCACGCCGTTCTGCGCGAGCTTGCGCACCACGCCCTCGGGCAGGCCGAGGTCGGCGAAGGTGATCTGGGGGGCCTCGGGGGTCTCGGGAGCTTCGGTGGCCACGACGGCGTCGGCCGTCTCGGTGATCTCGTCGCTGACCTCGATGTTCTCGGGCAGGACGGCGTGATCAGTACTGGAAATGGACATGCGTAAGCGAAACCTTCCGGAGTCTCGTCGGCACGCGCCCGTCAACTCCGTGTTCGCATTACGACCGCCTCAATGCGGTCAGCCACGGCAAGGGAGAGTACGCGCCACACGGCGCGCTCTGCGTTGGCGCCGGGCAAATGGGATCAAACGATCTACCACCATACGCACCCACCACCCCCCAAGGCAAACCGAGAGCAGGAGACGCCGGTCACGTCCTCCGTCCCGCCCCCTCCTACGCCGGCAACCCGGCCTCCGGCGCCGGCTCCCGCTGCTCCATCTGCGGCCCCGCCTCCTCGTGCGCCGACGCCGAAGGCTCGGCCGGCGGCGGCTCCGTCACGGGCGGCGGCGCCGACGACGCCGGGGGCTCCGGCGCGGGGGGCGTCGGAGTCGGGGTCGGCTCCGCCTGGGTCGGCGCCGGATCCGCCGGCTTCGGGCTGCTCCTCGTCCTGACCGGCGCCACGGACGCGCTGCCACCCGCCTCCGACGGCCTCGCCGACGCCGACGCCGACTTCCCCGGCTTCTTCTTGCCCTTCCCCCCGTGCCCGCGCTTGCCGTCGCCCGCCCTCCCCGAGTCCCCCGAACCGCCCTCCGACACCGCCGAGCCCCCGTCGGGCGCCCCGCCGCCCCGCCGCCCCGCCGAATGGGAGGGAGCGGCCCGGCCACCGTCCTCGCCCACGTTCACACAGCCGGCGGCAGCGGCCACGACCAACACCGCGGCGGCCAGACGGACGGGTACGTACAAGGGGCGCACGGCGGCCACCTCCGGGGGAGGATGAAGGAGTCGCCGTGCCCAACTCCCGCCGCCCACAGGAGGACACGCGGCCGGCCGTCACCCGTATCCGAGCGCGTGCAACCGTTCGTCATCGATCCCGAAATGGTGGGCGATTTCGTGCACCACGGTGACCTCGGTCTCCGCGACGACGTCCTCCCGCGTCTCACACATCCGCAGCGTCGGCCCCCGGTAGACGGTGATCCGGTCCGGCAGCACGCCCGCGTACCACTCGCCGCGCTCGGTCAGCGGGGTCCCCTCGTAGAGCC
Source organism: Streptomyces sp. NPDC086549 (assembly GCF_044746205.1). Lineage (NCBI taxonomy): Bacteria > Bacillati > Actinomycetota > Actinomycetes > Kitasatosporales > Streptomycetaceae > Streptomyces > Streptomyces sp. NPDC086549. Next base: position 412,937 of record NZ_JBIVBS010000007.1, on the reverse strand, counting down.
CGAGCAGCTCGGGCTCGTCGGCGGACGGCTCGTCCTCGACGAACACCGCGACGTTGTCCATCAGCCGCGTCAGCTCCGGCGGAATCCGGTCCAGCGCCTCGGCGACCAGTTCCTCGAACTCCTCGCGCGTCATCTCCAGCACAGGGTCATTGTCCGATACGGGACGTCCGGGACGGCCGTAGGAGAGCCGCGACCGTCGACCACGTCAGCCGTGAACCGCCACCCACGCCGGCCGCGAACCGCCGCATATCCAACCCCGGGCCCGGGCATACGGGACCAATGGCCCGCGTCCCCGTCGCAGCCCTCAACCGCATCCGCTCGCTCACCCCACAACGCCCCACCCGCCGCACCCGCCCCGCCCGCCCCTCCCCCCTCCTCCCGGAACCGACGAACCGTCCGCACCCCTGGGCACGCGCCCTCGGCATGACGGCCGTCGTCCTCGTCGGCGCCTGGCTGGGTCTGCTGATCGTCGGCAACGTACGGGCCCCGATAGGCCCGATGAACACGACCATGGCCCTGCGTCCGTCCCTCACCGGCGGCACGAAGATCAACATCTCCCCGCTGGGCGTACTGACACTCGACAGCCACGCCGCACCCGTCCGCCTCGACGTGAACGTCGACCAGCTCGACCCCGTCCGCTCACAGGCCCTCGTCGACCACCCCGAACGCCTCTCCGGCCTCCAGGACGAGGTGACCCGGGACGTCGAACACGGCACGCTCGACCTGGCCCTACGGTCCTGCGTCGCCGTCGTCACCGGAGCCACGGCACTCGGCCTGGCCGTCTACCGCCGCCCCCGGCGCGCCCTCACCGCCGGCGGCCTGGCCCTGACCCTCCTCGCCGCCTCCGGAGCCACGGCGTACGCCACCTGGAACCCCAAGTCAGTCCTGGAACCGAAGTTCTCCGGCCTGCTCTCCTCCGCACCCTCCCTGGTCGGCAACGCACGCAGCATCGTCACCGAATTCGACGTCTACCAGAAGGAACTGGCGCGCCTGGTGCGCAACGTGACGAGGCTGTACGACGTCACCTCCACGCTCCCGGCCTACCGGCCGGACCCGACCACGATCCGGGTCCTGCACGTCTCCGACATCCACCTCAACCCGGCGAGCTGGAAGATCATCACGTCACTGGTCGGGGAGTACAAGGTGAACGTGATCGTCGACTCCGGCGACACGATGGACCACGGAACAGCGGCGGAGAACGGCTTCCTGGACCCGATCGCGGACCTGGGCGTGCCGTACGTGTGGGTCCGGGGCAACCACGACTCGCGCCTGACCCAGCGCTACCTGGAGCGGATGAGGAACGTACACGTCCTGGACGACGGCCGGGCCGAGACCGTCGCGGGCCTGCGCTTCGCGGGCATCGGCGACCCGCAGTTCACCCCCGACCGCTCCGTACAGCCCGCCAGCGACACGGTGGAACAGACGGCCGGCGACCGCCTGGCCACGGCCCTGCGCGACCAGCGGGCCGCGGGCACCCCCGTCGACGTGGCCATGGCCCACGAGCCCTCCGCCGCCCGCCGGACGGACGGCGAGGTGCCCCTCGTCCTGGCCGGCCACCTCCACCACGAACAGACGGAGCTCATGAAACACGGCACCCGGCTGCGCCTGGAGGGCTCGACGGGCGGCAGCGGCCTGCGCGCCGTGGAGGGCAGGTACCCCGACCCGATCGAGGCGTCGATCCTCTACTTCGACCGGGACACCCGCCGCCTCCAGGCCTGGGACGAGATCAGACTGGGCGGCCTGGGCCAGACGACGGCGGAGGTCAGCCGCCACCTCCCGGGGGACAACCAGCCCTGAGCCGCCCTCCGCTATCGGGTTTGGCCCACGTCCAGGCCACGTAGTACAGTCTGTTCGTGCCCAAGGGCGCCGGTCAGGGCTTGACCGTCCAAAGCTTTTGCTGAAGCGGAGGAGAAGCGGAACCCTTTACCGGGGAAAGCGGAGTCACATGCTTCTCACGTCCCCTTCGGGAACGCAAAGACGAAGCAGAGCGGTATGGCTGTTCGCCCTCATCGTCTAGCGGCCTAGGACGCCGCCCTTTCAAGGCGGTAGCACGGGTTCGAATCCCGTTGGGGGCACGCAAGATCGTGTGCGACACTGTTGCACACAGAGCTTGGTCCTGTGGAGCAGTTTGGAGTGCTCGCCACCCTGTCAAGGTGGAGGCCGCGGGTTCAAATCCCGTCAGGACCGCTGAGGTTTCCCCGGAAACCTCGTGGCTGGGTAGCTCAGTTGGTACGAGCGATCGCCTGAAAAGCGATAGGTCGCCGGTTCGACCCCGGCCCCAGCCACAGCAAAGGCCCCGATCCTCTGGATCGGGGCCTTCTTGTACATCCAGGGCATGCGCGCAGCGCCGCTTGGCACGGCTGCCGTGCAGCGCTACGTTCTGGCTGATCGGCCGGGATTTCTGGGGGGCGGGGACGATGAGCCGGGACGAGTCGAGAGCCATTCGGGACACCGAGTTGGAGAAGGACCGGGCGCGTTACGGGCTGCTCGCGGTGGTCGTCAGCAATCTCGCGATCGCGGGGGTCGCGATCTTCGGGGTGTGGCGGCTGCACGGTGACAAGGCGGTGATCGTCGGTGTGCTGACGGCCGCGTTCACGGCGGTCAGCAGCCTGACCACGGCCTACCTAGGCATCAAGGCCGTGTCCAACACCGCCAAGTCCATCGCCCTGGGGGACGGCGCTCACCGCGGCAGCGGCTCCGGCGGCTCCGGCGGTTCAGGGGCCTAGGTGTCCCAGGCCTGCCGGGGGCCTTATCTGTGCGTGGGCTGTGACGTTTCTTGATCCTTTTGCTCTCCTCCTCCTGGGGCCGGGACCGCCGGTCCTGACACGGAGGAAGGGGCTCACGTGTACTTCAAGAAGGCCGCGTTGACCGTCTCGCTGGCGATCGCGACGAGCCTGCCGCTGGCGGCGGGGACCGCGGCGGCGGAAGGGACAGGGGGACTGGGCCGGCTGACCGGCACCGACTACTCGGCCGGCTCTCCCGCCATGGTCGGCGTCAACCCCGTCAGCGGATCCGTCACCGGACCTCTCACCCAGGGCGCGGAGGACGCGGTGCTCTCGCCCGGCGGCACCCAGGTGGCGTTCATCCGTCGGCAGGACACCTGCATCCCGCAGACCGAGGGCTGCGCGTACGGCACGGATCTGGTGCTGGCCGCGGCGGACGGCGGCGACCCGCACGTCCTGGTCCCCGGCACGGGCGGTGGCGTCCCGTACGCCGGGCACCCCGACTGGTCCCCCGACGGGCAGCGGATCGTCTACGACACCGGAGCCGGCCTGGGCTGGATCAACGCCGACGGCACCGGGGACGAGCTGCTCACCCCCTACGGCCGCAACGGCACCTTCTCGCCCGACGGCCGCAGCATCGCCTTCCTGAGGAGCGAGTACTACGAGACCGACGAGGGCTGGGATCTGGGCACCGACATCTACCTCCTCGACACGGTGACCCGCGAAGAGCGCCAGATCACCACCGGCCACGACGTGGGGAGCACGCCCGTCGACTGGTCCCCCGACGGCAGCCGGATCGTCTTCACCACCGAGCACGGCCTGTACACCGTCGACGTGGCCACCGGAGCCATCACCGACCTGCGCGGCTGGACCGGCGTCCTGTCCTTCCTCCAGACCCCCGTCTACTCCCCCGACGGCAGCCGGATCGCCTTCAACGCCTACGACGACACCGTGGGCACACGCGCCGCGTACGTCGTCGACGCCGCGGACGGTGGAAACTTCCGCAAGCTCACGGACCGTCCCGTGACGTTCACCGACTGGCGGGCCGGCGAGTAAAGCCCCAGGTGAGGGCGGCCGTCCGAGGCGCGGCGGCGGCCCGCGCAAAAGGGTTCGCCACGAATTTCCCCGAGGTGAGATCCTGGACCGCGTATGTCTACGCATCCAGCCCCCGTCCTCGGCGCCCTCGCCCCCCGCCTCACCGAGCTGTCGCTGCGCGATGCGCACCGGCTCGGGCGCAGGCTCGAGGGTGCGCGCAAGATCCGTAAGCCCGAGGCCCGTGCCGCCGTTCTCGCCGAGATCGATGCCGAGGTCGCGAAGGCCGAGGCACGGATGGGCGAGCGACGCGCCCGTGTGCCGGCGGTCGGCTACCCCGAGCAGTTGCCCGTCAGCCAGAAGAAGGACGAGATCGCGGCCGCGATCCGTGATCATCAGGTCGTCATCGTGGCCGGTGAGACCGGGTCCGGCAAGACGACCCAGATTCCGAAGATCTGTCTTGAGCTGGGGCGCGGCGTCCGGGGCATGATCGGGCACACCCAGCCCCGCCGTATCGCCGCCCGTACCGTCGCCGAGCGCGTGGCCGAGGAGCTGGACACCCCGCTCGGCGAGTCCGTCGGCTGGAAGGTGCGGTTCACCGACCAGGTGAATCCGGACGCCACGTTCATCAAGCTCATGACGGACGGCATCCTGCTCGCCGAGATCCAGACCGACCGCGAGCTGCGTGCCTACGACACGATCATCATCGACGAGGCCCACGAGCGGTCTCTCAACATCGACTTCCTGCTGGGCTATCTGGCCCAGCTGCTGCCCAAGCGGCCCGACCTCAAGGTCGTCATCACCTCCGCCACCATCGATCCCGAGCGCTTCTCCCGGCATTTCGGCGATGCCCCGATCGTGGAGGTCAGCGGGCGGACGTATCCGGTGGAGGTGCGGTACCGGCCGCTTCTGGAGGAGGACTCCGAGGACGCCGACCGGGACCAGATCACGGCCATCACCGACGCCGTCGAGGAGCTGATGGGGGAGGGGAAGGGCGACATCCTCGTCTTCCTCTCCGGTGAGAGGGAGATCCGGGACACCGCGGACGCGCTCACCAGGAAGCAGTACCGCTTCACGGAGATCCTGCCGCTGTACGCCCGGCTCTCCCACGCCGAGCAGCACCGCGTCTTCCAGCCGCACACCGGCCGCAGGATCGTTCTGGCCACCAACGTCGCCGAGACGTCCCTCACCGTGCCGGGCATCAAGTACGTCATCGACCCGGGTTTCGCCCGGGTCAGCCGGTACAGCCACCGGACCAAGGTGCAGCGACTGCCCATCGAGGCCGTCTCCCAGGCCAGCGCCAATCAGCGCAAGGGCCGCTGCGGCCGTACGTCCGACGGTATCTGCATCCGGCTGTACAGCGAGGACGACTTCGTCGCCCGGCCGGAGTTCACCGACGCCGAGATCCTCCGTACGAACCTCGCCTCCGTCATCCTGCAGATGACCGCCGCCGGCCTCGGCGACATCGAGAAGTTCCCGTTCATCGATCCGCCGGACCACCGCAACATCCGTGACGGCGTGCAGTTGCTCCAGGAGCTGGGCGCCCTCGACCCCGCGCAGAAGGACGTGCGCAAGCGGCTCACGGACACCGGCCGCAAGCTCGCCCAGCTGCCTGTCGACCCGCGGCTGGCCCGTATGGTCCTGGAGGCCGACAAGAACGACTGTGTCCGTGAGGTCATGGTCATCGCCGCCGCGCTGTCCATCCAGGACCCGCGGGAGCGTCCGGCCGACAAGCAGACCCAGGCCGACCAGCAGCACGCCCGCTTCAAGGACGAGACGAGCGACTTCCTCGCCTATCTCAACCTCTGGCGCTACGTCCGCGAGCAGCAGAAGGAGCGAGGCTCGTCCGCGTTCCGGCGCATGTGCAAGCAGGAGTACCTCAACTTCCTGCGCATTCGCGAATGGCAGGACATCTACACCCAGCTGCGCACGGTCGCCAAGCAGATGGGCATCCACCTCAGCGAGCAGGACGCCCCCGACGACCGCGTCCACGTCTCCCTCCTGGCCGGTCTGCTGTCGCACATCGGTATGAAGGACGTGAAGAACGCCGGGGGGGAGGGCGGGAAGAACACAGCCAAGAACGAGTACCTGGGGGCGCGGAACGCCAAGTTCGCGATCTTCCCGGGCTCGGCCCTCTTCAAGAAGACCCCGCGCTTCGTGATGTCGGCGGAGCTGGTGGAGACGAGCCGTCTGTGGGCCCGGGTCAACGCGAAGATCGAGCCGGAGTGGGTCGAGCCGCTCGCCGGGCACCTCCTCAAGCGGACGTACAGCGAACCGCACTGGGAGAAGGACCAGGCGGCGGTGATGGCGTTCGAGAAGGTCACGCTGTACGGCGTACCGATCGTGGCCCAGCGGAAGGTCAACTACGGCCGTATCGACGCGGAAGCCTCGCGCGAGCTTTTCATCCGCAACGCGCTGGTCGAGGGCGACTGGCGCACGCACCACAAGTTCTTCGCCGACAACCGCAAGCTCCTCAGTGAGGTCGAGGAGCTGGAGCACCGCGCCCGGCGCCGGGACATCGTCGTCGACGACGAGACGCTGTTCGACTTCTACGACCAGCGGGTTCCCGAGCACGTCGTCTCCGGCGCCCACTTCGACTCGTGGTGGAAGCACAAGCGGCACGAGCAGCCCGACTTCCTCGACTTCGAGCGGGAGATGCTCATCCGGGAGTCGGCGGAGGCGGTCACCAAGGCCGACTACCCCGACTCGTGGCGGCAGGGGCAGCTGAAGTTCCGGGTGACCTACCAGTTCGAGCCGGGTGCGGACGCGGACGGTGTGACGGTCCACATCCCGCTCCAGGTCCTCAACCAGGTCACGGACGAGGGCTTCGACTGGCAGATCCCGGGCCTGCGCGGGGAGTTGGTGACGGAGCTCATCCGCTCGCTCCCGAAGCCGATCCGCCGCCACTACGTGCCCGCTCCGAACTACGCGAAGGCGTTCCTGCAGAAGGCGGTGCCCTTGCAGGAGCCGCTGACGGTCACGATGGCCCGTGAGCTGAAGCGCATGGTCGGCGTGCCCTTCGAGGCCGACGACTTCGACTGGACGCGGGTCCCCGACCATCTGCGGATCACCTTCCGGATCGTCGACGAGCGGCGCCGCAAGCTGGCCGAGGACAAGGACCTGGAGGTGCTGAAGCTCCGTCTGAAGCCGAAGGCGCGCCAGGCCCTCTCCCAGGCCGCGGCGGCGACGGCCGAGCGGCAGGGCGGGGAGTCCCTGGAGCGCCAGGGCCTCACCGACTGGACGATCGGCACGCTCACCCGCGTCTTCGAGACCCGCCGGGCCGGCCAGCCGGTGAAGGCGTACCCGGCGCTGGTCGACGACGGCGACACGGTCTCGGTACGGCTCTTCGACACGGAGGAGGAGCAGGCGGAGGCCATGTGGAAGGGCACCCGGCGGCTGATCCTGCGGAACATCCCCGTCAACCCGGCCAAATTCGCGAGTGATCGTCTGACGAACGCGCAGAAGCTCGCCCTGTCGGCGAATCCGCACGGCTCCGTCCAGGCCCTGTTCGACGACTGCGCGATGGCGGCGGCGGACAGGCTGATCACCGACTTCGGCGGGCCGGTGTGGGACGAGGAGTCGTACCGGAAGCTGTACGACAAGGTGCGCGCGGAGATCGTCGACACGACGGTCCGTGCGGTCGCCCAGGTGCAGCAGGTCCTCGCCGCCTGGCAGGCCTGTGAGCGCCGCCTGAAGGCCGTACGGAGCCCCACGCTGCTGGCGAACCTGGCGGACGTTCGGGCGCAGCTGGACGCCCTCGTGAAGCCCGGTTTCGTGACGTGGGCCGGCATACGGCGGCTGCCGGACCTGATGCGCTATCTGGTCGCGGCGGACCGGCGGCTGCAGCAGATGCCGACGGGGGTCCAGCGGGACACCACGCGTATGGAGAAGGTCCACGAGATGCAGGACGAGTACGCCTGGCTCCTGGAGCAGCTTCCGCAGGGCCGTCCGGTGCCGTCCTCGGTCCTGGACATCCGCTGGATGATCGAGGAGCTGCGCGTCAGCTACTTCGCCCACGCGCTCGGCACGGCGTACCCCGTGTCGGACAAGCGGATCGTGAAGGCGATCGACGCGGTGGTGCCGTAATCGCCTGTGCACGTTGGGTGAGTTCGACCGGGGGCTCACCCTCCTGTACAGTCTGTTCTCGCAGCGCAACGCAGAAAAAAGTGCCGCGAAACCTGGTCCTGTGGAGCAGTTTGGAGTGCTCGCCACCCTGTCAAGGTGGAGGCCGCGGGTTCAAATCCCGTCAGGACCGCATAGAGAAGAGGCTCGCACCCGATGGGTGCGGGCCTCTTCTGCACAGCGGAGGCCGCGCCCGCGGCGGAGCCGCAATCAGACAAAGCAAATCCCGTCAGGGCCGCAGTGATGAAGGCCCGCATCCGGCGATGAATGCGGGCCTTCGCCATGCCCCCGCTGCCCAGTGCCGGTCCGCACCCATCAGCCTGTCCGGCGTTTGAGGACGAGGCCGTTCAGGCCGAAGCGGGGGTCTGGGGGAGGCAGCCCCCGGAGGAGGCCCGCATCGACGCCGGCGCCCGTGAACAACGCCGGCGCCTGTGAACAACGGCCCGACCGACGAAGCCCCACGCCCTTGACGGCGTCACATTCCGCCGGTACCCAGAAAACAGGGCTCGTTCCCCTCGTGCGGCCCCGGAGGTGGCGTATGGCGGCATCTGTCAGGCACGAGACGCGGGCGTTGCTCCGCGCGCACCTGTCGGCCGCCACCTCGTATCGCCATCTCACCCGCCACTGCCCGATCTGCCACCGCCTGCTGCGGCTGGCGATGGACTCCGTCCCACGAGGCGCGGAGGCCGCCGAGGACGCGGTCGAGGACAAAGCCTCTCCGACCACGTGACCGACCGCATGACCGATCGCATGACCGACCGCATGACCGTCTCCGGCCCCAACACCCTTTCCCCCGTGGGCCGCTGGAGCCTGAGCCTCCTCTAGCGCACATAGACCAACGGCAACAAGCATCCCGACATGTGACGGGTGTCACCGCATGAGTTTCTGAAACTGCGGTACTTACACCTCTCCTACAACAGGTCAATTTAATATGTGCAATTGCACCACTCCCGAGGAGTGTCCACAGAGGAACCGACACCCCTCCCCAGACTCCGACAAGCCCGCTCACAGAGCCCCGCGATCGGGACGTTCAGCGCACAAAAAAGATCGCGCTGGACCCGGCGGAGTCCAGCGCGATCTACGACGCACCCTGTGTCGCTTGCCTGAGAAGTTCTTTTCGGCCTGGGCGTGGGCCTGTTGGGGCAGGTCCCGCGTCGCTTGGAGCTAGGGTTCCGGGCGCCTCGGCGGGTTGGGGGACCAGCCGTTCTGCCCGGTTATGCAGTTGTTCAGGCCTCGCTACGCTGCTGCGGGATGCCCGCGAGCAGGGCGCGAACCTCCGCCTCGCGGTAGCGGCGGTGCCCGCCGAGCGTACGGATCGAAGTGAGCTTGCCGGCCTTCGCCCACCGCGTGACCGTCTTAGGGTCGACGCGGAACATCGTGGCGACCTCAGCCGGGGTCAGCAGCGGCTCGGCATCAGGGGTGCGAGCGGTCATGAGCGGCCTCCTCGGGAGAACCGAACCTTCTCGGTTCTTTCCTCTAAATTCTGCACCTTGACCCGCGTTGCCCGAAATGGCGGACGCGAGTCGAGTCGGTTATAGGACGAACGGCTTGTCCTCGGCACTACAACTACACCATCTGTCCAGCCGCGTCGGCCAAACCGATGGAATTGCCCTCCCAGGTAGTCATCAGCCGCGGAAGCCGATGGACCATGCCATAGCGGACAGTCACGCCACTGTGACGATCAGTCACAGGGCGATCAGGAGTCACCAGACCCCCCAAAGAGTGCAATGCTGAGATTCCGCCCAGAGCGGAGCATAGTTGGGCGGAAGGAGCCTTCCCCGGACTCCTTGTCCTATTTTGGCACGAGGAGCGGCAAGGGGCGCAAGAGCCGTGTAAGTGCGCTCTGTCACCCTTGACACATAAGCCCGGATCGGGGTCAACATCCCGTCAGGTGATCTAAGTGCCGTAAACGGTACGTCGTTCGAGTCTCGTTCGAACCGTGATGTACGTCACTCAGTTCGAGGAGCGCCGGTCGCGCACCGCGCGCCACCGCTCCACCAGCCGCCCGTACGCCTCCCCGGCGGCCGCCCCGTCGCCCCGGCGCAGCGCGTCGATGCCCTCGGCCACGTCGGCCGCCGAGTGATCGCCCTCCAGCTCGCCCGCCGGCACCACGTGCACCAGGCCGCCGTAGTCCAGCTCCACCAGCGAGCGCGGGTGGAACTCCTCCAGCCACCGCCCCACGTCCACCAGGCCGTCGATCAGCGGCCCCTCCTCGATGGCGTCCTTGAGCGTCCGCAGCCCCCGCGCCACGCGCCGCCGGGCCTGCACCATGGGCGTGCGGTAGCGCAGCAGGGGAGCCTCCTCGGCGGTCCCCTTGGCGTACTCCCGCTCCTCGTCCGAGACCAGCACGAACCAGTTCAGCGGCACCTGCCAGGTCGCGGTGCGGATCCAGGGGCGGGCATCGGGGTTGCGGACCAGCCAGCGCTCGTAGTCCTGGGTGGCCTGCCGGCGCACCACCGGGGGCAGCACCGCGTCCAGCACCGGCGGGGGAAGCTCGTCGGCCAGCTCGCCCAGTGCCTGCCAGCCGCGCAGCCGGGTGCGCCAGGGGCAGACGCACACCACCCCGTCGACGTCCAGCACGAAGGCGTCGCCGCTCTCGTGCACCGGCACCGGAACGGGCGGGGTGGGCAGCAGGTCGGCCAGGGAGCGGCGGAGTTCGTCCTGGTAGGAGGGGCGCCCGGGGCGGCGGGCGTAGCGCGCCCAGTAGCCGCGCTCCGGCTCCGGGAAGGCGGCCAGCGGCTCGTACACGCGCAGGTACGTCGCGTAGGGGACGATCACCGAGGACACCTTGGGCACGCCTGCTCCCTCCCCACCGGACCTGGCTCGAAACCCGCACGGAGCCCGTACCGAACCGGTGCGTGACACGCGCGGGACACGCACGGGACACGCGGACAAGGCATCCCGAAGCGGACGGGAATCCACTGCAGATCGTGCCACGCGCATGCGTGCGCGTACGCCGCGAGAGGGTGATCCTGAACACTGCACGGATGGCGGGTGGGCACAGGCTCTACGCTCATGCCACAGCACCCGCCACCCGCACGGGAGCTGGTCTTTCGACCGCCGCAACTTACCCGGGAGTCACCACCGTGACCGACGTAACCGGCGCACCTGCTGATGTACTGCACACCCTGTTCCACTCGGACCAGGGGGGTCATGAGCAAGTAGTGCTCTGCCAGGACCGCGCGACCGGACTCAAGGCCGTGATCGCCATCCACTCCACCGCCCTGGGCCCCGCGCTCGGCGGTACGCGCTTCTACCCGTACGCGACCGAGGCGGAGGCCGTCGCCGACGCCCTCAACCTCGCGCGCGGGATGTCGTACAAGAACGCCATGGCCGGGCTCGACCACGGCGGCGGCAAGGCCGTGATCATCGGCGACCCGGAGCGCGACAAGACCGAGGAGCTGCTGCTCGCCTACGGGCGGATGGTGGCTTCGCTCGGCGGTCGGTACGTCACCGCGTGCGACGTCGGCACGTACGTCGCCGACATGGACGTCGTGGCCCGCGAGTGCCGCTGGACGACCGGGCGCTCGCCGGAGAACGGCGGCGCGGGCGACTCCTCCGTCCTGACCGCCTTCGGTGTCTACCAGGGCATGCGCGCCTCCGCCCAGCACCTGTGGGGCGACCCCTCGCTGCGCGGCCGCCGGGTCGGCATCGCCGGCGTCGGCAAGGTCGGGCACCACCTGGTCCGGCACCTGCGGGACGAGGGTGCCGAGGTCGTGATCACGGACGTGCGCGAGGACGCCGTACGGCGAATCCTCGACCAGTACCCCGAGGGTGTGACGGCGGTCGCCGACACCGACGCGCTGATCCGCGGCGCCCATGTCGGCGGCCTCGACATCTACGCCCCCTGCGCGCTCGGCGGGGCCCTGAACGACGACTCCGTACCGGTGCTCACGGCCAAGGTGGTGTGCGGCGCGGCCAACAACCAGCTCGCCCACCCGGGTGTGGAGAAGGACCTCGCCGACCGCGGGATCCTCTACGCGCCGGACTACGTGGTGAACGCCGGCGGCGTCATCCAGGTCGCCGACGAGCTCCACGGGTTCGACTTCGACCGGTGCAAGGCGAAGGCGGCGAAGATCTTCGACACCACGCTCGCCATCTTCGCACGTGCGAAGGAAGACGGGATTCCGCCGGCCGCCGCGGCCGACCGGATCGCCGAGCAGCGGATGCACGAGGCCTCCGCGGCACGCGGACGCTGAGGTTCCGCACGGTTTGCCGGTACCCGTCGGCGGACGGTTAGAGAGAACTCTCACGTTCGTCGGCGGGTCGGGCGCCAATAAGTGGTTAAAATCGCGGTTGACCAGCGGGGACGGGGCGCCTCGCAGGTTCTGGGCCGAGGCGCGTCCTGCGGGCGACGTACCGTATGGGCGTGGGCTCAGGTACCGTGGAAGCCCTACGGACCGGTCTCTCTTCGGAGAGTCCGTTCCAGATCATGAACGCGTGTCAAGACTCTGGGGCCGTCGAGCCCCGTCACCGAGGGGGTCGAGCCATGGGGCGCGGCCGGGCCAAGGCCAAGCAGACGAAGGTCGCCCGCCAGCTGAAGTACAACAGCGGCGGGACTGACCTGTCGCGTCTGGCCAACGAGCTGGGCGCTTCGACTTCGAGCCAGCCGCCGAACGGCGAGCCGTTCGAGGACGACGACGAGGAAGACGACCCGTACGCCCAGTACGCGGATCTGTACAACGACGACGATGAGGACGAGGACGACGAGTCCGGTCCCACGTCGCATCGTCGCGGCGCTTGACGTAGCGCTTTTCGCGGTTTCCGTAGCGACTGCACCTCACCCGGTCCGGGGCCTCAGCGCCGGACCGGGTTTCGTGCTGCCCTCCGGGGCGCTGGGCCCAGGACCGCCGGATACCGGGCCCAGGACCGCCGGATACCGGGCCCAGGACCGCCGGGTCCGGGGCCGGCGGGGCCGCGAGGCCCCGCCACCGTCGGGCGCGGTCACCGGGACCGTCAGGCGTAGTCGCCGATCAGGGCCGCGCCGGTCTCGTGCTCGCCACGGTCCGTGATCTCGCCGGCGACCCAGGCCTCGACCCCGCGGTCGGCCAGCACCGTCAGGGCCACGTCCACCGACTCCTCGGGCACGATCGCGATCATGCCGACGCCCATGTTGAGGGTCTTCTCCAGCTCCAGGCGCTCGACGTCGCCGGTCTTCCCGACGAGGTCGAAGATCGCGCCCGGGGTCCAGGTGGAGCGGTCGACGACCGCGTGCAGGTGGTCCGGGATCACGCGGGCCAGGTTGGCGGCCAGGCCACCACCGGTGACATGGCTGAAGGCGTGGACCTCGGCGGTGCGGATGAGGGCCAGGCAGTCCAGCGAGTAGATCTTGGTCGGCTCCAGGAGCTCCTCGCCGAGCGTACGGCCGAGTTCCTCGATGTGCGCGTCGAGCGCCAGGCCCGCCTGGTTCAGCAGGACGTGGCGGACCAGGGAGTACCCGTTCGAGTGAAGCCCGGAGGACGCCATGGCGATCACCGCGTCACCCTTACGGATACGATCCGCGCCCAGCAGCCGGTCGGCCTCCACAACGCCCGTACCGGCGCCGGCGACGTCGAAGTCGTCCGCACCCAGCAGACCCGGGTGTTCGGCCGTCTCACCGCCCACCAGGGCGCAGCCGGCCAGCACGCAGCCCTCCGCGATGCCCTTCACGATGGCGGCGACGCGCTCGGGGTGGACCTTGCCGACGCAGATGTAGTCGGTCATGAACAGCGGCTCGGCACCGCACACCACGATGTCGTCCATGACCATGGCGACCAGGTCGTGCCCGATGGTGTCGTAGACGCCCATCTGGCGCGCGATGTCGACCTTGGTGCCGACGCCGTCCGTGGCGGAGGCGAGGAGGGGACGCTCGTAGTGCTTGAGGGCGGAGGCGTCGAAGAGGCCGGCGAAGCCGCCGAGGCCGCCGAGGACCTCGGGGCGCTGGGTCTTCTTCACCCACTCCTTCATCAGCTCGACGGCGCGGTCGCCCGCTTCGATGTCGACGCCGGCAGCCGCGTAGGAAGCACCGGAGGACTGGCTCTCAGACATTGCCTGGGATCTTTCGGGTTGGTTTCTACGAGGCTTACGGGCGACGGATGGCGTCGGCCGCGGCCGTGGCTGCCGGACCGGCGGCCAGCTCGGTCTCCAGGAGCTGCTTGCCGAGCAGCTCGGGGTCCGGGAGCTCCATCGGGTACTCGCCGTCGAAGCAGGCGCGGCACAGGTTCGGCTTGGCGATGGTGGTCGCCTCGATCATGCCGTCGATGGAGATGTACGCCAGGGAGTCGGCGCCGAGCGAGGTGCCGATCTCCTCGATGGTCATGCCGTTGGCGATGAGCTCGGCGCGGGTGGCGAAGTCGATACCGAAGAAGCAGGGCCACTTCACGGGCGGCGAGGAGATCCGGATGTGGACCTCGGCCGCGCCCGCCTCACGGAGCATGCGGACCAGCGCACGCTGCGTGTTGCCGCGCACGATCGAGTCGTCGACGACGACCAGGCGCTTGCCCTTGATGACTTCCTTGAGCGGGTTCAGCTTCAGGCGGATGCCGAGCTGGCGGATGGTCTGCGAGGGCTGGATGAAGGTCCGGCCGACGTACGCGTTCTTCACCAGGCCGGCGCCGAACGGGATGCCGGAGGCCTCCGCGTAGCCGATGGCGGCCGGGGTGCCGGACTCCGGGGTCGGTATCACCAGGTCGGCCTCGACCGGGGCCTCCTTGGCGAGGCGGCGGCCCATCTCGACACGGGAGAGGTAGACGTTCCGCCCGGCGATGTCGGTGTCGGGGCGGGCGAGGTACACGTACTCGAAGACACAGCCCTTGGGCTTCGCTTCCGCGAACCGGGAGGTACGCAGGCCGTTCTCGTCGATCGCGACGAACTCGCCCGGCTCTATCTCGCGGACGAAGCTGGCGCCCGTGATGTCGAGGGCGGCGGACTCGGAGGCGACGACCCAGCCGCGCTCCAGGCGACCGAGGACCAGCGGGCGGATGCCCTGCGGGTCGCGGGCGGCGTAGAGGGTGTGCTCGTTCATGAAGACGAGCGAGAAGGCGCCCTTGACCTGCGGGAGGATCGCGTGCGCGGCCTCCTCGACGGTCAGCGGCTTGCCGTCCTCGTCGACCTGGGCCGCGAGGAGCGCGGTGAGCAGGTCGGTGTCGTTGGTGGCCGCGACCCGGGTGGACCGGCCGTTGTGGTCCTTCGGGAGGTCGGCGACCATCTCGGCGAGCTGCGCCGTGTTGACCAGGTTGCCGTTGTGGCCGAGCGCGATCGATCCGTGCGCGGTGGCGCGGAACGTCGGCTGGGCGTTCTCCCACACGGAGGCGCCGGTGGTCGAGTAGCGGGCGTGTCCGACCGCGATGTGACCCTGGAGCGAACCGAGCGAGGTTTCGTCGAAGACCTGGGAGACCAGGCCCATGTCCTTGAAGACGAGGATCTGGGAGCCGTTGCTGACCGCGATTCCCGCGGATTCCTGACCCCGGTGCTGGAGGGCGTAGAGCCCGAAGTACGTGAGCTTTGCGACCTCTTCGCCCGGAGCCCAGACACCGAAGACGCCACACGCGTCCTGGGGGCCTTTCTCACCGGGGAGCAGATCGTGATTGAGTCGACCGTCACCACGTGGCACGGCACCGAGTGTAGGCGAGATCGACCACTGGTCCGAATTGGTCAATGCCCCGAAGTTACGCGTTCGTCATCGGTCACCTCTCGGCAACAGCGGTCACGGTCTCGCCGTTTGCGCTGGTCAGCGTAAGGGTTCGATGATCCACTCGATACGTCACGGTGCCGTCGAAGAGGCGCAGCAGAGTCTTTTCCGTATCCATGAGTGAGGCGTCGCACATCATTCGGGTCGTCCCGGGAGAGCCCAGGGTGATACGGGAGTGGCTGACCGTGGCCCGCGCGGTGACCTGATTGCAGCCCAGGCGGCCGGTGACCCTGCCGGTCTTCCGGTCGAAGGTGAGGTGGGCGTCGGCGCCCTTCGGCAGCGAGCCGACGGTGCCACCGGCGCCGAGTGCCGTGATCGTCCACCTGGTGCCGTAGAGCGGGGCGTCCTGCTCCTCGGTCAGGTGGACGGTGTCGCCGGCGGTGGTGGTGAGGGTCAGCTTGTCGCCCTTCACCGCGGTGGTGAGGGGACCGGCGGCGAGGGTGCGGGCGAGGTTCCGCTCGAAGGCCATGGGCTGCTCTGCGCACGCCATCTCGGTCGCCGCGGTGTCGCTGAGCCGGACCCGGCCGCCCTCGAAGGAGGCCCGCGCGCTGAAGTGGTTGCAGCCGTAGTTGCCCTCGGCCCGGCCGTCGTCGCCGATCTCCACGTGCGCGCCGGCCGGGGCGCGGTGGGCCGTGCCGTCCACGGTGACGCTGTCGACGGTCCAGTGGACGCCGGTGACCGCCTGCCGGGCCACGGCGGTTCCGCTGCCCGCGTGCTCGCTGCCGCAGGCCGCCGCGAGGGGGACGAGCACGGCGGCGGCCGTGAGAGTCAGTCGCTGTTTGTGCCTGTACTGCCGGTACATGTCGATTCGACGGAAGGACCGGGGCGATCGGTTCCCGCTACGACATCAGTGGCAGCAGGGTTTCGAGATCCGCCCGTTCCCCGCTCGCGCTCGCCTTCGCCGCGTCGATGGCGTCCTTCCAGCCCAGCCGCCCGGTGGCGAGCCGGATCCAGGTGAGCGGGTCGGTCTCGACGACGTTCGGCGGGGTGCCGCGGGTGTGCCGGGGCCCCTCGACGCACTGCACGACGGCGTACGGCGGGATGCGGACCTCCGTCGAACCGCCGGGGGCCTTCACGGCGAGCGCGTCGGCGAGGAGCCGGGTGGTGGCGGCGAGGGCCTGGCGGTCGTACGGCACCTCCAGGCCCGGCACGGCGGCGTTCAGGTCGTCGGTGTGGACGACGAGTTCGACGGTGCGGGTGACGAGGTAGTCGTCCAGCGACAGCGCGCCCGCGCTGGTGTCCAGGAGCCGGGTGCCGGGGTGCTCGTCGAGGAGCTCGCCGAGGCTCCGGTCGACGTCGGCGAGATAGGCGTCGAGGTCGGGCTGCTGCTCGGCGAGCCGCCGGGTGAAATCCGCGATGGCCGAGGAGTTGGCGGCGGTGGCGAAGGGCCAGTCGAGGAGCACGGCGTCCTGTTTCGCGGGCTCCGGGAGGTCGAGCGAGCGGTGGACGGCGGTGACCGCCATGCCGATGTGCGCGATCAGGTCCCGTACGGTCCACTCGCCCAGCCGCGTGGGGAGGGCGAGCTGCTCGGGGCCGAGGCCGCGGACGGCCTCCCGTACGTTTCCGAGCTGGGCGAACACCGCGCTCCGGGTCTTGGCGGGATCGTAGGCGCGTGCGCGTTTCCTGGCCGGGGGCATGGGGCGACCCTATGCCTTCACCGTGTGGTCCTTCAGGCCCTTTTCGACCAGCCCGAAGGCGTCGTCGGCGACTTGCCCGGGGGTCTCACGTGGAGACGGAGGACGCCTGGCGGGCCCGCCGCGAGTACCGGTCGGCGCGGCACAGCCGGCAGCCAAGGGCCCGGCCGCTCGACCGCCCGGCCGCTCGACCGCCGGGTGGCTCGGCCGCCGGGTGGCTCGACCGCCGGGTCGCTCGGCCGCCGGGCCACGGAGCGCCGCAGCGACGGCCCCGCCGTCCGGCGGGCGGCGGTGATCAAGGCGGCGACGACGCCGGTCCGGTCCTGGCGACGTGCTCGCGCGCCTTGAGCCGGCCGGTCGCGCCTGGCTGCCGCCACGCGGCCAAGGCGGGCCGGCCGACCGCGGCGCCGACGGCGAAGGCCCCGCGCGGAGTTCCGGGCGGGGCCTTCGCCTGCGTACGCGGAGTTACGCGAGCAGCGCCGGGATCGTCCCCTCGTGCGCCTCGCGCAGCTCGTCGAGGGAGAGTTCGAACTCGCCCTGGACATCCACGGAGTCGCCGTCGACGACACCGATGCGGGCGGCCGGAAGACCGCGCGCGCCGCACATGTCGTTGAAGCGGACCTCCTCCGAGCGCGGCACGGCTACGACCGCACGCCCCGCCGACTCGGAGAACAGGAAGGTGAACGTGTCAAGCCCGTCCGGGACGACCAGCCGCGCGCCCTTGCCGCCGAGCAGCGCCGACTCGACGACCGCCTGGATCAGACCGCCGTCGGACAGGTCGTGCGCGGAGTCGATCATGCCGTCGCGGGAGGCGGAGATCAGGATCTCGCCGAGCAGGCGCTCGCGCTCCAGGTCGACCTTCGGGGGCAGGCCGCCGAGGTGGTCGTGGACGACCTGCGACCAGGCCGAACCGCCGAACTCCTCGCGAGTGTCGCCGAGCAGGTAGAGGAGCTGGCCCTCCTCCTGGAAGGCGACCGGCGTGCGGCGGGCGACGTCGTCGATGACACCCAGCACGGCCACCACCGGGGTCGGGTGGATGGCCACCTCGCCCGTCTGGTTGTACAGCGAGACGTTGCCGCCGGTCACCGGGGTGCCCAGCTGCAGGCAGGCGTCGGCCAGGCCGCGGACGGCCTCCGCGAACTGCCACATGACCGCCGGGTCCTCGGGCGAGCCGAAGTTCAGGCAGTCGGAGACGGCCAGCGGCTTGGCACCGGTGGTGGCGACGTTGCGGTAGGCCTCGGCGAGCGCCAGCTGGGCGCCCGCGTACGGGTCGAGCTTGGCGTACCGGCCGTTTCCGTCCGTGGCGATGGCGACGCCGAGGCCGGTCTCCTCGTCGACCCGGATCATGCCGGAGTCCTCGGGCTGGGCGAGGACGGTGTTGCCCTGCACGAAGTGGTCGTACTGCGAGGTGATCCACTTCTTGGAGGCCTGGTTGGGCGAGGCGACCAGCTTCAGGACCTGGTCCTTGAGCTCCTTGCCCGTCTGCGGCCGCGGCAGCTTGTTCGCGTCGTCGGCCTGGAGGGCGTCCTGCCAGTCCGGACGGGCGTACGGGCGTTCGTAGACCGGGCCCTCGTGCGCGACCGTGCGCGGGTCGACGTCGACGATCTTGCCGCCGTGCCAGTAGATCTCAAGACGGTCGCCGTCGGTGACCTCACCGATGACGGTGGCGATGACGTCCCACTTGGCGCAGATCTCCAGGAACCGGTCGACCTTCTCCGGCTCCACGACCGCGCACATGCGCTCCTGCGACTCGCTCATGAGGATCTCCTCGGGCGAGAGCGTCGAGTCGCGCAGCGGTACGTCGTCCAGGGTCACGCGCATGCCGCCGGAGCCGTTGGAGGCCAGCTCGGAGGTGGCGCAGGACAGGCCCGCCGCACCGAGGTCCTGGATGCCGACGACCAGCTTCTCCTGGAAGGCCTCCAGGGTGCACTCGATGAGGAGCTTCTCCTGGAAGGGGTCGCCGACCTGGACCGCCGGACGCTTGGAGGGCTTGGCGTCGTCGAAGGTCTCGGAGGCGAGGATCGAGGCGCCGCCGATGCCGTCACCGCCGGTGCGGGCGCCGTAGAGGACGACCTTGTTGCCCGCGCCGGACGCCTTGGCGAGGTGGATGTCCTCGTGCCGCATGACGCCGATGGCACCGGCGTTGACC
This sequence comes from Streptomyces sp. NPDC086549, assembly GCF_044746205.1. NCBI lineage: Bacteria > Bacillati > Actinomycetota > Actinomycetes > Kitasatosporales > Streptomycetaceae > Streptomyces > Streptomyces sp. NPDC086549. Next base: position 393,608 of record NZ_JBIVBS010000007.1, on the reverse strand, counting down.
AGCGGGTTGCCCTGGTAGCAGGCGTCGAAGACGACCTCGCCGCCGATGTTGGGCAGGCCCAGGCAGTTGCCGTAGCCGCCGATGCCGGCGACCACGCCCGGCAGGACGCGCTTGGTGTCCGGGTGGTCGGCGGCGCCGAAGCGCAGCGGGTCCACGACCGCGACCGGGCGCGCGCCCATCGCGATGATGTCGCGGACGATGCCGCCGACACCGGTGGCCGCGCCCTGGTAAGGCTCGACGTACGAGGGGTGGTTGTGCGACTCGACCTTGAAGGTCACCGCGTAGCCCTGGCCGACGTCGACCACGCCCGCGTTCTCGCCGATGCCGACGAGGAGGGCGTCGCTCTGCGGGGCCTTCTCGCCGAACTGGCGCAGGTGGACCTTGGAGGACTTGTACGAGCAGTGCTCGGACCACATGACCGAGTACATGGCGAGCTCGGCGCCGGTCGGGCGGCGGCCGAGGATCTCCACCACCCGCTCGTACTCGTCCTTCTTCAGACCGAGTTCGGCCCAGGGCAGCTCGACGTCGGGGGTCGCGGCCGCGTGCTCGACCGTGTCCAGAGGCGTCCGGCTCATGCGTTGACCAGCTTCTTGAGGATCGAGGTGAAGAACGGGAGGCCGTCGGTACGGCCCGTGCCGATCAGCGGCTCGACAGCGTGCTCGGGGTGCGGCATGAGGCCGACGACGTTCCCGGCCTCGTTGGTGATGCCGGCGATGTCGCGGAGCGAGCCGTTGGGGTTGAAGTCCACGTAGCGGAAGGCGACCCGACCCTCGGCCTCCAGCTTGTCGAGCGTGTACTCGTCGGCGACGTACCGGCCGTCCATGTTCTTCAGCGGGATGTGGATCTCCTGGCCGGCGCGGTAGTCGCTGGTCCAGGCGGTGTCCGCGTTCTCCACCCGCAGCTTCTGGTCGCGGCAGATGAAGTGGAGGTGGTTGTTGCCGAGCATCGCGCCCGGGAGGAGGTGGGCCTCCGTGAGGACCTGGAAGCCGTTGCAGATACCGAGGACCGGAAGTCCGGCCTTCGCCTGCTCGATGATGGTCTCCATCACCGGCGAGAACCGGGAGATGGCTCCGGCCCGCAGATAGTCGCCGTAGGAGAAACCGCCGGGCAGCACCACGGCGTCGACCTGCTTGAGGTCCTTGTCCTTGTGCCAGAGGGCGACCGGTTCGGCGCCTGCGAGGCGGATCGCACGCTGAGTGTCCCGGTCGTCGAGGCTTCCCGGGAAAGTGACGACGCCAATACGAGCGGTCACTTGGCCGCCTCCGCGACTTCTTCCACCTTGACGGTGAAGTCCTCGATCACGGTGTTGGCGAGGAAGGATTCCGCAAGATCGTGGATGCGGGCGAGCGCGGCCTCGTCGACCGGGCCGTCAACTTGGAGTTCGAATCGCTTTCCCTGACGTACGTCGGAGATGCCTTCGAAACCCAGCCGCGGCAGTGCGCGCTGCACCGCCTGGCCCTGGGGGTCGAGGATCTCCGGCTTGAGCATGACGTCGACTACGACGCGTGCCACTGGCACTCCCGGTGTGTGGTGCTGAGCAGGTTCCTTCAGACTACCCGCACAAAATTTCTACGCGAGTAGAGTTGTAGGAAACTACGTGACGGGCATCACGATCAGGTGTCGGGCGGGTGCCCTCGCGAAAAAATCTGGGAAAGTTCGACGAGCCGCCCGTGGCAGCTATTGCCTTCGGACACGCGGGCGGATTTAGTCGGGCTTCACTTTGCAATGCCGGGCACTGTACAAATGAATTGGCAATAGCCGATACTTTGCCCAATAACAGGCGGACAGTCGACATCTCCGCGACGTCATGGCACGTCACCACAGACGGGGTGTCGCACGAAGGGACCGATATTCGTGGCGCAGAAGGTCGTGGTCACTCTCTTTGACGACATCGACGGCTCGGAAGCGGCGGAAACGATCGCCTTCGGACTCGACGGCAAGTCGTACGAGATCGACCTGAATCAAGCCAATGCCAAGAAACTGCGTAAGGCCCTTGAGCCGTACGTGACGGCCGGCCGCAAGCGGGCGAAGTCGGGCAAGACGTACCGCCAGACGGAGGTCGCGCCCGACCCGGCGGCCGTCCGGGCCTGGGCCCAGGCCAACAAGATGGACGTGCCGGCCCGCGGCCGGATCCCCAAGAAGGTCTACGAGGCGTTCAGCGCCGCGCAGTGACGCCCGCGAGGGGTAGGTCCTCAGGGTCCGTCACAGGACCCTGAGGACAACCGACTTGCGCTACCCCCCTGCTGATCAGCTAATGTCTGGAGCACGCCGAGGGGCGAGGCCGAAAGGCCGGAACCCCGAGGAGTACATGCGGGTGTAGTTCAGTAGCAGAACATCCCCCTTCCAGGGGGAAGGCGCAGTGTGCAATTCCTGTCACCCGCTCTGGCACCATCTACCATCACGACCACTGCTGTGGATCAGGTAGGCTGGTGCTCGCACCGATCGGTGGGAGCCGGTCGGGGGCAGTGCGGACGTAGCTCAGTTGGTAGAGCGCAACCTTGCCAAGGTTGAGGTCGCGAGTTCGAGCCTCGTCGTCCGCTCAGGAGTAAGACCCCGGTCCTCGGACCGGGGTCTTTTTTCGCGTTCCTCCCGTCTGACATTTGTCATGCCGAGTGATGACACCGCGCACTGCTGTCCGGCCCCGCCCGCCGGGACGCTGAAGTCATGGACATCGACGAGCACGAGCACGTGATAGAGGTCACTGACCTCCGGCGTGTCTACGGGGGCGGGTTCGAGGCGGTACGCGGAATCAGCTTCTCCGTGGCCCGCGGCGAGATCTTCGCCCTGCTGGGCACCAACGGCGCGGGCAAGACATCCACGGTCGAGCTGCTGGAGGGACTCGCGGCACCGGCCGGCGGCCGGGTACGGGTCCTCGGCCACGACCCCTACCGGGAGCGGGCCGACGTACGGCCGCGCACCGGCGTGATGCTCCAGGAGGGCGGCTTCCCGTCCGAACTGACCGTCGCCGAGACCGCGCAGATGTGGGCGGGGTGCACGACCGGAGCCCGGCCCGAAGCAGAGGCACTGGCGCTCGTCGGGCTGGCCGGGAAGGCCGGTGTGCGGGTGAAGCAGCTGTCCGGAGGTGAGCGGCGACGCCTGGATCTGGCGCTCGCGCTGCTCGGCGAGCCCGAGGTGCTGTTCCTGGACGAGCCGACGACCGGGCTCGACGCCGAAGGCCGCCGGGACACCTGGCAGTTGGTTCGGGCGCTGCGCGACGCCGGCACCACCGTGCTGCTGACCACGCACTACCTGGAGGAGGCGGAGGGCCTCGCCGACCGCGTCGCGATCCTGCACGAGGGGCGCATCGCCGCCTCCGGGACCCCCGCCGAGGTGACCGCGGGCCGGCCGTCCCGTATCTCCTTCGAACTGCCCGAGGGGTACTTCCTCGGGGACCTGCCGCCGCTCGCCGAGCTGGGGGTGTGCGGGCACGAGCTGGCGGGGAGGGCCGTACAGCTGCGCACCCGGGAGCTCCAGCGGGCGGCCACCGGGCTGCTGGTGTGGGCCGAGCGGGCCGGGATCGAACTGCGCGGCCTCGACGTGCGGTCGGCCTCGCTGGAGGAGGCGTTCCTGGGGATCGCGCGGGAGCGGGAGCCCGCGGCCGGAGCAACAACAGGAGCAACAGCAGGAACGGCGACCGGAGCGGCAGGAGCAGCGGCATGAGCGACAGCATGGGCACCCCCACCCGGGCGAGCACCCCGGCGTTCACCCCCGCGGCCCGGCGGCTGCGCGCCCTGGCCCGGGCCGAACTCACCCTCCTCGGCCGCAGCCGGGGCGCCGTCCTCACCGCGCTGCTCATGCCGCTCGCGCTGCCGTTCAGCGTGCGGCCCGCGGTCGACCAGATAGACCTGAAGGCCGAAGGGCTGACCATCGGCACGGTGATGCTGACGGCCGCGATCGGCTTCTCCTTCCTCTTCGCCGTCTACACCTCCCTGGTGAGCGCCTTCGTCGCCCGCCGCGAGGAACTGGTCCTCAAACGGCTGCGCACCGGCGAACTCGGGGACACCGAGATCCTCGTCGGGACGGCCCTGCCCGCCGTGTGCGTCGGACTCGCCCAGTCGCTGGTGCTGTCCGTGGGCTGCGCGGTGCTCCTTCGCACGGGGGCTCCCCGGGCGCCGTATCTGACCGTCCTCGGGGTGCTGTCGGGGCTGGCGCTGTGCGCCGCGCTCGCCGCCCTCACCTCGTCCTTCACCAGGACCGCGGAGAGCGCCCAGGTCACCGCGCTGCCGCTGGTGCTCGTGTCGATGGTCGGCTCGGGCATCGCGATCCCCGCCGAGGTCCTGCCCGACCGGCTCGCCGCCGTCTGCGAACTCCTGCCGCTCTCTCCCGCCATCCGTCTGGTCCGCGCCGGCTGGACCGGACAGCTGAGCGCGTACGAGGCGCTGGGCACCGTGGCGACCGCGCTGGCCTGGACCGTTGTGGCGGTGTTTGCTGTACGGCGGTGGTTCCGGTGGGAACCGCGGCGCTGACGGAGGGTACGAGGAGATGAACGGCGCTCGCGGCTGGTGGCGGGGCAAGAGCACGCCCGCCAAGGTCGAGACGTACACCCGCTGGTCGTTCCACTTCTTCGCCCTGATCGAGGTCGCGGCGATCGGACTCCCGGTGTTCGGGCAGGTGGGTACGGGCCTCGCGGGCTGGCTGCCGGCCGCGGTGACCGGGCACGCGGCGCTGTGCGCGGTGACCGCCTCGCGGGCGCTCGACTGGACGCGCGGCCGGCGCGACCAACCCCTGCGGCTGCTGTGGGCACTCGGCGCGGCCACCTACGCCCTCGCCGTCGCCGCCCTGGTGCTCGAGGAGTACGGCCCGAAGGGCGACGACGTCGACACGGCCGCGGGCATGGTCTTCGCGGGCGTGCTGATCTTCGGCGCGGGCACCATGGCGCTCGGAGTCCGCCACCGGCGGCGGGTGTTCGCCCTGGTGACGGGCTTCGCCGCCGGGGCGGGCGCGGTGTCCTTCCCGCTGGGCGTGCCCGGGCCGGCCGCGCTGGTGACCGCGATCATCGTCCTGGTGGGGGCCGCTTCCCTCGCTGCCACCTCCATGTTCTCCGTGTGGCTGCTCAACGCCGTCTACGAACTCGACGAGGCCCGCGAGACCCGGGCCCGGCTCGCCGTCGCCGAGGAGCGGCTGCGGTTCGGGCGGGATCTGCACGACGTCCTGGGGCGGAACCTGTCCGTGATCGCCCTCAAGAGCGAGCTGGCCGTCCAACTGGCCCGGCGGGGGCGACCGGAGGCCGTGGAGCAGATGATCGAGGTGCAGCGCATCGCACAGGAGTCACAGCGGGAGGTGCGCGATGTCGTACGGGGCTACCGGGAGGCCGACCTCGGGGTCGAACTCGTCGGCGCGCAGGGCGTGTTGAAGGCGGCCGGGATCGACTGCGAGATCACCGGCGCGGCCGATGGGCTGCCCGCCGACGTGCAGTCCGCGCTCGGCTGGGTGGTGCGGGAGGCCGCCACCAACGCGCTGCGGCACGGGAACGCCAGGCGGTGTGCCGTGAGTCTGCGGGTGCTGGAGGGACATGTGGTGCTGACGGTGGAGAACGACGGAGCGTCCGGAGCCCCCGACGGGGGTGGGGGTTCCGGACTCGCGGGGCTGCGGGAGCGGCTGGCCGTGGTGGACGGGATCCTGACGGCCGGTGCCGTCGGGCAGGACCGGTTCCGGCTGGTGGCCGAGGTGCCCTTGACGAGTGTGACTGGAGTCATGTCATGAGTTCTGCGGTACGGCTGTTGCTCGCCGACGACGAGCATCTGATCCGGGGGGCGCTGGCCGCGCTGCTCGCCCTGGAGGACGATCTCGTCGTGGTCGCCGAGGCGGCGACCGGGCCCGAGGCGCTCGCCATGGCGCGCGCCCACGAACCGGACGTCGCGGTCCTGGATCTTCAGATGCCGGGCGCCGACGGTGTGAAGGTCGCCACATCCCTGCGGGCCGAACTGCCCGGCTGCCAGGTGCTGATCGTCACCGGTCACGGACGGCCCGGCCATCTGAAGCGCGCCCTTGCGGCGGGTGTGCGCGGGTTCGTCCCCAAGACGGTCAGTGCGCAGCGGCTCGCGGAGATCATCCGTACCGTGCACGCCGGAAACCGTTACGTCGACCCGGAGTTGGCCGCCGACGCGATCTCCGCCGGGGACTCGCCGTTGACCGCTCGCGAGGCCGAGGTCCTGGAGCTGGCCGCCGACGGGGCGCCGGTCTCGGAGATCGCCGAGCGGGCCGCGCTGTCGCCGGGGACCGTGCGGAACTACCTCTCGTCGGCCGTGACGAAACTCGGCGCCGAGAACCGTCATGCGGCGGTACGTCTCGCTCGGGAGCGAGGTTGGGTATAGTTGCTCTCGCGCAGCAGCGCAATGCGGACGTAGCTCAGTTGGTAGAGCGCAACCTTGCCAAGGTTGAGGTCGCGAGTTCGAGCCTCGTCGTCCGCTCCAGAAAAGGCCCCCGGTTTCCCGGGGGCCTTTTGCGTCATGCCCAGCTCATGCCCGTCAGGCGCTCGTACGCCTCGACGTACTTCGCCCGGGTCGCGTCCACGACCTCCTGCGGCAGCGGCGGCGGGGGCTGCTCGCTCTTCCGGTCCCAGCCGGATTCCGCGGAGGTCAGCCAGTCGCGGACGAACTGCTTGTCGTACGACGGCTGCGCGCGGCCCGGCTGCCACTGGTCGGCCGGCCAGAAGCGGGAGGAGTCCGGGGTGAGGACCTCGTCGGCCAGGACGAGGGTCTCGCCCTCGAAACCGAACTCGAACTTGGTGTCCGCGAGGATGATCCCGCGGTCGCGGGCGATGTCCCGGGCGCGGTTGTAGACGGCGAGGGTGGTCTGGCGCAGCTGGGCGGCGGTGTCCGCGCCGACCTGGCGGGCGACCTCCTCGTACGACACGTTCTCGTCGTGCTCGCCGACCTCGGCCTTGGTGGCCGGGGTGAAGATCGGGGCGGGCAGCTCGGAGCCGTCGACGAGGCCTTCGGGAAGGGCGAGGCCGCAGACGGTACGGGACTCCTGGTACTCGACGAGGCCCGAGCCGGTGAGATAGCCGCGGGCCACGGCCTCGACCGGGATCATCCGCAGGGACTTGCAGACCAGGGTGCGGCCGGCCCAGTCGGCGGGGGCGCCCTCGGGGAGCTCGGTGCTCAGGACGTGGTTGGGGACCAGGTCGGCGAGCTGGTCGAACCACCACAGGGAGAGCCGGGTGAGGACCCGGCCCTTGTCGGGGATCTCGGTCGGCAACACCCAGTCGTAGGCGGAGATGCGGTCGCTGGCGACCATCACGAGGTCGCCCGCCTCGTTCTGGTACAGCTCGCGCACCTTGCCGGTGTGCAGATGCACCAGGCCCGGAACCTGGATCGGCTCGGGCTTTTCGACGAATCCGGACACGGTTCCTCCCCGTGGTTCTGTCCAACTGGCTCGATTGTCCCGTATGAGGTGGCCGGCCATGGACAGTGGGTCAGTCGCGCTTGCAGATGCGGTCGAGGAGGTTCGCGGTGGCGCGCTGGATACGGGGGTCGACGTGACCGGGGCGGTCCAGCGCCGGTGACCAGGCGAACGTCCCCGACGCGAAGACCAGGGCCCCGGAGGGCGCGCGGTACAGGGAGGTCTCCTGGTGGCGCAGGACGCCGTCGTTGTCGGTGTAGGGGGAATGGGCGAGGAGGATGCGCTCCTCGTGGTCGGGGAGCGGCGTGCGCGGGAAGTAGCGGTCGGCCTCACCCGCCACCAGGCCCGCCAGCTCGTCGCCGTCGCCGGCGCCGGTCGCCTCCCACAGCCAGTGGCCGGCGTTGCGGACGACCAGCGGATGGGGCTCGGGGACCCGGCCCGCGTACTGGATGCCGACCAGCTGCTGCTCGGGGCGGTCGATCTCGCGCCAGAGCACCGGCCTGCCCGGCCCCTTGCGCTTGCGGCAGGTGAGCAGGCGGTCGGGCACGCCGGACGGGGCGGGGCCCAGCTCCACCTGCCAGTACATGGTGTTGGCCGAGAGGAAGACGAGCGACGTGCCGCTCTCGCGGGCGATCTCCACCGTGCGGCGCATCTGCGTCGACCAGTACTCGTCGTGGCCGGGGAAGACCAGGCCCCGGTAGCGGGTGGGGTCGACGCGGCCGGCGTGCAGGTCGCGGGCGTCGGCGTAGGCGAGGTCGTAGCCGTACCGTTCCGCCCAGCGGATGAAGTCGTAGGCGTGGCCGACGTGCAGGGGCAGGCCCGCGCCCGCGTAGGGGCGGTCGAAGGAGACCGTGGTCGCGGCGTTCGCCTCGCCGAGCAGGCGGCCCTTGTCGTCCCAGGCGTGGTAGAGGCTGGCGCCGGTGTGACCGTCCTCCGGGTAGAGGTTGTAGGCCTGCCAGGTGACGTCGGGGAGCAGCAGGAGCAGGTCCGCGGGGTGGTTGTCGCGGATCGTGAACGGCACGTGGGAGCGGTAGCCGTCGGCGGTGGTCAGGACGGCCACGTAGGCGCCGATGCTCCAGTACGACGGGATCTGCAGCCGCCAGGACAGCCACCAGTGGTGGCAGGAGACCGTGCGGTCGGCGGTCAGCGGCGGGGGCTGCACGATGCCGGAGAGACGGGGACTGGTGGTGATCTTGGCGGCTCCGTCGCCGCCGTAGTGGCCGATCCGGTAGATGTCCACGCTGAACTGCTGGGGCGGGTCGACGGTGATGTGGAAGTCGACGGCCTCGCCGGGCGCGACCGCGCCGGTGGAGGTGAAGCCCTTGATCTGGCGGTGGACGTCGTCGGCCGAGCGGGTGCCGCCGGCCGGACGTGGGGCCGGTACGCGCGGGACGCCGGTGCCCGTCCGGTGCGTGTGCTGCTGGGTGGCGTCCACGTACCAGGGGACGACATGGCCGGTGTCGTCGAAGTACGTCTCGCTGCCCCGCAGCCAGGGGACCGGTCCCAGGCCGAAGGGGTCGGTGACGGCGTGCGCGAGTGCTCCCGACTCCCAGCGGCGGATCTGCTCGGATCCCATGGTCGCTCCCCTCCCTCGGGCCCCCGCGATGTGTGCGCGATGTATGCGCGATGCGGCTGTCGTATGTCGAAAGCCCTTGCCATGTGCGCGATCGGTCCCAGCACATCACATAACGCACGCGCGTGGTCACTATTCGTTGCGAATTGACCTGAACTGGAAGGGACCCCTCCGGTACGGCTGTGCATCGGCCGACGTCAGACGAGTCGCACCGGCTTTTCGGGGCGTATCCCCGACTCGATCAGCCAGGCGTGAAGCGGGTCCGGATCCCCTTCCTCGATCAGGCTGAGGACCCGGGAGGTGAGGTCGGCGGCCCGCTCGCCGTTGATGAGGAGGGACGGGCCGTCGAGCCAGTCGAGGCCGGGAATCGCGCCGGCCGTGTCCATCGCCGCGCAGCACACCATCGCCGTGACGTGGTCGGCGAGGAGCTCGCGGGCGGTGCGCGGGGGCTGGAGGGGGAAGAGGGGCAGGACTCCGTCGTCCCAGAGGGCGGTGCCGGGTGCCTGGCCGTGGGCGGCCGAGCCGGTCGGCCGGGCGGCGGTGGAGGCCTCCTCACGGGCCAGCTCGGCGCTGAGCCTGGCCGCGAGTGCCGCACCGCGCTGGCTTCCGGCGTCACCGTCCGGCTCGTCGTCGTACCCGACGACGTCCGGGAAGGCCCCGTCGTCTCCGGCGGACCGGTCGTCTCCGGCGAGCCGGTCGTCCCCGGCGGTCCCGTCACCTCCGGCGGGCCGGTCGTCCCCGGCGGTCCCGTCACCTCCGGCAGGCCGGTCGTCCCCGGCGGTCCCGTCACCTCCGGCAGGCCGGTCGTCCCCGGAAGACACGTCACCTCCGGCGGACCCGTCGTCTCCGGCGGACTGGTCGTCCCCGGCGACGCCAACGGCTCCCTCGTCGTCCGCGCCCGTGGACGGTCTGTGGTCCGCGGCGTCCGTCCGGTGGCCTTCGGCGTTGTCCGGTGGGGTCGCCAGGTGGTCGAGGACGCGGGACAGGGTGGGGCCGCCGGGGTCCGGGGCGGTGGGGTCGGGGGTGGTGCGGACGCCGAGGGCGTCCAACACCCGGTGGAGGCGGGCCGCGTCGGTGCGCCATTTCCGGTCCACGACCTCGTCCGGGTACTCCTGCCAGTCCACCGGGCACCAGTCCGGGCCCGGCTCGGCTGGTCCGCCGTGGAAGAGGCGGGCGGCGAGCAGGGAGGCGGCCTCGTCCACCAGGCCGGGCTCCTCCAGCAGGTCGCAGGCGGGGCGCTCACCCAGACGGGAGGCGAAGCCCTCGGCCAGGCGGTCACGCCGGGACAGCTCGGTGAGCGCCGCGACGACGCCCGCGTCCAGCCGGGAGGGCCAGCGGCCCATCCGCCAGGCCGGGAGCGCCACCCGGGTCAGCAGCCGGTCCCAGCCCGCGTACGCCAGCCCCACCTGTTCCTGGGCGACGATCCGCAGCCCGTAATCCACAGCCTGTGCACGCTCGGCGGCCGCGGCGGCCACGCCTCGCTCCATCTCGGCCGCGTGTTCCCGGCAGCCGCGCAGCAGCACGCGCACCACCCAGCCGACGCCCGCAAGCACCGTGCGGGAGACCGGGCCACGGCCGGGCGCCGAGGTCACGGCCACCGCCGCGTCCAGCCCCCGTATGAAACGGCGGGCCGCGGATATGTCCGGGTGCGCCGAGGGTCCCGTACCGGCGACGACCGGGGCGAGGACCGCGCGCAGCTCGCCGACCCGCATCCACCACAGGAACGGGGAGCCGATGACGAGGACGGGCGAGGCAGGCGTACGGCGGTGCGTGCGCCGCCCCAGGTCCGCCAGCTCGTCACGGTGCTCCGGCGGGGGCGGGCCGTGGGCGGGGTGGGTGCGGTCCTCCAGCCAGCTGTCGCAGTCCGGGGTGAGCGCTATGGCGGAGGGAGCGGGGACGTCGAGCCGGTCGGCGAGGTCCCGCACCATCCGGTAGAGATCGGGGGCCGACTCCTCCGGGATCGGGACCGTCGGGCTCACGGCGGGACGGGCACGGGCCACGACCAGCGCGATACCCGCGGCGGCCAGCAGCACCAGCAGCGCGGCCACGCCCACGATCCAGCGGGCGAGGTCCCAGCCCCGGCCGACGAGATGGCCCGTGGAACCGCCGGCCAGCAGGATCACGGCGGCCGCCGCGGGCAGCAGGGCGACGGCCAGCGCCCGGCCGCGGATACGCAGCACGGCAAGAGCCCGGGACCGCGCGGCCTGCGCGCCCGCCTCCACACCCATACCGGTCACGACCGGACGTCACCCCCTCCCTGATGCCCTCGTGCTGTCCTGGCGTTGCTCACTCCCCCACTGTGGCACCCGCCGGTGACATCGCAATGCGCGGTGGGCCAAGTGCCGGAACGCTTGCGCCGCACCCTAGTTGGGGCCTCGGCCCCCGTCAGCCGGATGGGGCATTGCTCACTCGATGGAATGGGCTTGGTCAGAGGTGGATGACGGACAGCAATGAACAGGCCCCGGATTTCTCCGGGGCCTGAACGGGAACGAGGAGGGCGCGGTGGGCGCGCGATTACTCGCCGGCCGCCGCCTTCGCGGCGATGTCCGTACGGTGCTGGGAGCCGTCGAGGCCGATGCGGGCCACGGCCTCGTACGCCCGCTCACGGGCCTTGGCGAGGTCCTTGCCGGTCGCCGTGACGGACAGGACGCGGCCGCCCGCGCTCACGATCGCGTCGCCGTCACGCCTGGTGCCCGCGTGCAGGACGTACGCGTGCGGGGCGTCCTCGGCGGCCACCCGGTCGAGGCCCGTGATCGGGTCGCCGGTGCGCGGGGTGCCGGGGTAGTTGTGCGAGGCGACGACCACCGTGACCGCCGCGTCGTCGCTCCAGCGCAGGGGCGCCAGGTCGTCGAGGGTGCCGTTCGCGGCGGCGAGCAGGACACCGGCCAGGGGCGTCCTCAGGCGGGCCAGGACGACCTGGGTCTCCGGGTCGCCGAAGCGGGCGTTGAACTCGATGACCCGCACGCCGCGCGAGGTGATCGCGAGACCTGCGTAGAGCAGACCGGAGAACGGGGTGCCGCGGCGGCGCATCTCGTCGACCGTGGGCTGCAGAACGGTCTGCAGGACCTCTTCCACGAGTTTCGGGTCGGCCCAGGGAAGCGGGGAGTACGCACCCATGCCGCCCGTGTTCGGGCCCTCGTCGCCGTCGAGGGCCCGCTTGAAGTCCTGCGCCGGCTGGAGCGGGACGACGGTCTCCCCGTCGGTGACGGCGAACAGGGACACCTCGGGGCCGTCGAGAAACTCCTCGATGACGACGCGCTCGCATTCGGCCGCGTGCGCCTTGGCGGCGTCGAGGTCGTGGGTGACGACCACTCCCTTGCCCGCGGCCAGTCCGTCGTCCTTGACGACGTAGGGGGCGCCGAAGGCGTCGAGGGCCTCGGCCACCTCCTCGGCGGTCGTGCAGACGTAGGACCGGGCGGTGGGCACCTCGGCGGTCGCCATCACGTCCTTGGCGAAGGCCTTGGAGCCCTCGATCACCGCGGCCTCCTTGGAGGGGCCGAAGACCGGGATGCCCGCCTCGCGTACGGCGTCGGCGACACCGGCGACCAGGGGGGCCTCCGGGCCGACGACCACGAGGTCGGCTTCGAGCTCCGTGGCCAGCGCGGACACGGCCTTGCCGTCCAGGGCGTCCACCTGGTGCAGCTCGGCGACCTCGGCGATGCCGGCGTTGCCGGGGGCGCAGTGCAGCGCCGTGACGTCGGGGTCGAGGGACAGGGAGCGGCACAGGGCGTGTTCGCGGGCGCCGCTGCCGATGACGAGGACCTTCACGGGGGTCAGCCTAACCGCCGCGGGCCCGGGTGTTTTGTGCGGGCTTCCGAAGGGCGGGGAACGGGGGTGCTGTGCGTTCCTCCAAAGAGGGCTGTCCGTGGAGGCACCGGAGGCGCCGGCGAGCTGCTCCTTCGCCCGTTTGCTCGTCTGCTCGTTCGCTCGTCGTCTACTCGTTCGAGAGCTCTTCGACCACGGTCGCTCCCAGCTCGCGCACGATGAGCTCGTGGCCGGACAGGGCCGACTCGTCGAGGTCGGGGTCGTCGTCCTCCGCGATGTCGTCCTCCGGGGCCACCGGGGGCGGCTCGGGGGCGGCTGCGGGCTGGGGGGCCGGGGCGGAGGCAGCCGCGGCCGGAGGCTGGACCTGGGGAGCGGCGGGGGCCGGCTGGGGGGCGGCGGGGCGCTGCGCGGGCGCCGCGCCGGGGGTGCCGTATCCGCCACCGCCGCCGGGGCTGCCGTAGCCGCCGGGGGCGCCTCCGCCGTAACCCGAGGAGCCGCCGGACGGCGGGGGCGCCGAGCCGCCCGTCGGGTCGACGATCGCCTCGACCTTCCACTGCACGTTGAACTGCTCGGACAGCGCCTGCCGCAGCACGTCCTCGCTGCCGCTGCCGGCGAAGTTGTCGCGGGCGCCGGCGTTGACGAAGCCGAGTTGGAGGGTGGTGCCGTCGAAGCCCGTGACCTGGGCGTTCTGGCTGAGCAGGATCCAGGTGAAGCGGCGGCGGTTCTTGACCGCCTCCAGGATGTTCGGCCAGAGCATGCGGGGGTCGAGGCCGCCGGGGGCGGGGGCCGCCGGGGTGGCGGGAGCCACGGGGGCGGCAGGCGCCGCCGGGGGCGCGGAGGCCGCCGGGGCCGCGGGCGCCGCCTGATTCCGGGGCGGCTGGCCGCCGCCCGCCGGGGCCGCCGTGGGCCAGCCGCCGGGCCGCCGGCCGGCACCCGTGGGTGCCGCGGTGGGCCAGGCGCCGGGCGCCGGGGCCTGAGCGGACGCGGCTGCGGGGGCAGGAGCGGGAGCGGGAGCCTGCGGGGCGGCCTGCGCCGGGGCAGTGGGCTGAACGGCTTGTTCGACACCCCCGGCACCGGCACCGGCAGCCACAGGGGGAGCCGTGACCGCGGGACCGCCGCCCGCGGGGCCCCGCACGGCCGCCCTGGCCGCCGCGACGCCACCACCCGGCGGGACGGGCGCGGCGACGGCCGGTCCCCCGCCCATGTGTGCCTCGGGCCCGGGAACGTACCCCGCGGCAGGCGCGCCGCCGCCCCCGGAGAAGTTGACGCCCCGCTCAAGGCGGTCGAGACGGGCCATCACCGAACGCTCGTCCCCGTAGGCGGCGGGCAGCAGCACGCGTGCGCAGATGAGTTCGAGCTGGAGGCGGGGCGAGGTGGCGCCGCGCATCTCGGTGAGCCCCTCGTTGACGAGGTCGGCGGCGCGGCTGAGCTCCGCGGCGCCGAAGACGCCGGCCTGGGCCTGCATGCGCTCGATGACATCGGCCGGGGCGTCGATGAGGCCCTTCTCGACGGCGTCCGGGACGGCGGCGAGGATCACCAGGTCCCGAAGCCGCTCCAGCAGGTCGGCGACGAACCGGCGGGGGTCGTTTCCGCCTTCGATGACCCGGTCCACGACCTCGAACGCCGCGGCCCCATCCCCCGTGACGAACGCCTCGACGACCGAGTCCAGCAGTGACCCTTCGGTGTACCCGAGCAGGGAGGTCGCCATGGCGTACGTCACACCGTCCGCCCCCGCACCGGCGAGCAGCTGGTCCATCACGGACATGGAGTCACGCACGGAGCCGGCACCGGCGCGCACGACGAGCGGCAGCACGCCGTCCTCGACGGGGATGTCCTCCTTCTGGCACACCTCACCGAGGTAGTCCCGAAGGGTGCCCGGCGGCACCAGCCGGAACGGATAGTGATGGGTCCGCGACCGGATGGTCCCGATGACCTTCTCGGGCTCGGTGGTGGCGAAGATGAACTTGAGATGCTCCGGCGGCTCCTCGACGACCTTGAGCAGCGCGTTGAAGCCGGCCGACGTGACCATGTGGGCCTCGTCGATGATGTAGATCTTGTACCGGCTGCCGGCCGGCCCGAAGAACGCCTTCTCCCTCAGCTCACGGGCATCATCGACACCACCGTGCGAAGCGGCGTCGATCTCGATCACGTCGATCGATCCGGGCCCGTTCCTGGCCAGGTCGCGGCACGACTGGCACTCGCCGCACGGCGTCGGTGTCGGCCCCTGCTCGCAGTTCAGGCACCGGGCCAGGATCCGTGCACTGGTCGTCTTGCCACATCCGCGCGGGCCGCTGAACAGGTAAGCGTGATTGACCCGGTTGTTCCGCAGCGCCTGCTGCAGCGGGTCGGTGACATGCTCCTGCCCGATGACCTCGGCGAAGGACTCCGGGCGGTAGCGGCGGTACAGCGCGAGAGACGACACGCATACGAGGTTATAGGCGCCTACTGACAACCGGCCCCGCCGAAGGCTCCCGCCCGGGAACGCAAGCGCCCCCCACGCACCCGCCAGAGCCAACCTACCCTTGCTGCCTTCCGGCCCTGGGGGAGTTCAGTCAGATAGCGCCGCGTGAGGGGCTGCGCCCAACAGTACCCGATCGCGGCCCGCGGGCTGTACCCGATGTCGGCCTGCGGGAACGGGTTCGCGAGCACTCCCCTCGGTCATGTAATGTTTCCGGCGGAGGATTCGCCTAGAGGCCTAGGGCGCACGCTTGGAAAGCGTGTTGGGGGCAACCCCTCACGAGTTCGAATCTCGTATCCTCCGCCAGTGCCTCACCGGGCACGATGTCGAAGGGCCCCACCGTTCGCGGTGGGGCCCTTCGACATTGTCCGTCTCACTTTCCGTCTCAGTTGTTCTTTTCTTCGGTTCCGGTGCCGGGTGGCACCCAGAGCGCATCCCCGACTTGTTGGGCGACCTTGCGGAGCATCGTCCCCGTCACATGCATGTACCGGGCGCGCATCCGCGCCGCTCCCCCAGGCTCCCAACCCATGATCGAGTCGATCACGACGTCCGGGACGCCGAGGATCAGGAGGACTGTCGCAGCGGTGTGGCGAGCGTCATGGAGACGGCCGTCTCGCACGCCCGCGTCCCGAAGAAGCCGCTTCCAGACATGGAAGTCGGTGTTCGGGCTCAGCGGTCCGCCGATCGGGGAGGCGAAGACGTACCCCTTGCCCTCCCAGTCGGCACCGGCCGTGATCCGCTCCCGCTCCTGGGCTTCCTGGTGCTGCCGGAGAATCTTGATCAGCGGATCGGGCAGGCCGATGGTGCGCCGTCCCGCGCGGGACTTGGTGGACTTGTGCTCGCGCCGGGTCTGCTCCCGCTTGGGGCAGTAGCCCGCCTTCCGGCCGCACGGATTGCCACCGCAGCCGTGCGCGTACTTGGGACGAAGACGGTTCTTGCGGATGCGGGCATAACCGGCGTCCAGGTCGACGTCTTCCCAGTGCAGGCCGAGCGCCTCACCCTGGCGGAGACCGAGGGCCAGGGCGACGACCCAGCGCGCGCTGTTGCGGAGCTTGGCCGCTTCGACGAGGAGACCCGGCTGCGCTCCGCTCCGCCGGGCGGGACGCCCTAGGGAGGTGAGCACCTGACAGTAGAACGACGGTCAAAGCATGCCTCCGGCGGGGGCGCTCAGGCTCCGAGATGGCCGGGGGAGCGCGCTACATCGTCGCCGTCGGTGGCCAGCGCCAGACCGTACAACGCACCGAACACCATGGCCGACCTCACCTCGGCGACATCGACGCAGAGCCTCCTCGACACTCTCCCGGCCGACTTCCGGAGGTAGGGGACGACGAAATACAGCGCGAGCAACTGGCTACGCTGAGCCAAGTTCGGCAGGTCACTACGGGCATCGCGGCCTACGCATCGCCACAGCGTGTCCCGAAGAGCGACGTCGGTGGCATCTCGCGCCGCCGCGTCCTTCGCCTCCGAGAGCGTGAGGTGCTCACCCACCGAACACCGCTCCCCGGGCGCATGCGGACACACCAATTGTCCGCCGAGCAACTGCGAAACCTTTAGCTCGATCGACCTGAAGACGTCTGCCGAAGGCAGCAGGGACACGGCCCCTCCTCTTGTGGTTCCGCCAACGGCAGGAGGCTCACCGCGTCGAAGGGCGACTATCCGCACCATTTGCCGCATGCGCTGGTGAGAGTGAACGACACAGGGTGACCGAGTGAAACGATGTGGCCCAGCGATCAACGTCGGGGAAGACTCCGGGATCAACCATTCGCATCCTGAGCACGACTGGTTCAACGCCCCTGGTAAGGGCACTTACACCAGGAGTATGGTCTCTTGTATGGCGGCGAAAAAAGTCACTGTGACGATCCCTGAAGATCTCCTCGACGAGATCCGCGCCGACGCGGCGGAGAGGGGACTTTCGGCGTATGTAGCCGAAGCACTGCGATTCAAGCGCGATCGGGACCGACTGCTGGAGCTGGTCGACTGGCTGCAGGAGGAACACGGCCCGGTCACCGAGGACGAGCACGCGGCAGCACTCGCGGAACTGGAAGATCTCGACGCCGAGCACGAGCGCCGCCGCACCACCGGAGGGCACAACGCCGGAGAGGCCGCGTGAAGAAGCGCGCCCGCGAGCACGGCCAGCGTCCACTGCGCGTCTTCGTACTCGACTGCGAAGCCCTGTCTCTGGCCGTGCGCGGCGACCGGAAGATGATCGCCTGGCTCGACCTCGCGGCCCGGGGTGAAGCCGAGGTGGTGACGTCCCCGATGACGCTGGTCGAGGCGTACGACAGCAGAACAACCGAACAGCGCTGGGACTGGGTGCTCTCCCGGCTCAAGGTCGCCGACATCGGAAAGGACGAGGCCCGCCAGGCCCGGCGCCTCCTGGCTGACGCCAAGCTGCACGGTCACAAGTACGCAATCGATGCCGTGCTCGCTGTCATCGCACGCCAGCAGAAGGGGCAGGTCACCGTCTTCACCTCGGACGTAGACGACCTGGAGAAGCTCCTCCCGGACACCATCGTCGTCAAGAAGGTATGACCCGGCGCCCTGGTCTCAGTTCTGGTCTCATTCACCCCCGTCCAGCACCGTCCACCACCCGCCCAATGCCCCACTCCGCCGCAGGTCAGGATGCCCGCGAGCACCCCCGAACCCCCAGACGAACATTTGGAAAGCGTGTTGGGGACAACCCCTCACGAGTTCGAATCTCGTATCCTCCGCCAGTGCCTCACCGGGCACGATGTCGAAGGGCCCCACTGTTCGCAGTGGGGCCCTTCGACGTTGTCCGTCGTCCGGGACGCCGAGGATCACCAGGACGGTCGCAGCAGTGTGGTGAGCGTCATGGAGACGACCGTTCCGGACATCCTCCCCGTGCAGGCCCAGCGCCTCACCCTGGCGGAGCCCGAGCGCCAGGGCGACGACCCTGCGCGCGCTGTTGCGGAGCTCGGCCGCTTCCACAAGGAGGCTCCGAACCTCTTCGATCGTGTAAGGCTCGATGTCCTCTTCTTCGAGGCGAGGAGCCTTGGCGATCTCAGCAGCGTCGGTGACGACGTGCCCGCGCCGCACAGCCTCGCCCCGTCGGTCACAGACGACGGAGGCGCCACCACGGCCCCGAAGGCCGAGGACCAGACCGACGACACCGAGCACGGCCGAGGCCTGAGCCTGGTCGGCGTGATCGCCCACCGGATCGTGGTCCATGACAGCGACGGCGGCCGGACCGTCACCGCGGAGCTCTTCACGAACGCGGGCAGGGGAGAGCACCTGCGCTGAGCAACGAGCCCCGCCGCGGCCACTGGTGCGAGTGCCGGACGCAAGATGTCGACGAACAGGAGCCGGCGGCGCTTCGCGGGTCCTTCGACGCCTGCTCGGCACCCCAGGCAGACAGATGGGTCGCGGTCACACTCCGCACGATCTCCCCCGCCCTGGACCCCGACGCCTCAGACCAGGCATGGGCCTGGCTGTACCTGGGCCGCACAGCGACACGGCATGCCCTGCTGCGCTCCGAGCCCTGCACGGTCACCGTCACCCAGGACAGCATCCGCATCACGTGGACGATCCGACCAGTACTCTTCCTGACGCTCGCACACCGCCAGGGCGCCGAACTCCCAGCCTGCGCATACGACTTCAAGCATCAACCGAGACAAGACACGACGGCGTGCGCAGGGAGCGCCCATCCCGCCCGCCATCGACCCAGGCAGACGGGATGGGCGCTGGGGAGGGTGGTGGGAGGCGGTAGATGTAAGCCTGAACCACCAGTCGGCGCTTCGGGTTCAAGAGACTACGACCGAGTCAGCACGACCTCTGTCCCTGGCGGAATCCGGATTTGAAGCCATCCTTGAAGCCGTGCCGATAGTCCTTGTTCGTGTCCTTGTGAAGAGCGGTGGCAGCTCGCTCCTCATTCTGATCACAGGACCGCTGGCCACTGCGGAGCCCGGATTTGAAGCCGTCCTTGAAGCCGCGCTGGTAATCCTGGGTCGACGTAGGAACGTTGACGGCTGTACTGCTTGCGTGTGTCGCACTCGGTGTTGCCGCGGAAGCCTGCTGAAGGCCGACCGGGGCAAGAGCAAGAGTTGCGGCGATGAAGGCCGATCCCAGGATGGCGACCCGCCTTCTGGTCGCGACGGGCATAACAACCCCCTTGCAGAGTTCTCAAATGGGATCAATACCCACTTTAGTCACTCATGAGAGGGTTGCAACCGTTCTGGATAATCAAGTGCTTCTTCCCGGAGCTGGACGCCCAGGGCTACGGTCGCGGGAGTCAACTGATGCCTTGAGGAGGCGTGTTGGGGTAACGAACGCCTAGGGTGACTGAGGCCGGCCACAGCGCTCTGTATGCCCGCCGCTACCAACGGGCTGCAAGTCGCTTGACGGCCCACCAGGTCATGAGGATGGGGCCGCAGACTCAGAAGTTGAGACCGCAACAGCACTGCGATTCAAGCGCGACCGAGACCGGCCGCTGGAGCTGGTCGATTGGCTGCGGGAGGAACACGGCCCCCTCACCGAGCACGAGCGTCGCCGCACCGCCGGAGGACACAACGCCGGAGAGACCGCGTGAAGAAGCGGGCCGGTGAGTACGGGCAGCGGCCACTGCGCGTCTTCGTACTCGACTGCGAAGCCCTGTTTCTCGCTGTGCGCGGCGACCGGAAAATGATCGCCTGGCTCGACCTCGCGGCCAGGGACGAAAAGGGGCAGGTCACCGTCTTCACCTCGGACGTGGACGACCTGGAGAAGCTGCTCCCGGACTCGATCGTCGTCAAGCGGGTATGACTGCCGCTCCGGTCTTGGGCGGCTGAAGGCCCCAGCCGGTCGACCGGCTGGGGCCTTCGTCGTTGTCCGGGTCGGCGTCGGCCCGCCGTCAGGACCCGGCGGGGCCTGACGGGGGGCGGGGGCCGCCGAAGCCGTGTTCCGAGAGGTCGAACCAGTTCCCTTCGGGGTCCATGGCCCGGTACTCGGCGAAGGGGCGGTTGGTGAAGCGTTCGGCCGGTTTCGGGGTGCCGGCCGCCATCAGGGCCTCGGAGGTGGTGGCCGTGTCGTCGATGTGGAAGCCGAAGTGGTTCATGCCGACCGGGGTCTCACCGTCGAGCTGGTGCTTGATCAGGGCGAGGGTCAGATAGCCGTCGGAGAGGAAGCAGCTGCCGTCCGGATCACGGTGGAAGAGTTCCATCTCGAAGACCGAGGAGTAGAAATCGGCCAGCTTCTCCGGGTCACGGGCCACGATCGCCAGATGCCGGAGCCTGGGCCGGGCGGTGGGTTCGTCCACGGTGGAATCCTTCGCGTCGGGGGCCCGCCGCACCGGGGGCGCCACGGGGACCATGTTGTGAAACGCCCTGATCGACCAGGGGCGCTCCGCCGTCCGTTCCACGACGGCCAGCGCGTGCGTGGCGGTCAGCGGCTCGCCGTTCGGGGCGACGACGGTGGACTCCGCCTCGACCGTGGCCAGGCCGGGGCCGAGGAATCGGACGGCGACGACGCGTGCGTCGAGGGTGGTCCCGGCGTACGGCCCGCGAAAGAGGGCGTCGTGCCCGGCCTCGATGCCGCTCCGGCCGCGCGGCTTGTCTCCTCGTACGGTCGTGAAATCGCAGTCCTCCGCGAAGCTCGCGGCGAAGAGCGCGGCGTCACCTGCCGCCCAGCCGCGGGCCATCTCGGCCCACAGGGCCCGGATCGCCCGGGCGTCGTCCTCGGTGACGTCCCGGCCGCCGTCCTGGGCGCCGTCCTGGGCGGGAACTTTCGCTTCTTCGGGCTGATGCATCGCCGTCACACCTCCACCAGTGAACGGGTACGGACACGCAGGGCGAACTCGGGGCATTCGGCGCCCTCGACGGCGTGCTGGGGCGGCGGGGCCCAGGCCGCCAAGGCGTGGTAGAACGCGCTGCCTCGTCGCTCCAGGTAACAGATGATGTTGAGGGGCCACCCGGTCCGGCCGAAGAGATGACAATCCATGGGAGTCGGGCGCTCGCTGAGCGTGTGGCCCCGTTCCGACGGCGGGCCCAGGCGGTGCCAGTCCGGGTGCATGTGGATGGAGCCGAGCAGGTCCATCCCCAGGGCCTCGGCCTCGCGGGACGCCCGGAGGAGGTCGTGGGAGTCCATCCACCAGCCGCGGTGCTCGTTCTCGTACGCCGGTCCGAACTTCGGCACGATCGCCTCGCGGAACTCCCGTCGGGCTGCCGGATCACTGGTACGTGCGTTACGGCCGAAAGCGATGCGCCGCACGTGGTAGGTCGTCCCCTCCGCGCTGCCGATCAGGAGCGCGAAGCAGGGCAACGGGGCCTCGGGTGTGATGAGCCGGTACTCGCCGATGGCCGTACCGAGGAAGTCCGCGAGTGCCTGGTCGTCCATCAGGACGGTGGCGGGAGCGGGGGCCGTGCAAGGGGTTCTGGGACCGTCGGGGGTACTACATCGGGCGTCCGGTAAAGCGGAGCCGGATGCGTTCGTCGCAGCGGACATGGGTGTGGTCTCCGTTGAGGTGGGGGGTGGGGGAGGCCGACGGAGCGGATGCCCGGACGATACTTGAGAGTTCACCATCTTTCTTCGGCTGCGGTGAATCGTGGGGTTTTCCCTACGGCTCGGCACAGGGACTTGCGGCCGGACGCCGTGCCGTGCCGTGTCCTGGCCCTCGCCGGGGCCCGCTCGTGGCCCGGCGGCCGGGCGTCCGCGGATGCCGCGTCGCTCCCTCGCGCTGCCCCGGCTTCGTGCGTGGCCACCCGCTCGCCCTGGTGTGTTGTTTCCAGAAAAGCCGCTTCTCGCAAGTAATATCCACGGGGTGAATCGGATTTCTCGCGTTTTCAGTGCGCTTCTGGCGAGTGTGCTTTTCGGCGTTGTGATAATGCCGGACAGTGCGGCCGGGCTCGCGGGCGGAAACGGCGATGCGAATGTCCGCGTCATGACGCAGAACATGTATGTGGGCAGTGACTTCCAGGCTCTTGCCGACGCGAGGACGCCGCAGCAGTTCTTCGCGGCGGTAACGCTGACGTACCAGCAGATCCTGGCGTCACGACCGAGCGAGCGCGCCGCCGCCGTGGCCCGCGAAGTCGCCCGGGACGAGCCCGATCTCGTCGCCCTGCAAGAGGCCGACATCGTGCGCACCGGGGCGCCGCCCGCGACGAACGTGCAGTCGGACCAGCTCAAGTCGCTCCTCGCCGCGCTCGACCGGCTCGGCCGGCATTACGAGGCAGTGGCGATCGTGCCCGAGGAAGACATCGAGGCCCCCAGCACGCTCGGCTTCGACGTACGCCTCTCCGTGCGCAACGTGATCCTCGCCCGGGTCGGTCCGTCCAGGCCCGTCAAGGTGTCGAACCTGCAGGTGCAGACGTACGCGATCCAGCACGTGCAACCATCGCCGGTCGGCTCGATCACCAGCCGGAACGGCTGGGCGTCGGTCGACGCCACGGTCGACGGCCGCACCTTCCGATTCGTCACGACGCACTTGGAGCCACTGCCGCCGTTCAGCGTCCAGCGAGCACAGGCGCAGGACCTCGTCGCGAGCGCGGCGGACACGGATCTCCCGGTGGTGTTCGCCGGTGATTTCAATACGACCGCCAACGATCCGCAGAACCCGACGTTCCCGACGTACCAATTCCTGCTCAATTCAGGCTTCACCGATGCCTGGCGCGAAAAGCACCCCACCGATCCCGGCTTCACCTGCTGCCAGGCGCCCGACCTGAAGAACCCGGTCTCGGCCTTGAGTCTGCGAATCGACCTGGTCCTGTTCCGCGGAGACTTCGGCGTGAAGAACATCCACCTGGTCGGGGACCGGCAGAGCGATCGCACGCCGTCGGGGTTGTGGCCGTCCGACCATGCCGGCATCGTCGCGACGCTACGCGTACCGAAGACCGGCCACCGCTGACCGGCCACCCCTGACCGGTCGCCGCGCTGCCGCTACCGGACGATCCGCACCGGCTTGGACACCGTCACCTGGTCCACGTCCGACACCCGCACCGTCACCCTCATCGTCCAAGTGCCGGGGATGGGCAGGTTGAGGGACTCGGTTCCCCAGTAGCCGCCCTTGTCGGTGACCTTGGCCTCGATCGGGCCGATCTTCTGGGCGGGCAGGGTGAAGGCGATCCGGAGTTCGGGGACGGCGGCCAGGCCGCCGTCGGGGCCGTAGATCACGGCCTCCACGGAGCTCTGGCCCACCCTGCCGGGGTCGAGGGTGATCTGCACCTTCCCGCCGTGGTTGCCGACCCGGAACGGGACCATGGTGACGGAGGCCGTCGGCAGACCGGGCGCCGTCGCCGCCGACTCGGACGCCTCGGCCGCCGCGCGGCCCGGCAGGGTGCTCGTCAGGGTGGTCGTGATCCCCAGCACCACGACGGCGACCGCCACTTCGGCGAGCACGGAGCGACGCAGGCCACGGCGGTACGGGTCCGGATCGGCGGGCGGACCCTCCGGTGCGGGCACGGACGACGACTCCGGTACGGACACCGGCGACGACTCCGGTACGGACACCGGCGACAGCTCCGGTACGGACACGGGCGGCGACTCCGGTGCCGACCCCCCGACCGGTTCCGGCACCCGCTCCCGCACGGCCTCCGGCACCCTCGCCGTCACCAGCCGTGCCGTCCACCGCCGTGACCGTCCCGCCGCCGCCAGCAGCAGCGACACCGCGCCGAGCTTGACGATCAGGAGGCGGCCGTACGGCGTGTCGGTGAGCGCGTTCCAGGAACCCAGGCCGCGCCAAGACTGGTAGACGCCGGTGACGGCCAGGACGGTCACGGAGGCGAAGGCGAGGCGGGAGAAGCGGCCGGCGACGAGCGGCGGAACGGGCTCGGCGGCGCGGTACAGCGTCGTGAGCAGCGCGGTGAGGCCGCCCAGCCAGACGGCCATCGCAAGGAGGTGCAGAACGGACGAGGTCATCGCGAGCGGCACCTGGATGCCCGCCGAGGCGTGCTCGGCGGCGGCCCAGGTCAGGGCCAGGCCGACGGAGAGGACGGCCCCGGCCGCGAGGGCCGGGCGGGACCGGCGGCGCAGGCGCGGCAGCAGGGCACCCGCGACCAGCAGCAGCGCCAGGCGGGCCAGCAGGGCCAGCCCCGGGCGGCCGGTCGCCGCGCGCCCCAGGGCGGAGAGGTCGAAGGCCGTCGCCGGGCCCGTGCCCTCCTCGTAGGGGGCGCGGAGCACCAGCAGGACCACGGTGGCGCCGAGCAGCGTCCACCAGCCGGCCAGGACGGGCCGCCGGAGCGGGCCGGAGTCCGGCGGGCGGCAGACGGCCAGGAACACGAGCGTGCCGATGAGGAGGGCCGCCGCGGCGTACGCGGCGTAGCGCGCGATGTTGCAGAGGGCCGCGGTGGCGGGGTCCTCGGTGGCTCCGGCGGTCACGACGGCGGTGGTCGGGGAGGGCTTGCCCACGGAGAAGGTGAAGGCGCCGGAGACCGGGTGGCTGTCCGCCGAGACCACCCGCCAGGCCACGGTGAAGGTGCCGGTGCCGAGCTTGCCGGGCAGGGTGATCCGGGCGGAGTCGGAACTGCCGGGAGCGTGCTCGGGTTCGCCGGTGCGGACCTGGTGGTTGCTCGGGTCGTACACCCGGAAGGAGTCGTCGAGCAGGGCGACGGACTCGGTGAAGGTCAGGGTGATGTGCTCGGGAGCGGACTTGAGGACGCTTCCGTCAGCAGGGTCGGTGGAGCGGAGGGCGGCGTGGGCCGAGGCTGTGCCGGCTCCGCCGAGGACGAGCAGGACCAGCATGGCGCCCAGCAGCACCAGCCCTTGAACTCGCCGGGTTCCCCTGCGGAATCCACCGTTCCAGAAGACACCGCTCCAGGAGACACCGCCACGCCCTTCGCCCACGTCACCGCTCCGTCTTCGGACTCGTGCTCTCGGATACGTACGGACGAACCGTCCGCCGCGCTCACCAGGTGGGCGGCGCGGACGCCCCGCCGTCCGTTACCAGGGGGCGGCCTCGGGGAAGCGCGACCAGGTCGTCAGGAGGCGCCCGGGAAGGCTACCTCCCGGGTGAGGAAGGCCAGTCGGGCGTGCTTCTCCGGCAGGTGCACGTCCGGGATGTCGATCTCCGGCAGGACGACCACCGGGCCCTTCTCGAAGCCCTGCCGCAGGAACCGGGCGATCGCCTTCTCGTTGCGCACGTCCGGGTCGACCACGATCCGGCGCCGGTCCAGGCCGAGCAGGACGTACGAGGCGAACGCGGTCACCAGCGCCGCCGTCCAGCCCGCTCGCGCTCCGCCCCGCCCGGCGGGCGCGAGGAGCAGATGGATGCCGATGTCGCCGGGCCGGACCTCGTAGCACTCGCTCACCCGGTCGGCCTCCGGCTCGTAGGTCTGCAGGAGCGCGACCGGTTCGCCGTCCTTGACGGCCAGGAAGGCGTGATGGGTGTCGAGCGTGTCCATGTGGGCGTAGATCTCCCGGACCTGCTCGCGGGTGAGGCCGTTCATGCCCCAGAACGCGGCCCGTTCCTCGCCGACCCAGGCGTGCAGGACACCGGCGTCCGCCTCCGGGTCGAGGGGCAGGATGCGGATGGTCCCGAAGCCGTCGACCAGCTGTTCGTGGACGGCCTCGCGGGCGGGGGCGTACGGCTCAGACATCGGTCTCCTTCTCCAGACGGTCCCAGTCGGTGACGACGGGGACGAGCTCTCCCCCGAGCCACAGGGGGAGTTGGTCGCGGTGGTGCGGTGAGCCGGGGACCCCTGACGCGCCGAAGGGCACCACCCAGGCGCTGTCCTCGCGGCGGGCCAGGTCCCAGACGTAGCGGGCGGCGGGGCCGCGGGCGGCGAGGTCGGTGAGGCCGGGCACGGCGGAGGTGCACAGCACGCAGTCGTGGTCGCCGGACAGAGCGGGTTCGGCCGGCGGGGCGTACGGCGTCCCGGTCAGTGCCCGCCAGGGGGCGAGCCGGTGGGTGTCCCCCCAGGTGCCGGCCGGCTTGCCCGCGGCGGTCTCCTCGACGGCGGCACGGACGGCGGCCTGCCGGTCGATGCCGTACAGCTCCCGCGCCGTCAGCAGGTGTTCGAGGGCGAAGCCGATCCGCGGGGTGAGGGCGAGCCAGGGGAGCAGGACCTCCGGGTAGGCGGGCGGCTCGGTCAGCGCGGCGAACGCCGGGTGCGCGGCGAGCCGGCGTACGACGGCGCCGCGCACCGCCGCGAACGCCGCCGCGTCCGCGCTGTCCGCGTCCATCCGGCGGTCCCAGGCCAGGAGGCGGTCCCTGAGCCGTGCGGCCTCGGGGGTGAGGTCGTCGAGGGCGGCCAGGCGGTCCAGCAGGGGCGCGGCGGAGGCGAGGTGGGTGTCGGTGTGGATCGCGGGCATGCCGGCGGCTGACCAGGTGCGGCGCTCGCCGAGGAGGGCGCGGATGCGGTCGGCGCGGTGCGGTGGCGCGAACTCGACGCCGAGGGGGGAGGCCGGGCCGCGCTGGTTCGCCATCACGGCGATGCCGTCGGTGAGTCCGGCGCGGGGCATCTCGTGCCAGCCGGTCCACTCGTACCCGGGTTCCCAGGCGGGCACCAGCCGGGTCCGGTTGGCCTCCGCCCGCACCGGGACCCGTCCGGCGACGCGGTGCAGCAGACCGCCCTCGGTGTCGGCGGCCTGGACGACGTTGACCGGCTCGGCCCAGTCGTCGAGGGCCCGGTCGACGTCGGTGACGCGGCGGGCGCGCAGCAGGGGGAGGAGGGCGCCGAAGCCGAGGTCTTCGGTGACCCGGGGCGGGTGGCGGAGGGCGAGGGCGGTGGGGATGCCGAGGTCATCTCTGTACGGGTCATCGCTGTACAGGTCATCTCTGTGCGGCTCACTGCTGTACGGGTCACCGCCGTCCAGGCCCTCCGGTCCTCCGGCGATCACCGGCCCCCGTTCCGTCTCGATCACCTCGATCTCGACCGGTGCGTCCCCGGCGACCTCCACGGTCTCCGTGTACCGGACGGCGCGCCGCCAGCTGCCGTCGGGACCGAGGGCCTCCACCCCGGCGCCGGTGCGGCGCAGCCGTTCCCGATACAGGTCCTGGTAGTCCGCCATGGCGTTGGTGATGGCCCAGGCGACCGTGCCGGTGTGGCCGAAGTGGGCGATGCCGGGGACACCGGGGACGGCGAGGCCGACGACGTCGAACTCGGGGCAGGCGAGGCGGATCTGCTGGTAGACGCCGGGGTCCTCGATGAAGCGGTGCGGGTCCCCCGCAATGACGGCCCGTGCGGTGACCGTGCGCCCGCCGCTCACCAGCCAGCCGTTGCTGCCGGAGGTGCCGGGGCCGTCGGTGGCGAACAGGGCGACGGCGTCCGGCCCGAGGTGCCGCACGACCTGCTCCCGCCACAACTTGGCCGGGAAGCCCGCGAAGAGGATGTGGGTGCCGAGCCAGACGCCGAGCGGGGTCCAGGGCTCCCAGCGGCCCGGGGCGAGACCGGCCTCGGCGAACTCGGGGCTGCGCCGGGCGCCGTCGGCCAGACGCTCGTTGACGCCGTCGACGTACGCCCGTACCCAGTCCGCGGTCTCCGGGTCCCGGCTCTCCAGGGCCGCGAAGCAGCGTCGGGCCGTGTCGTCCAGGCGGGCGCGGCGCGCGAACACGTCCCAGGGCAGGGCCGGGGTGCCGAGGAAGGACGCCGAGGTGCCCTGCGACCGGTGCCGCTCGACCTCCAGTTGCCAGGCCCGGTCGAGGGCGGTGACCCGGCCCTGGGCGCGGGCGAGTTCGCGTGCGCTGCCGGCACGCAGGTGCGGAATGCCCCAGGCGTCGCGGCAGATCTCGGTGGTCACCGTGTGACCCCCCTTTACTTTAGGTTAGCCTTGCCTAAGTTATCCGTGCTGAGGATCGTACGCGAGGGGTGGACACGTCATGGGCCAGGGGCGGGGCTGGGAAGGCGCGGTCCTCAAGTTGCTGCGCGCCAAGGACTTCCTCCTCACCGTCACCGAAGCCGAGGACGTCACCCCGCACTACCGCAGACTGCGCGTGACCGACGGAGGCCTGCTCGCGGCGGCCGGCGTCCACCCGACCATGTGGGTCCGGCTGTGGTTCACCGCCACGGACCGGCCGCACCAGCGGGCGTACACCCTGGTCGCCCCGGACCCCGCGAACGGCACCTTCGGCCTGGAGTTCGCGCTCCACGAGGGGCGCGCCAGTGACTGGGCCCGCTCGGCGAAGCCCGGTGACACCATCGAGGCGACCGTCCAGGGCACCGGCTTCGAACGCCCCGCCCCCGAGCCCTCGCACCTCCTCGCGATCGGCGACCCGGCCTCGCTGCCCGCGGTCAACTCCCTCCTCGGCGCGCTTGGTTCCGCCCCCGCGACCATCTGGTTCGAGGGCACCCTGGACGGCCTCCCCTGCCACGCCGACCCGGCCCGGCACGAGATACGGCAGGTGCCGCGCCGCGACTCCGGCGCGCACCTCGTCGAGCGGGTGCGCGCGGAGCTGCCCGAGCTGCTGCGGGGCACCCCGGACCCGTACGTGTGGATCGCCTGCGACACGCGGACGACGCGCACGCTCTCGTCGTACGTCCGCAAGGACCTCGGCCTTCCCAGGGACCGGCTGCACGCGCTGGGCTACTGGCGCGCGTCCTGATCCCGTTCGCGGGATCATCGAGCCATGGACGTCACCCTGCACCTCGCCCAGGACCCCGAGGCCGACGCGCTCCTCGGCCGCAGTCCGCTCGCCGCTCTGACCGGGATGCTGCTGGACCAGCAGGTCCCGATGGAGTGGGCGTTCAAGGGCCCGGCGACCATCGCGCAGCGCCTCGGCACCGACGACCTGGACGCGCACGAGATCGCGGCGCAGGACCCGGAGGCGTTCGCCGCCCTGCTCTCGGAGAAGCCCGCCGTGCACCGCTACCCGGGGTCGATGGCCAAGCGCGTCCAGCAGTTGTGCCAGTACCTCGTCGAGCACTACGACGGCGACCCCGAAGCCATCTGGCGGGACGTCGACAGCGGGCAGGAACTGCTGAAACGGCTTCAGGACCTGCCCGGGTTCGGCAAGCAGAAGGCACAGATCTTCCTCGCGCTGCTCGGCAAGCAGCTGGGCGTCCGGCCCACGGGCTGGCGGGAGGCCGCGGGCCCGTACGGCGAGCCGAAGTCCTTCCGGTCCGTCGCCGACATCACCGGACCCGAGTCGCTGGCCAAGGTGCGGGCGCACAAGCAGGAGACGAAGGCGGCGGCCAAGGCGGCGAAGGCCACGGGCAAGTAGCGCCACGGGCGCGTGGCGTCAGCCGGGTGGCCCGCCCGAAGTGGCGGGCTCTCCGGTCCCGGCCAAAGCATGGAGCATGACCGAGCCACCGAGCAGCGGCTCCCCCGAGGGCCGGGAGTACGACGACCGCAAGGTCCACTCCACGCACACCCCGCGCGGCCACCACGAGCCCGAGCCGCCCTTCGAAGGCCCCCTGCACGCCCTGGCGCAAGCGGCCTGGCAGGTCGTCCTGCTCACCGGGATCGCCTCCCTGGTCCTGGGCGTCCTGGTGCTGATCTGGCCGGGCCCCTCCCTGCTCGTCGCCGGCGTCCTGTTCGGCATCTACCTCCTCGTCAGCGGCGTGCTCCAGCTGGCCTCCGCCTTCGGCACGCACAAGTCGACGGGGCTGCGGGTGCTGGCGTTCATCAGCGGCGCGCTGTCGATCCTGCTGGGCCTGTTCTGCTTCCGCGGCGCCATGGAGTCGATCCTGCTGCTGGCCCTGTGGATCGGCATCGGCTGGCTGATCCGCGGGATCACCGTGACCATGGCCGCCGCCTCCGACAGCGGCATGCCCGCCCGGGGCTGGCAGATCTTCCTCGGGATCGTCACGTTCCTCGCCGGAGTCGTGCTGATCGTCTCGCCGTTCGAGTCGATCGCGGTGCTCACCCTGGTCGCCGGCATCTGGCTGATCGCGGTCGGCATCGTCGAGATCATCACCTCGATCCGGGTCCGCAGCCACGCCGAGCTGGTTCCGCGCGCGCTGTGACGGCCGTCCGTACGCCGTACGAGCGAATCTCCGGCGCGTCGCGTTGAACGGAGCGCACCCGATGGGGAGATGACCTCCATGAGCACCACGCGACGCCCCCGGCGCGGCCGCACCTGGCCGCGGGTGCTCGTCCTGCTGCTCGTCCTGCTGGTACCGGGCACCCGCGCCGAGCTGCACGCGGCACCGGTCGTCTCCGCCGACGTCGTCGACCACGACACCCTCGACACGGCTCTGCGGCCGCCGTCCCGCACCGCCCCTCGTCCCGCCGTACCCGGACGCCCCGCGTCCTCCCTCCCCGACCCGGCGCCCGCCGCCTTGGCGGTCGGTCCGCCGTACGCCGCGCCGCAGCCGCCGTACGCCCTGCACACCCTGCGCTCCGTGGTCCTGCGCTGCTGACAGACCCCGCACGAGGTCAGTCGGTTCGACGCAAGAAACGCAAGGAACGCAAGGAGCACAGTCATGCCCACAGACCCGTACGCGGTCCTGCGCGCCCTGCTGCGCGCGGAGGCCGTCCGCAGTGCGGCCAAGTCCAAGCCGGAACCCCGGCGGGAACAGCCCCCGAAGGAACAGGAACGCTGATCGACGCGGCGGGGGCGGGCTACCGTCTCCGCCGCGCCGTCCCGAAGACCGACCGGGTGATCTCGCGTCCGATCTGCGTTCCGATCGAACGGGCGAGGGCCTTGAACACGGGGCTGCCGACGACCTGTTCGACGACCGACGGCTGCTGCCGCCCGGCCCTCGGCTCGGCCCGCATCTCGTCGGGCCCCTTGGCCCCGCGCAGCTCGTCCGGCCCCTTGCCGCCGCGCATCTCGTCGGGCCCTTTGGCCCCGCGCACCTCGTCGGGTCCCTTGGCCCCGCGCTCGGCCGCCGTCAGCTTCTCGTACGCCGACTCGCGGTCCACAGCCTGTGCATAACGTTCGTGGAGCGGGGACGACCGTACCGCCCGCTCCAGCACGGCCGCGTCGACCGGGCCCATCAGGGACCGCGGCGCGCGCAACCGGGTCGCGGCGACCGGGGTGGGTGCGCCCTTCTCGCTCAGGACCGTGACGACCGCCTCGCCGGTGCCGAGGCCGGTGAGGAGCTCCTCCAGGTCGTACGCCGAGTCGGGGAAGGTCTTCACCGCGGCCCTCAGGGCCTTCTGATCATCGGGGGTGAAGGCACGCAGGGCGTGCTGGACGCGGTTGCCGAGCTGGGCGAGGACCTCGGACGGCACGTCCTTCGGGGTCTGCGTGACGAAGAACACGCCCACCCCTTTCGAGCGAATGAGGCGCACGGTCCGCGTGATCGAGTCGAGGAACACCGTGGAGGCGCCGTCGAACAGCAGGTGCGCCTCGTCGAAGAAGAAGACCAGCTTGGGCTTGTCGACGTCGCCGACCTCGGGAAGGTCGTGGAAGAGGTCGGCCAGCAGCCACATCAGGAACGTCGAGAAGAGCAGCGGCCTGTCCTGCACGGCGGGGAGTTCCAGGACGGAGACGATGCCCCGCCCGTCCGGTGCCGTGCGCAGGAACTCGCCCGTGTCGAACTCCGGCTCCCCGAAGAAGCCGGCCATGCCCTGCGCCTCGAAGGTGGTGAGGGCGCGCAGGATCACCCCGGCCGTGGCGGTGGACAGGCCGCCGGTGCTCTTCAGTTCCGTCCTGCCCTCGTCCGAGGTCAGGAACGCGACGACCGCCCTGAGGTCCTTGAGGTCGACGAGTTCCAGGCCCTTGGTGTCGGCGTAGTGGAAGATCAGGCCCAGTGACTGCTCCTGGGTCCGGTTGAGCCCGAGCACCTTGGACAGCAGCACCGGGCCGAAGCTGGTCATCGTGGCCCGCAGCGGGATGCCGTGGCCGATGCCGCCCAGGGCGAAGAACTCGGCGGGGAAGCCGGCCGGGGTCCACTGCTGGTGGACGTCCGCCGCGCGGCTCCGGACCCGCTCGTCCGGCTGCCCGGGTGCCGAGATTCCGGACAGGTCGCCCTTCATGTCCGCCATGAAGACCGGCACACCCTGCGCCGAGAGCTGCTCGGCGATCAGCTGGAGCGTCTTGGTCTTGCCGGTGCCGGTGGCGCCCGCGACCAGGCCGTGGCGGCTGAGCATGGAGAGGGGGATGCGGATCTGCGCGTCGGGGAGGCACCGCCCGTCCCAGACGAGGGCGCCCAGATCCAGCGCCGGACCGGCGAAGGCGTAGCCGGAGGCGATCTTCAGGGCCTCCCCGGGGAGGGCGGGAGCGCTGCCCGGTGTCTCGGGAGCGGTGGCGGCAGGCACGGTCTCGCTGTCACTCATCTCAGACCCCTGTTCCGGACCCCTGTTCCCGTTTTGCCCTGCTTTACTGCGTCTTTTCCAGCGTCGCACTCGCTCGCCATGGCTGCGCCCGGAACGTCTCGACCGGTAGGCTTTCCGTGTGATCTTCAAGCGCATCGGAAACGGCCGGCCGTACCCCGACCACGGCCGGGAGAGCACCCGGCAGTGGGCGGACGTCGCGCCGCGCCCGGTCCGCCTCGATCAGCTCGTGACGACCAAGGGGCAGCTCGACCTGGAGACCCTCCTCGCCGAGGACTCGACGTTCTACGGCGACCTCTTCGCGCACGTCGTGAAGTGGCAGGGCGACCTGTATCTGGAGGACGGCCTCCACCGCGCGGTCCGCGCGGCCCTGCAGCAGCGGCAGGTGCTGCACGCGCGCGTGCTGGAGCTGGACTGACCCCCTTCGGGCACACCCCTTCGGGCACACCCCTTCGGGCACACCCCTTCGGGCACACCCCTCGGGCAGGCCTATCGGGACGCCCTTCGGACACGCCCAGGTAACAGGTTGCCCCTTTCGGGTTCTCCCGGGCGGCGTTGAATGATCATCTAGTAGGAATCGCCGCCGCGGCACACTACGCTGCGCCCATGAGCATGCTGACTCCCCCCGGCATGGGCGGCCAGTACCGGATCACGGGGGACAAGTACCCGCGCATGCGCCCTCCCCGGCGGCGCGGCAGGCTCGCTTTCGGGCTGGTGGCATCCGCCGCCGTGCTCGGCCTGATCGGCTGGGGAACCCTGCAGCTCATCGATGTCTTCACCGGTGGCGGCAAGAAGGCCTCGGCGGCCGGCTCCAAGGCCGACTGCACGACCAAGGCGAGCCCCTCGCCCTCCCCCGTGGCGGCACTGCCCGAGCCGCGCAGCATCACCGTCAACGTCTACAACGCCACGCCCCGCAGCGGCCTCGCCAAGGACACCGCGGACGAGCTGAAGAAGCGCGGCTTCAAGATCGGTGACGTGGGCAACGCGTCGAAGGAGTTCGACAAGAAGATCAAGGGCACCGGGATACTCCTCGGCCCCACCTCTTCCCTCGGCACCTCGCTGCCCGTCCTCGCCACCCAGTTGACCACCGCCGAACGCCGCACCGACGTCGCCCGTAAGGGCGCCGCCCTCGACCTCGTCCTCGGCGACGGCTTCAAGGCGCTGACGAAGAAGGCGGACGCCGACCGGGCACTGGCCAAGCTGACCACGCCCGTCACGACGTCCGCCGCCTCGAAGAAGACCTGCTGAGAGGTCGTACGGCCCGAGGAAGCCGTACGACCTGCGGAAGCCGTACGACCCGAGAAAGCCGTACGGCCTACTCGGCCGCCCCGTACAGCCGGTCCCCCGCGTCACCCAGGCCGGGGACGATGTAGCCGTGCTCGTTGAGGTGGTCGTCGACGGCCGCCGTGACGACCGTGACCGGGGTGCCCGCGAGCTCGCGCTCCATGACCGCGACGCCCTCCGGGGCGGCCAGCAGCACTACCGCGGTCACGTCGTCGGCGCCGCGCTTGATCAGCTCCTGGATCGCCGCGACCAGGGTGCCGCCCGTGGCCAGCATGGGGTCCAGGACGTACACCTGGCGGCCGGAGAGGTCCTCCGGCATGCGCGAGGCGTAGGTGGAGGCCTGCAGCGTCTCCTCGTTGCGGATCATGCCCAGGAAGCCCACCTCGGCGGTCGGCAGCAGCCGGACCATGCCGTCCAGCATGCCGAGCCCGGCGCGCAGGATCGGCACCACCAGCGGACGCGGGTGGGAGAGCTTGACGCCGGTGGTGGGGGAGACCGGGGTCTGGACGTCGACGGCCTCGGTGCGTACGTCCCGCGTGGCCTCGTAGGCGAGCAGGGTGACCAGTTCGTCGGCGAGCCGGCGGAAGGTCGCGGAGTCGGTGCGCTGGTCGCGCAGGGTGGTGAGCTTGTGGGCGACCAGGGGGTGGTCGACGACGTGGAGACGCATGTCCATAACAGTAACCGCGCTTCCCCACCCCTCGCTCTGGCATCAAACGGCCCGTCCGGGGGAAAGTCGGAGGGACGGACCTGGGGTGGTGTGCCGATGCCTGACCTGCCTGACCGCGATTCCGGAGCCCCCGGCGAGTCCGGGGCGGGCGTGTCGCCGCCGGAGACGGACGCCGAGCGCCGGCGCCGCCGGGCCCTGTTCCTGCGCGAACTCGCCGAGGCCCGGGAGTTGCGCGACCGCGTCCAGCCGCGGCGCGCCAAGGCGGCCCGGCTGCGGCACGCCATGCGCATGCGGACCTTCCGCTGGTAGGAAACCGGTAGGGAAGACCGGCGGTACCGGCGGGGAAGATCGGCGGTACCCGTGGGAAAGATCGGGAATTGCGGAGGCGTTCCCGGGAAGGCCGTGCGTGGGCGACACGAAAAGCCGCGTACGATCCGCAGGTGGCGGCAACGAGTGCGCTGGTGATTCCTACACGGACGCACGGGTGCCTTCTTTGCATACGTGCGATCAAAACTGCCGGACACAGGGAGCCGAAGACGTCCCCTGAACGCCTTGTTTCTGCCACGATTCCGAGTGGGCGGGGCTCGGAGCACAGCTCTCCCCGCCCAAGAACCTCCGCCGGGGGGACCCCCAACCGGCACGCCTATGACCAGTGGGAGAGTCACGGTGTACTTCGCCGCACTGCTCGCGCGCACCGAAGACGGGTGGGAAGCGAGCGACACAGAGCTCGACGATGTGGAAACCCTGTCGGATCTGGCCGACCTGGCCCGGGAAGCCAATCCCGATGACGACACGGTGCTCGTCCTGATCGAGCAGGAGGACGCCTGGTTCGGCGTCGTCCGCGTGGACGGCGAGGACGACCCTCGCATCTACGTCTCGGACGCCGCCGCCGCTGCCCGCAGTGCGTACGGCGAGCTGCTGCTCACGGACGAACTGCTGGGCCGCGAGCCCGGCTCCGACGGCCCCGACCTGGACTCCCTGGACCTCGACGGCACCGAGGACGGTGAGTCCGAGGAGAACGGCGACGAGGACGGCACCTCCGCCGACGCGGTGCCGCACAGCCCGGTGGGCGACAGCGAGATCCTCGACGACCTGGGCGTGAGCGAGAAGGAACTGCGCGCCCTGGACGCGGAGGACGCGCTGGGCACGATCGCCGAGGCCCTGGGCGCCTCGGAGGTGCTGGAGACCGTCCGCTGACCGCCCCGGAACCGGGCGGGGCAGCGGACCCGGTACGCGACCGCTGGCGCGCCGCGATGCGGCTCGCCCTGGACGAGGCCGAGCAGGCCGTCCGGGGCGGGGACGTCCCCGTCGGCGCCGTCGTGCTGTCCCCGGACGGTACGACGGTGCTCGCGACCGGGCACAACGAGCGCGAGGCCGTCGGCGACCCCACGGCGCACGCCGAGGTGCTGGCCCTGCGCCGGGCCGCCGCCGCGCTCGGCGAGTGGCGGCTGACCGGCTGCACGCTCGTGGTCACCCTGGAGCCCTGCACGATGTGCGCCGGGGCTCTGGTCCAGTCCCGCGTGGACCGGGTCGTCTACGGCGCCCGCGACGAGAAGGCGGGCGCGGCCGGCTCCGTCTGGGACCTCGTACGGGACCGGAGGCTCAACCACCGGCCGGAGGTCATCGAGGGTGTACTGGCCGGAGAGTGCGCGCGGCTGCTCACGGAGTTTTTCCGGGACCGGTGAATACCGATTTCAAACCATGGCCCCCTGTGCTGTAGGGTCTCCCTCGGTAGCGTGTCCGAGCGGCCGAAGGAGCTCGCCTCGAAAGCGAGTGTGGCGCAAGTCACCGAGGGTTCAAATCCCTCCGCTACCGCTGAAGATGGGCCTCGTCGGAAGACGGGGCCCATCGTGCATTCGGCAGAAAAAGAAAGAACGTTACACTCGCCGCCGGCAACAGGGGTCCCTAGAAGCACAACAGTCACAGGGGAGGCTGCGGTGGCGGTGAACGCCAAGAAGATCGCCGTGTACGTGCTCGTGGTCTTCGCGCTGTACGTGATCATCACAGACCCGGCCAAGGCCGCGGACTATGTCCAGATAGGCTTTGAGGGCATTTCGGACGCCGCCAAGGCCATAGGCGACTTCATGACCTGGATCGCCGACGGAGCGAAGAGCTGACGAAGAGCTAGCGAAGAACTGAGGGGAAGACCCATGATCCGCCACCTGGTCCTGTTCAGGCTCAACGAGGGCGTCGAGCGCGACGACCCGAGGGTCGTGGCGGGAGACGCGGCCTTCCGGGCCCTCGGCGACCGGATCGAGGAGCTGCGGTTCTGGGAGTGCGGCTGGAACATCAGCGACCGTCCCATCGCATACGACTTCGCGATCAACTCGGCGGTCGAGGACGCGGACGCCCTCAAGCGCTACCTGGAGCACCCGGCACACCAGGCGGGCGTCGCACTGTGGCGGGAGTTCGCCACGTGGGTGATCGCCGACTACGAATTCTGAGCCGTACGCCTCTTTCCGAGCCGTACGCCCACTGGCCCTCCGCCGGAACAGCGGGGGGCTTTTGTGCGCCCTGTGCCCCAACTTGCCTTCAACACGGCGTTATGCGGTGCTTGCACACAGTGCACATGTCTTGTGATGCTATGACCGCTTTTGACGGATGATTGACCGATGAAGAGGTGGCGTAGACCGTGTCGGCCAGTACTGCGCCGCCCCAGGAAGAGGCGCCCACCCCCGCACCCGCCCCCGCACCCGCACCAGCCCCCGAGAAGCGCCGCGGCGCCGACACGCGCGCCCTCACCCAGGTGCTCTTCGCACAGCTCAAGGGGCTCCAGCCGGGCACTCCGGAGCACAACCGGGTGCGTGGGGCGCTCATCGAGGCCAACCTCCCGCTCGTACGCTACGCGGCCGCCCGGTTTCGCTCCCGCAACGAACCCATGGAGGACGTGGTCCAGGTCGGCACGATCGGTCTCATCAACGCCATCGACCGCTTCGACCCGGACCGGGGCGTGCAGTTCCCGACCTTCGCCATGCCGACGGTGGTGGGCGAGATCAAGCGGTACTTCCGGGACAACGTCCGCACGGTCCACGTACCGCGCCGGCTGCACGAGCTGTGGGTCCAGGTCAACAGCGCGACGGAGGACCTGACGACCGCCTTCGGACGCTCCCCCACGACCGCCGAGATCGCCGAACGGCTGCGCATCGGCGAGGACGAGGTGCTGTCCTGCATCGAGGCCGGACGCTCGTACCACGCGACGTCCCTGGAGGCCGCCCAGGAGGGCGACGGACTGCCGGGCCTCCTGGACCGCATCGGCTACGAGGACCCGGCCCTGGACGGCGTGGAACACCGCGACCTGGTCCGCCACCTCCTGGTCCAACTCCCCGAACGCGAACAGAGAATCCTTCTGCTCCGCTACTACAGCAATCTCACCCAGTCACAGATCAGCGCGGAACTCGGCGTGTCCCAGATGCACGTCTCACGGCTACTCGCGCGTAGCTTCCAGCGGCTGCGTTCGGCGAACCGGATCGACGCATAACCGCAAAAAGGATCGAGCCATCACCGGCGCGAGCGAATCGCTCACCAGGGCGGTTCCCGACAGTTGTGCGTCGAAAAACCGTCAGACCCCCTCTTTCCAGGGCCGATTCGTAACTCACATGTCGACATGTCACTACAGCGTGTTGCCGACATGTGACATTCTGCGGGAAGCGCGTTTGCCGTGGCTCCGGCTCCGGTATTCAGGTGAAGGCTGCGTTCCTCGAAAGAGATCGCCGCCACGACCGTCCCGCGACCCAAAGGGGGTGGCATGTCCGCAGAACAGGGCAGCTCGAAGGTGCTCACGCCCACGATGAGCGAGGCAGCGCCCAAGGAACTCGACGCTATCGACGTGCTCGACGACGTCACGGCCCTCGAGGCCCCTCCGGCCCCGGAGCTCCCGGCCGCCGAAGATGTCCAGGCCCTGCCGGCCACGGCGAACATCGACACCCGCACCCTGTCCCGCTCCCTGTTCCTGCGGCTCGCCGCACTCGACGAGAACAGCCCCGAGCGTGCCTACGTCCGGGACACCCTGATCGAGCTCAACCTCCCGCTCGTCCGCTACGCGGCGGCCCGCTTCCGCAGCCGCAACGAGCCGATGGAGGACATCGTCCAGGTCGGCACCATCGGCCTCATCAAGGCGATCGACCGCTTCGACTGCGAACGCGGCGTGGAGTTCCCGACGTTCGCGATGCCGACGGTCGTGGGCGAGATCAAGCGCTTCTTCCGCGACACGTCGTGGTCGGTGCGCGTCCCGCGCCGCCTCCAGGAGCTGCGCCTGGCCCTCACCAAGGCCAGCGACGAGCTCTCCCAGAAGCTGGACCGCTCGCCGACGGTCACCGAACTGGCCGCCGTCCTGGGCGTGTCCGAGGAGGACGTGGTCGACGGCCTGGCGGTCGGCAACGCCTACACGGCCTCCTCCCTGGACTCCCCGGCCCCCGAGGACGACGGCGGCGAGGGCTCCCTCGCGGACCGCCTGGGCTACGAGGACACCGCCCTGGAGGGCGTCGAGTACCGCGAGTCCCTGAAGCCGCTGCTGGCCAAACTCCCGCCGCGCGAACGCCGGATCATCATGCTCCGCTTCTTCGCCAACATGACCCAGTCCCAGATCGGCGAGGAGGTCGGCATCTCCCAGATGCACGTCTCCCGGCTCCTGACCCGAACCCTGGCCCAGCTGCGCGAGGGCCTCATCTCGGACTGACCCGCACCACCGTCACATGCGGAAGCTCCGCACAGAGCTTCCTCTTTGACGAAGTGTCAGCCACCATGGCGCGAT
This sequence comes from Streptomyces sp. NPDC086549, assembly GCF_044746205.1. Taxonomy (NCBI): domain Bacteria; kingdom Bacillati; phylum Actinomycetota; class Actinomycetes; order Kitasatosporales; family Streptomycetaceae; genus Streptomyces; species Streptomyces sp. NPDC086549. The sequence goes on along the minus strand of NZ_JBIVBS010000007.1, from coordinate 354,682 downwards.
GCTTCGGACGACATGGGCGACATGGGCAACATGGACGACATGGACGAGTGGCCGCCGAGGCGCCGTTACGGCAGCGTCGGCGGCCGTCGTCTGTCTGGGCGTTGTCACGGCGGCCTGCGGAAGCGGTGCCGGTGGCGGCGGTTACGTCGCGGTCGGCCCGGCCGGGACCGCGCCTCAGGCACGGCTCACTCCGACCGGGAAGGTGACACTGACACCGCTCGGCGGCACCGGTGATGCCGGTGGCACTGGTGGCGCCGGCGCCAACTCGCCTGGCGCCCCGCGGACTTCCGAATCCGCTGTACCCGAGTCCTCCGCCTCCGTCGGCGGCCCCGACTCCCCGAGCCCGGCCGGCAAGCCCGCCGATCACGGCGGCACGCCCGGTCGGCCGGCCTCCACCGGACCGGTGCCCACGGCGCCGGCGCCCACGCGCACAGCCCCTCCGGCCCCCGCGGCTCTCACCTGGGAGGCCCCCGCACGCGAGGCCACGGACAAGCGCTGGTGCGAGAAGGTGACGGTCGCCTTCCACAACTCCGGGGGAACCGCGGTCCGTTCGGGCACGGTGACCTTCGGCACCCACATCATCGGCGCCCTCGGCATCGACTGGGCGACGATCGAGTCGACGGAGGACCTCCCGGCGCCGATCGGGGCCGACGCGGGCATGACGAAGACCTGGACGGTGTGCGTCGACGCATGGAGGGTGCCGCTGGGCATGCACATCGAGACGCGGGACGTGACCGTCCAGTGGAAATAGGACCTGTCCGGCGGATCAGGTCCTGGTCCGGTGGAACCGGCGGTGCCGTTCCGAACCGGCGGTGCCGTTCGGAACCGGCGGTGCCGCGCGTCCGGACTACATGAGCGCCAGCCAGGCCACCGCCGCCACGACCGCCACCGCGGCGATGACGCCGATGATCAGCCCGACGCGGGGTCCCGCCGGAGCGGACGCCTGCTGCCTGCCCCCCTGGGGGGCCTCGTCCACGAACGCGCGGAACATCTGGGTGCTGCCTGCGGGGTCGTAGTTGCCCTGGGGGCCCTGGGTGTTAGCCATGGCCCGAGACACTAGCGAATCCAGGGATCCGGCCCAAGTGGGGGTCCGCCCACCCACACCCGCCCATCTGCCCCATCCCCACCTGCGTATTTACGTTCGCGATACTTGCCTTTGCCAAGTTTTTGCGCCACCAGCCCCCAACTTATTTGCCTGCAGCAACCAAGCAGATCTAAGGTTGCCCCAAGCAACGAATTCGGGAGGTGCGATGGCGGAGCAGACGCAGTTCGAGGAGCTGGCGCGTCAGCTCAGCGCCTTCGGAGCGGTCAAACGGGACCTGGGGCGGATCCTTCCGCACGACTGCCCGGCCGGTTCCACTGCTGTGCTGACGCTGCTCGGCCGCTACGGAGACATGCGCATGAGCAAGCTCGCCGAGCTGCTCTCCGTGGACATGTCCGTGACCAGCCGGCATGTCGCGCACGTCGCGGAGCGCGGCTGGATCGAACGGTCCCCCGACCCCGCGGACAAGCGCTCGCGCATCCTGCGCCTCACCCCCGCCGGACAGGCCATGCTCGGCGAACTCTCCCGGCGCAGCACCGAGCTGCTGGCCGAGCGGATGAGCGACTGGGCCGACGACGAGGTCGACCAGCTGATCCGGCTCATGGCCCGGCTCAGGGAGAGCTTCGGCGACTGCCGCACCGGACACGGACACGGACCCGCGCGGCCCGACACCGCGACCGCCGTATCACCCGTAATCGCGACAACGACCACCCGTACACCCGCATAAGCACGTAAGAGAAGGAAGCTCATGGCAACGACCACACCGGCCGGTGTGCGGGCCCACGCCAAGCACGGGGGAGGCGCCGAGCACGCGCACGCCCCGATGACGCACAGGCAGATCATGGAGGCCCTCTCCGGACTGCTGCTCGGCATGTTCGCCGCCATCCTGTCCTCCACCATCGTCTCCAACGCCCTGCCCGCGATCATCAAGGACCTCGGCGGCGGCCAGAGCGCCTACACGTGGGTCGTCACCGGCGCGCTGCTGTCGCTGACCGCCTCGACCCCCCTCTGGGGCAAGCTCGCCGACCTGGTCAGCAAGAAGACGCTGGTCCAGATAGCCCTGGTCATCTACATCGCGGGCTCTGTCGTCGCCGGTCTCGCGCAGAACCCGGGCATGCTCATCGGCGCCCGCGTCATTCAGGGCCTCGGCGCCGGTGGTCTGACCGCGCTGGCCCAGATCATCATGGCCGCCATGATCTCCCCGCGTGAGCGGGGCCGGTACAGCGGCTACCTGGGCGCCACCTTCGCCGTCGCCACCGTGGGCGGGCCGCTCGTCGGCGGTGTCATCACCGACACCGACTGGCTCGGCTGGCGCTGGTGCCTGTACGTCGGCGTGCCCTTCGCCCTGATCGCCCTGTTCGTGCTGCAGAAGACGCTGCACCTCCCGGAGACCAAGCGCAAGGTCAAGGTCGACTGGGCCGGTGCCTTCTTCATCACCGCCGCCGTCAGCCTGCTGCTGGTCTGGGTCACCTTCGCGGACGACAAGTACGACTGGCTGTCCTGGCAGACCTACACGATGGTCGGCGGCGCGCTCGCCCTCACCCTGATCTTCCTCTTCATCGAGACGAAGGCCACCGAGCCGATCATCCCGCTGCGGCTGTTCAAGAACCGCACGATCACGCTGGCCTCGGTCGCCTCCCTCTTCGTCGGTATCGCGATGTTCACCGGCACGGTCTTCTTCAGCCAGTACTTCCAGCTGGCGCGGGACAAGTCCCCGACGATGTCGGGCGTCATGACGATCCCCATGATCGCCGGTCTGTTCGTGTCGTCGACCGTCTCCGGCCAGGTCATCACCAAGACCGGCAAGTGGAAGGCCTGGCTGGTCACCGGCGGTGTGCTGCTGACGGCCGGTCTCGGCCTGCTCGGCACCATGCGGTACGACACCGACTACTGGAAGATCGCCATCTTCATGGCGGTGATGGGCCTCGGCATCGGCATGATGATGCAGAACCTGGTCCTGTCCACCCAGAACCAGGTCGCCCCGCACGAACTCGGCGCCGCCAGCTCGGTCGTCACCTTCTTCCGGTCCCTCGGCGGTGCGGTGGGCGTCTCGGCGCTCGGCTCCGTGATGACGACCCGGATCACCCACTACGCCAAGGACACGATCGGCGAGCTGCGCCCCAAGGAGCAGCTGGCGGCCGCCAAGGCGTCTGGCAGCGGCCAGCTGCCCGACATGGACGCCCTGCCCAAGCACATCCGCACCTGGCTGGAGAGCGCGTACGGGCACGGCATCGCCGACGTCTTCCTGTACGTCGCGCCGATCGCCTTCCTCGCCTTCCTGGTCACCCTGTTCATCAAGGAGGTCCCGCTGCGGACCACGGGCGCACTGGCCCAGGCCGCGCAGGCGAAGGTCGCGGAGACCGCCGAGATCGCCGCGACCGCTGAGATCGCTCAGACCGCTGAGACCGCGATCATGGCCGCGCAGGAACCCACCGCCGAGAAGGTCCCGAGCTGGGCCGCCCCGGCCGTGAGCACGGAGGACGGCACCGCGGTCGCCGCCGACGACCAGTTCACCGCCGTCGCCACGGTGCCCGCCCCCCGGCCCGCATCCGGCGGCACCCCGGTCCACGGCTTCGTCCGCGGCGCCGAGAGTGCCCCGGTCGCCCAGGCCGCGGTCACCCTGATCTCCCTCTCCGGCCGCCAGCTGGGCCGCTCGGTCGCCCAGGCCGACGGTTCCTACACGCTGGACGCACCGGGCACGGGCTCGTACGTCCTGATCGCCTCCGCCGACGGCTACCAGCCGCAGGCCTCCACGATCGTCGTGGCCGACGACCCGGTGTCGTACGACATCCTGCTCAGCGGCACCAGCGGGCTGAGCGGTGTGGTCCGGGGCTCCGGCAGCGCGCTGCCGGTCAAGGACGCGATGGTGATCGTCACCGATGTCCGCGGAGACCTGCTGGCCGCCGGGACCACCGGTGAGCAGGGCGAGTTCGGCTTCGCCGAGCTGGTCCCGGGCGTGGTGACCGTCGCGGTGAACGCGGCCGGGTTCCGGCCCCGCGCCCTGCCGGTCGAGATCGGCACCACCGGTGTCACCCGGATCGAGGTCGACCTGGACGCCGGCGCCCAGCTCCAGGGCGTCGTACGGGCCCCGCACGGCCCGCTGGCCGACGCCCGCGTGACCCTCGTGGACGCGGCCGGCAACGTGGTCGGCACGGCCACCACCGGGACGGACGGGGCGTACGCCTTCGCCGACCTGGACGGCGGCGAGTACACCGTCATCGCGACGGGCTACCCGCCGGTGGCCACGGCCCTGACGGTGAACGGCACCGGAGTCGACGGCCACGACATCGTGCTCGCCCACCCCGGCGAGTAGTCACAAACCCCGGCCCGTGGCGGGCGAGCCCACAAGGAGGCGTCCGCCACGGGCCGGTTTCATGCCGCGCAATTTATCTGGCTTTTCAACGCTTTCCAGGGAGAAAACGGGATGGCACTGACGGCGAGGATCCACACCCGGGACGGATGGGCCGTGTCGCACGCGGTCGTCACGGTGACCGACGCGACGGGCACCCAGGTGCTGCGCGCCGAGGCCGACCCGGAGGGGGCCGTACGGGACACGACCGCCCTCGTCCCCGGGGCGTACACGGTGATCGTCACGGCCGTCGGATACGCCCCCGCCGCCGCCAGCGCGATCGTCACCGCGAGCGGACGGGCCGAAGTCGGCACGGTGACGCTGGCCCGGCACGGTGGCGCCGAGCTGCCCCCGCCCGGCCCGTGGACCATCGACCCGGCGCACTCCACGGTGGGCGCCGTCGCACAGCACCTGGGGATCTCCAGCGTGCACGGCCGGTTCACGGAGTTCGCGGGCACGGTCGAGATCGCGGCGGACGACGTCACCAGGTCGCGCGTCCAGGCCGTCATCCGCGCGGCCTCCATCGATACCGGCAACGGCATGCGCGACACCCACCTGCGCTCCGCCGACTTCCTGGACGTCGAACGGCACCCCGAGATCACCTACCGCTCGACGGGCGTGACGGCGGCCGGCGGCGACCGCTGGACGGTCCGGGGCGAGCTGGCGATGCACGGTGTCGTCCGCCCCGTCGACCTGGACCTGGCCTACCTCGGCACCGGCTCCGACCCGTGGGGCGGCACCCGCGCCGCCTTCCGCGCCACGGCGGAGCTGCGCCGCGAGGACTTCGCCATGAACTACAACCAGATCGTCCAGGCCGGCATCGCCGCCATCGGTACGACGCTGAAGGTGGAGCTGGACATCCAGGCGGTCCAGGGAGCCTCGCTGCCGCAGGCGTAGTCACCGCCACGAACGTAGGCCCAGCAGGGTCAGCCGGACCCGGGCCCGCTGCCCCTAGGCTGCCGCCATGGCACCGAACATCGCGACCAACACCACCGTCGCCCTCGACGAGTTGCTGGACTTCGTACGCCCCCGCCACCGCGCCGTCCTGCTCACCCGGCGGGCCGACGGCGGCCCCCAGGGATCGCCGCTGACCTGCGGGGTCGACGACTCGGGGCGGATCGTGGCCTCCACCTACCCGGAGCGCGCCAAGACGCGGAACGCCAAGCGGGACCCGCGGGTCAGCCTGATCGTCCTGAGCGACGACTGGAACGGGCCGTGGGTCCAGATCGACGGAACGGCGGAGGTCATCGACGCCCCCGACTCCGTCGAACCGCTCGTGGAGTACTACCGCAACATCGCCGGCGAGCACCCGGACTGGGACGAGTACCGGGAGGCGATGATCAAGCAGGGCAAGTCGATCATCCGGGTGACCCCGGACCGATGGGGGCCGGTCGCCACGGGCGGGTTCCCGGCGCGGCTGGCGTCCGGGGAGTAACGGAGACACGGAGAAGGGCGGTGGCCGTAGCCACCGCCCTTCTCTTCCCCGCCCACCCTCAACGGGCCGCGGCCGCCCTCACCAGCTGGTCTTATGCGTGAGGTCGTTGAATGTTGCCCAACCCACCGTAACCATCA
>NZ_JBIVBS010000007.1:0-348709 GCF_044746205.1 Streptomyces sp. NPDC086549 | reverse complement strand
CCGCCTGGCCACGGCGCGCAGCGGGGGCCCCCCGGCCGGGGGGGGGGGGGGCGCCGGGGGGGGGGGCCCGGGGGGGGGGGGGGGGGGGGGGCGCCGGCCCCCGGGGGGGGGGGGGGGCCCGCCCCCCCCCCCCTTCTCTTCCCGGCCGACCGTCAACGGTCGTCGGCCGCCGTCAGCTGCTGGTCTTCTGCGTGAGGTCGTAGAAGGTGGCCGAACCGACCGTCACCTTCTTGAAGTTGCTCTGGACCCACGAGGTGATCTGCGAGGACGTGCCGCTGGAGCTGCTGCCCATGCCGCCGCCCATACCGCCGCCGGAGATGAAGTAGTGGATCTTTCCTTCCGTCACGTACTTCTTGAACTGGGCCAGCGTCGGGGACGGGTCGGTGCCGTTGAAGCCGCCGATCGCCATCACCGGGTCACCGGTGGCCAGCTGGTAGCTCGCGGCGTTCTGGGAGCCGATGGACGCCGCGACCCAGGTGTACTTCTCGGCATCGGTCTCCAGCAGCTTCTTGGCCTCGGAGGAGACGCTGGCGCCGTTGAGCAGGCCGCCGGCGCCACCGCCGCCGCCCGTGCCGCCGGCTTCGCCCGTCTGACCGCCGCCGGGGAAGCCCTGGCCCTGCTGGCCCTGGGTGTTCCCGTTGCCGTTCTGCTGGCTCTGCTGGTTCTGCTGGTTCTGGCCCGGCATGCCGCCGCCGAACCCGCCGTTGCCGCCGCCCGGGAAGCCGTTGCCGTTGCCGTTCTGCTGGCCCTGCTGACCCTGCTGGCCCTGCTGGTTCTGGCCGGGCATGCCGCCGCCCATCCCACCGCCGGGACCGCCACGGCCGCCGCCCATCATGCTCGCGCCGGCGGGGCCGGCCGTGACGATCGAGCCGGTGTGGCCCTCCTGCAGCGTGCTGAGGGTGTACGCCGTCGGACCGGCCAGCGCGGCGACGAGACCGACCGCCGCCGCCCCGAGGGCCAGCTGACGGGTCACGCGGCCGGCGAAGACGAGGCCCAGGGCGGCGGCCAAGCCGCCGATCAGGACCAGCCACTTCAGCCAGGGCAGGTAGTCGGAGGTGCGGTTGAGCAGGACGTAGCCCCAGGCCGCGGCCGCGACCACCGAGGCGGCGAGGGTGATCGACGCCCACATCTCGGCGCGCTTCTCCCACAGCAGACCGGCGCCCATGCCGACGACGGCCGCGATGTAGGGGGCGAGGGCCACCGTGTAGTACTGGTGGAAGATGCCCGCCATGTAGCTGAAGACGACCATGGTGACCAGCAGCGAGCCGCCCCAGACCAGGAACGAACCACGGGTGACGGAGGTCCGCTTCAGCCTGCGCGTGGCCACCAGACCGGCGACGAGCAGGATCAGCGCGGCCGGCAGCAGCCAGGAGATCTGGCCGCCGATCTCGGAGTTGAACATCCGGTTCCAGCCGGTCTCGCCCCACATGCTCGTGCCGCCACCGCCACCGCCACCGCCGACGCTGCCGGTCTCGTCGCCGTTGAGACGGCCGAGGCCGTTGTAGCCGAAGGTCAGCTCCAGGAAGGAGTTGTTCTGCGAGCCGCCGATGTACGGGCGCGAGGACGCCGGCCACAGCTCGACGATCGCCACCCACCAGCCGCCGGAGACGACCAGCGCGACCGTGGCCAGGGCCAGCTGTCCGAACCGCTTCTTCAGGTTCACCGGCGCGCAGACGGCGTACACGATCGCCAGCGGCGGCAGGATCAGGAAGGCCTGCAGGGTCTTGGCGAGGAAGGCGAAGCCGATCGCGACGCCCGCCCAGACCAGCCACTTCGTACGGCCGTCCTCCAGGGCCCGGATCACCATGTAGCAGGCGACGGCCATCAGCAGGGCCAGCATCGCGTCCGGGTTGTTGAACCGGAACATCAGCGCCGCGACGGGGGTGAGCGCCAGCACGGCGCCCGCGATCAGGCCGGACGCGGGGCTGAACCGGCGGCGCACGGCCGCGTACACCACGGCGACCGTCAGGACGCCCATGATGACCTCGGGGACCAGGATCGCCCACGAGTTGAGGCCGAAGATCCGCACCGACAGGGCCATCGGCCACAGCGAGGCCGGGGGCTTGTCGACGGTGATGGCGTTGCCCGCGTCCAGCGAGCCGAAGAAGAACGCCTTCCAGGACTTGCTGCCCGCCTGGACGGCGGCCGAGTAGAAGGAGTTGGCGTAGCCGGAGGCGCTCAGGTTGTACAGGTAGAGCAGGAAGGTGGCGGCCAGCAGGCCGAGGAAGGCCGGGCGCACCCAGCGCGGGTCCTCGGGCCGGCCACGCCACAGTCTCCGGACGAAGGGCTGCTCGGGCTCACCGGCCCCGGGCGCCGGGGCCGCGGGCAGGTCCTGCGGCGGAGCCGTCGGGGGCGGGCCCCACGCGGTGGGACTCCCCTGGTGGGTCTGGTGGGTCGTCTGGTCGGTGTGGGTGGTCATCGGGAGTCCCCCGGGTCGGTGTCGTGAGGGCGCACCGGCTGCAACCGCATGGTGGCGTCCCTCCAGGTGCCGTCCGCGGCTTCACCGGCGCGGAACTGGGTGGTCTGGTGCGGCGTGTGCGACGTGTGCGACGTGTGCCGCGGGTGCGGCACGTGGCGCTGCGGCAGCGGGCCGTACGAGCCGGACTGCGACGAGTACGGATCGGGCTGCGACGAGTACGGGCCGAACTGCGGCGCGACGCTGGCGTAGGCCGGCGAGGACGGGGTGTCCGTCGCCACGGCCGTCGGCTCCTCGCCGGAGTCACGCCGGTCCGGGAACACCCACGCGCGGAAGAGCAGGAAGCGGAGCACCGTCGCCGCGAGGTTGGCGGCGATGAGGACCGCCAGTTCGGTGGAGTGCGCGGGGCTGCTGCTGGCCGCGTTCAGGGCGGCCAGCGAGCCGCTGGTGAGGGCGAGACCGATACCGAAGACGACCAGGCCCTGCGCCTGGTGCCGTACGGCACCGCCACGGCCGCGCACCCCGAAGGTCAGGCGCCGGTTGGCCGCCGTGTTCGCCACGGCCGAGACCAGCAGCGCGAGCGCGTTGGCGATCTGCGAGCCGGAGAACTGCCGGAAGCCGCTGTAGAGCAGGAGGTAGAAGAGCGTCGACAGACCGCCGACGACGCAGAACCCGACGAGCTGGCGGGCCAGACCCTTGGGCACGTCCTTGATCTCACGGTCGCGCGGGTCGTCGCCGAACGGGCGGGTGACCCGGTCCAGCGGCAGCGAACCGGTGGCCAGGGCCTTGCCCACCCGCCACACACCCTTGAGGTCGTCGGTCGCCGTCTTGACGATGTGCACGGTCGAGTTCGGGTCGTCGACCCAGTCGACGGGCACCTCGTGGATACGGAGCCCGGCCCGCTCGGCGAGGACCAGCATCTCGGTGTCGAAGAACCAGCCGGTGTCCTCGACGAGCGGCAGCAGCACCTGGGCGACATCACGCCGGATCGCCTTGAAGCCGCACTGCGCGTCCGAGAAGCGGGCCTGCAGCGAACCGCGCAGGATCATGTTGTACGAGCGGCTGATGAACTCCCGCTTGGCGCCGCGCACCACGCGGGAGCTGCGGGCCAGCCGGGAACCGATCGCCAGGTCGGAGTGACCCGAGATCAGCGGTGCCACCAGCGGCAGCAGCGCGTTGAGGTCGGTGGACAGGTCGACGTCCATGTACGCGAGGATCGGGGCGTCCGAGGCGGACCAGACGGTCCGCAGCGCCCGGCCGCGGCCCTTCTGCTCCAGCCTGAACGACTTCACCTCGGCGATCTCCGCCTCCAGCCGCGCCGCCACCTGAGGGGTGGTGTCCGTGGACGCGTTGTCCGCGACGGTGATGCGGAACGCGTACGGGAAGGTGCGCTTGAGGTGCTCGTGCAGTCTGAGCACGCATGGCTGGAGGTCCTTCTCCTCGTTGTAGACGGGGATCACTACGTCCAGGACAGGCGTACCGGCGTTTCCGGCCGGGAGGTGCTCCCGCGCCGGCAGGGTGCCGGGAGAAGAGTCGGTTCGCATGGGAACGACTCTGGTCAAGCCCCCTGTTGCACCCATGTGGTGGCGCTGTGCTGTGCCTGTGAGTGCGATTGCCAGTTCGTTTCGGGGGCGGGCTGCGGCACGACGGGACCGAGCGCGGGCAGGTGAACCGTGAACACGGTCCGCCCCGGGACGCTGTCGACGGTGACGGCACCGCCGTGCGCGGTCGCGACCGCCTGCACGATGGCGAGCCCCAGACCGGTGGACCCGGTGGACCGGGACCGCGCGGAGTCGCCCCTGGCGAACCGCTCGAAGACGTGCGGCAGCAGGTCCGGCGGAATGCCCTGGCCGTTGTCCTCGACGTCCACGCACATCCACGGGCCGCGCCGCTGGATACGTGCCGTGATGGTCGTACCGGGTGGGGTGTGCTTGCGGGCGTTGCCCAGCAGATTGACCAGCACCTGCTGGATCCGTGCCGCGTCGGCGGACACCAGGGCCGGCTCGTCGGGCAGGTCGAGGCGCCAGTTGTGGTCCATGCCGGCGGCGCGCGAGTCGCTGACGGTGTCCACCACGAGCGGGATGAGGTCGGTGTGCTCGAACTGGAGCGGACGGCCCGCGTCCAGCCGGGCGAGCAGCAGCAGGTCCTCGACGAGCAGCGTCATCCGGCCCGCCTCGGACTCGATACGGCCCAGGGCATGCCGGGTGTCGGGCCCGACCTGCTCGCGTCCGCGCCGGGTCAGCTCGGCGTACCCGCGGATGGAGGCGAGGGGGGTCCTGAGCTCGTGACTCGCGTCCGCGACGAACTGCCGTACCCGCATCTCGCTCTGCTGGCGGGCGTGCAGGGCACCGTGGACGTGGTTGAGCATCCGGTTGAGCGCGGCACCGACCTGGCCGACCTCGGTGTGCGGGTCGGTCTCGGACTCGGGGACGCGTTCGCTGAGGTTGACCTCGCCGGTGTGCAGGGGGAGTTCGGAGACCCGGGTGGCGGTGGCGGCGACCTTGCGGAGGGGGCGGGTGGCGAGGCCGACGAGGATGTACCCCGCTATGACGGCGGCGGCGAGACCGGCGGCGGTGATGCTGATCTCGACGAGGATGAGCGTGTTGATGGTGCTGTCGACGTCGGCCGTCGGCAGGGCGACGTAGTACGCGTCACTGTGGTCCGGGCTCTCGACGTATTCGACGCGGTACCCCTCCAGACCGGGGATGTCCACGGAGTGCGGCTTGAAGTCCTTCGGCACCGAGTTGATGGCCGCCATCTGCGCCGCGTCGAGAGAGCCGGCGTTGAACTTCTGGAAGGAGCCGTTGCCGTCGTTCTTCCGCTTGGCGATGGCCGCGGCGGTGACCTTGCCGTTCTTGACGAAGGCGGCGATGGTCTTGTCCTCCACGGGACCGCTGGTGACGAGCCTCTTCACCTTGGCGCTCGCCGAGAGGTCGACGTTCCGGACGGCGCCTGGGTCCCCGGGGTCGGCGGGGTTCGTTGCGTTCGGGTTCTTCGGAAGCATATGGCCGCCCCCGGCACGCATGGCGGTGTCGTGCACCTTGCCGTTCAGCTGATCGTCAAGGTGCGTCTTCAGCGCAAGGGTCGTCACCGTGCCGACCACGGCACACACCACGGCGATCAGCGTCACCGTCGAGACGACGAGCCGCGTCCGCAGGGTACGCGGCTTACCTGCTCGCTTCTGCGCACGCGGCCGTCGTCGCCCGCTCATGAAGCGGCGGGCTTGATCAGGTAACCGGCCCCACGCCGGGTGTGGATCATCGGCTCACGTCCTGCGTCGATCTTGCGCCGCAGGTAGGAGATGTAGAGCTCGACCACGTTGGCCTGACCGCCGAAGTCGTACGACCACACGCGGTCGAGGATCTGCGCTTTGCTGAGGACACGCCTGGGATTACGCATGAGGAAGCGCAACAGTTCGAACTCGGTGGCGGTGAGGTGGATGCCCTCCCCGGCCCGCGAGACCTCGTGGCTGTCCTCGTCCAAGGTCAGATCCCCGACGACCAGCACGGAGTCGGACCGCCGGTCGGCGGCACCCGACCGCCGGATGAGGCCGCGCAGCCGGGCGACGACCTCCTCCAGGCTGAACGGCTTGGTGACGTAGTCGTCGCCGCCGGCGGTGAGACCGGCGATCCGGTCCTCGACCGCGTCCTTGGCGGTCAGGAAGAGGACCGGCACGTCGGGCAGCTCGCGCCGCAGACGCCCCAGAACCGTGAGGCCGTCCATGTCGGGCAGCATCATGTCGAGGACGACGGCGTCCGGCCGGAACTCGCGGGCCGTCTGGACGGCCCCCTGTCCGTCACCCGCACTCCTGATCTGCCAGCCCTCGTAACGCAGGGCCATGGAAAGGAGTTCGGTGATCGACAGCTCGTCGTCCACCACAAGCACTCGGACGGGGCTCCCGTCCGGCCTCAGCAGTTCGGTGCGCCCCTGGGGCGAGGTCGTGGTCATGGTGAACACGTTGTCGGGGTCCCCTGAGAACACGCTTTCACTAATCTGTGATTTCCCTAAGAAACACACAGGTGCCTCTCAGGGAACACCTGGGAAGCCCTTGCCCGATGATCAGCTTCGCGCGTGGTCGTGACTCCGCTCGACCCGGGCGATGTGGATCGAGTAGCGCTCGTACCAATGCTCCCGGCCGTACTCCTTGGCCGCCCGGTGGCGCGCGTCACGCCGCCACGCGTCGATACCGGCCAGGTCCCGGAAGTAGGCCACGGAGATCGCGAGGCCGCCGGGTGTGCGGGCCGAGTCCTCGCCGAGGAAGCCGGGGATCTCCTTGACCAGCTCGCTCAGCCGCTCGGCGGTGCGCCGGTATCCGTCGTCGTCCTCGTCGGTGCGAACGGAGGTGAACACGACTGCATAGTAAGGGGTTTCATGGGCGGGGACAGGTGCAATTCGCTGATCGCTCATGTCGTCAACGATCGGCCGCGGAGGAGTTCGCGTCCATGGACCTTGCCGAAAGGGATCCGTGAGGGATCCAAGTCTTGACCTTCAGAACAGCCCGTCCTGGACGCCCGCCTCCTCCCTGAACTCCCTTACGGGAACGCTGAATCCACCACCGGCACCGGGGCCGGGGCACAGCTCCCACCCCGTCATCAGCCGAGTGTCGAGGACGACGACCCCGCGCGCCCCGGCCGCGATGTGCAGGTCGGGCCCGGCGGCCGCGACCAGTTCACCGCTCACGGTCCCGCCCGGGACCAGCTCGGCCACTTCGCCGACGGCGGCGGGCAGCCCCTGGAGCCCGAACACCCCCACGTGGTCGACCGGTTGGCACAGCTCGCGGGAAAGGGACTCGGGCCAGCCGTCGAGCGCGAGAGCCCGCGCGTGCAGCTCCTCGATCTCGGCCGCCCGCTCCGCCTCCGTCCCGGGCAGCGCGGACCGTACGGCCCGCTTCTCGGCGTACGGGATCCGGTCGGGCACGTGGAGCGCGGCCCGCAGCAGCTCCTCCGTCCGGCGCGCGGCCATCAGCGGCCCGGCTCCGAGCCAGCTGAAACAGACGGCCCCCTGCTCAAGCAGCCGCGCGGATCCCCGCTCGACGGCGGTGATCCCGACCTTGACCATGCCGGGCCCGAACCAGGCCAGGTATACGCGGTACGGCCGAGGGTCGTCGGCGATGGTGTCCGCGGCCACGGAGTGCGCCCGGTCCAGCCGTGCGCACTCCTCGCACCGCGCGCCGGTGCTCCGCCCCGACACCACCGCCCGCACGGGACACGCATGCCCCCGCGCACCCACACACGTCCGCACGCCCCCGTCCACGACCCCGAAGGCCACCCGCTTCCCCCGAGGCAGCGCGCTACGCCGCCCACCGTCCCAGACCAGCGCGGGACCGTCCCCCGACCACCGCAGTCCCGTGCACTTCCACACCTGTGCCATCACTCTTGAGGGTAGGCCGTGGCACTGACAGTGCCCTGGGCGGCGGGGGGAGCGGTACGGTACGCAAAGGCCCGAAGCCGCAACTTCGTTTTGCGGCTTCGGGCCTTCTCCTGTCGCCCGCTACGGGAGCACGTACACCGGCGCGCCATCCGCAGCGCACCCGGTCTGCCGCACGCAGCCCCGCTTGAGCAGCATGCGCACACAGTCGTGGACACGGTCGAGCGTGAGCCCCGTACGGGTGGCGACCTCCTCCAGCCGACACCGGACCGGACCCCGCACCAGCGAGGGAGCGAGGTACGCGGCCACCGCGTGCACGTCGTCCGTGACGACCAGGTTCTTCGCCCGCCAGGTGGCGAGGAGCTCCTGGGGGCTCATGGCCGGGGACTCCTCCGCCGGAGGGGCGGGCTTCAGCCGGTCGGCGATGAGATCGAGCTTGTCGGCGATGCGGTGGAGGGCGTGGGCCATGGAGTTCTGGGCGCGGCCCGACTCGGTCAGCAGGTCGACGGCGCGGTCCAGCTGCTCGCTCCTCCGAGCCTGCGCGGCCACCAGCGCTCGTCCGCCCGGATGTTCCGCTCTTCGAGGCGGACGATCGCGTCGGCGACCTGCTGCGGCATGAGATACGCCGTGTCTCCGCTGGGCGCGGGCTGAACGGGAGCCGGTTCGAGGCTGTAGAAACCGTCCCGCTGGATGGTGGCAAGAACCTCGGAGGCCCAAGCCTTGAAGGGTTGGGCCTCCGGCTTCGTACAGCCGTTGACCAACCTGATCAGCCCCTGGAGGTTGACCAGGTTCATGTCTCGTCGCCACTCTCGACCTGCGGGAATGCCGAGACCGTGCGTCTGAAGCACCCTCTCGGCAGATGCGAAGTTGGTCGCATCCGCGATGTTCCGCAGAGTGGAACCCACGTGTGCGTACCCCAGGTGCTTGCACACATCCACGGCAGGGAACCAGTGCGTCCCGTCCGGCATGGTCAGCCTCCGTACTCGCGCCCCTGTCGCCGCGTACACGAAGTCACTGATCTCGATCGCGTCCAGCTTCCGTACCGCCGACTGCTCCGGCGGCGTGTCGTTCTGCTCGTACATCGAGCATCACCTCCACACCGGAAACTAGGGACGCCCCCACGCAACTCGGGTTTACAGAAGGCACGTTCACTCGAAAGGTGACAGACTTATCGATTCTGCCCACTTCGGGCGCACGGGCACCCCGCCCCGGATCAGCCCCCGCTCTCGGCGGTGACCGGCTCCGCATCCCCGGCGGTGGACGCAGAGCGGACGACGGCGGCCGTGCCCCGCCCCCGCCCCGCCAGGCGGCACCCGACACACCCGGGATGCCCCTCGCGCGCACCGCGGTCCCGCACCCGCAGCCCCCACTCCCCCCTGGGCCGGCGCCCCGGCGGCTTGCCCCAGCCGTTGAGGTGGAGGGCCCAGGTGACCAGGACACTCACGGCGACGATGGCGACACCGCCACCCGTCACAGGTACCGAGGCCATGACCACCCCCGCTCCCGCCACCGCGGACCCGATGGTCGCGATGAAGAAACCGGTCCAGCCGGCGACCGTGTGACCCTCGTCGTACAGATGACCGCTCACGTACCCGCCTCCGAAAAACTCCGCGTCCGGCGTGAGGGTGCCTAAACTCCCTCACCACGGAAGGAATTTACTCCCTAAGTCTCTTACGCACTAAGAGAATTGAGACGCATGCACGGCAAGCCGCGACCGGCCGCCACTCCGGGCCAGGCACTGTCGGCGATGGACCACCTGATCGCCGCCCACCTGATCGGGCAGCAGGAACTGGCCCGGCGGCTGGGACTGAACGTCACCGACCTCACCTGTTTCGGCTTCGTCCTGGAGGCCGGTGAGGACCTGCTCACCGCAGGCGACCTGGCGGCCCGCGCGCATGTCACCACCGGCGCGGTCACCGGGATCCTCAACCGTCTCGAACGCGCGGGCTACGTCACCCGCCGCCCCGACCCGGCGGACCGCCGCCGCGTCCGCGTGGCCCCCGTCCCCGAGGCGGTCGAACGGGTCACGGCCGTTCACGCGGGCCACCACAGACGCCTCACGGAGCTGTTCGCCGACTACTCCCCCGAGGAGATCGCCGTCCTCACGGACTGGTTCACCCGCGCGACCGCACTGGCTCACGAGTACCTGGAGGAGCTCAACCGGAACGACCCGGAAGAGGAGTGCTGACCGGCGGGCCGCGGCCTCAGGAGCCCTTCACCGTCAGGACGTAGTCCACGCCCGTGGCGAAGTCCCCGGACCGGCCGCGGATCGTCAGCGTGTGCCGGCCGGGTTCCGGCGCGGGCACCTGGACCCACAGTCCGCACCCGGTGGTCGCGAAGGTCCCGCTCGACTGGGTGACGGGGTTGCCGTCGACGGCCGTCACCGTGATCGCGTCCCCCTTACGGGTCACCTCGGCGACCTTCTTCCCGTCCAGCACCGCCGATCCCCCGGCCGTGCTCATGAAGTCCGCACAGTCCCCCTCATCGCCGATCAGGTTCACCAGCGGAAAGGCCAGGGGGACACCGTCGGGCACGGAGCAGGCGCGCCTGTTTCCCGTCGTCCCGAAGGTGCCCGCCAGGAACCAGACGTCGTCCGGCTGATTGCGCGCGCAGTCGCCGCCGTCCTCGTCGGCCACGGGATTCGTCGCCTCGGGTTCGGACGCGGCCCAGGTCCACCAGCGGCTCTGGAGCTCGGCGGGGGAGAGCCGCACCGCCTCCGACCTGGCCGACGGCGACTTCGCGTCCCCCTCCGCCTTGCCGCCCGCTCGGGAGCCGGTTCCAGAGCCGGTTCCGGAGCCGGAGCCGGCCTCACCCCCGCAGCCCGTCACAGCCACGCCGACCAACGCCAACGCGGCGAGCACCCCCGCACCCCCACCCCTCACCGAAGCCCCTCCCCTGAGCCAAACGCCAGAGGCCCCGGATCTCTCCGGGGCCTCTACTCTGTGTGCACTCGGCAGGATTCGAACCTGCAACCTTCTGATCCGTAGTCAGATGCTCTATCCGTTAAGCTACGAGTGCTTGTTTTTTTTCTTTTTTCTTGTCCCCGCTCCCGGCCCTTCCGGCCCGCTCGCGGCGACAGGAAGAACATTACATGACTGCCGCCGTCATGTGAAATCCGTTTGGCGCACCCCTTGTGACCTGCGAAAACGTCCAGAACGGACGAGAACACCGAAGCCCCGGTCCAGATGGACCGGGGCTTCGGTGATCAAGCGCGGAGGCGGAGGGATTTGAACCCTCGATGGGCTTTAAGGCCCAAACCGCATTAGCAGTGCGGCGCCATAGACCGGACTAGGCGACGCCTCCAGCACAACCTCTCCCGCGAGCGCGTGAGTGGTGCGTGCAGATGATGACACAGTCGAGCGTGCTGTCACCAATCGCCCCCCACGGTACTAGGCACCAGGGCCGCAGGGCAAAGTCCTTGCGCTCGGCGGGGCGGCTGCGCAACGTCCGGGGGCCACGGGCGTTGATCAGGGCATGTCGCTGGTCTTCTCACGAGCCGTCGCGGCGTCCGCCGCCGTGATCGCCTCGCTGTCCGCAGTCGCCGCCGTTCCCGCCGCCGCCTCCACCGCCGTACCGCCGCCCGTGCGGGAGGAGGACCGGGCGGGCGGGTCCGGTGACCACCTGACCGTCACCGTCCGGCACGCGGGTGCCGGGCACGACGGGACGTACGAGCTGTCCTGTCACCCTGGCGCCGGCACTCACCCGGACGTGGGCGGCGCCTGCCGTGCCGTCGACCGGAACACGCGCTGGGGCCGGGAGACCTTCGCGCAGGTGGCGCCGGGCAGCGTCTGCACGATGATCTACGGCGGCCCGGCCACCGCCCGTGTCACCGGGACCTGGGCCGGACGCCCGGTCGACGCGACGTACGACCGCAGCAACGGCTGCGAGATCGGGCGGTGGAACCGGATGGTGCCGCTCCTGCCGGATCTCGGCTCGTAGGTGCCCGTCGGTCCATAGGTGTCCGGCGGCCCATGGTGTCCGGCGGCCCGCGGGTGCCCGTCGGCTGATGGCGCCACTCGGCGTTCATAGGCATTTCATGGCGGAATCCCCGGTCCCGTAAAAGTCCCGCGAAGGTCCCGCGAAGCCTGAGCAGGTGGTCACACGTTCCCCGCCACTTCGTCGTGCGACCTCCCTCTCATCCGGCGTCGCGAACGCAACCGCTGCCCTTAGACTCGCTCGCGTGACACGCTGCGGGCCGGTTGGCAAGATGGCCCGAGCGGTCGGCAAGGTGCGGTAACAGGGAGGAAGCGTCTCGTGAGCAGCAGGCCATCCCGAGGCGCTGCTCGCCTCGCAGCCATACTCGACGCGCTTCCCGACGCGTTGGTGCTGGTGAACGCCAATGGGACGGTCGTCAACGCCAACACGATCGCACTGGAGGCCTTCGAGACTCCGGGTACGGCTCTTGTCGGGCGCGGGCTGCTCGATCTGCTGCCCGAGTTCGACTCCAAGCTGATCCCTGGCTCGATGCGACGGCCCGACCACATGGACCCGCGCGGACGGACCAAGCCGACGCGGATGATCGCCCGGCGGACCGACGGCACCGAGTTCCCGGTCGAGGTCACCAGCGCGAACCTGGAGAACGGGCAGCAGGCGTACGACGGTTACGGCTACACCGGCGACGAGCTGCTGATGCTCGTCGTGCGCGACCTGTCCGGCACCGTCGACACCGAGGCCGAGCTGGCCCGTTCGCAGCGGCAGACCGAGATGATCCTGCGGGCGGCGTCCGAGGGCGTCGTCGGCACGGACACCGACGGGCGGATCGTCCTCGTGAACCCGGCCGCCGCCCAGATCCTGGGTTACCGGGCCGGCGAGCTCGGCGGCAAGGAGCTGCACAACCTCGTCGTGCACTCCCGCCCCGACGGCTCCCCCTTCCCGTACGCGGAGTCCCCGCTCGCCGACACCCTGCGCTCCGGGCGCAAGCACCGGGTGCGCGGGCAGGTGCTGTGGGCCAAGGGCGACAAGAAGGTGCCGGTCGACCTGACGACCGCGCCCGTGCGCGACGGCGACCAGCTCGTCGGCGCCGTGATGACCTTCGCCGACCGGCGGCCGTACGACACCCTCGCCGACGAGAAGGAGGCGCTGGAGAAGGGGCACGCGGACGAGCTGGAGCGGCTCTCCGAGGAGCACGCCTCCGACCTCACCGCACTGCGCCAGAAGCACGTGACCGAGCTGGAGGAGCTGCGCGAGCAGCACGAGGAGGAGCTGGCGGCCGGCGAGGACCGGTACGCCGCGCTCGCCGAGCGGGAGAAGGACCGCTACGAGGCCCTGGCCGGGCGGCACGAGCAGCTGCTCACGCTGCTCGGGCGCTCGCTGCGCGGACCGCTGGACGAGCTGCGCCGCGAGCTGGCGGCCCTCGCCGCGGACGACGCCGGGCAGCTGTGGCCCGAGGCCAACCAGGTGCTCCACCACCTCTCCGCCGGTTACTCACGCATCACCCAGCTCATCGACAACGTCCTCGGCTACCAGCGGCTGGACGCGGGCACGGAGGACATCACCCGTACGAAGGTGATGCTCGACGCCGTCGTCGCCGCCGGGGTCGAGGGGGCCGTCGAGCTCATCGGACCGGGGCGGGTGCAGTTCGCCGTGCACGCGCCGCCCATCGAGGCCGAGGTCGACCAGCAGCGGCTCGCCACTGCGCTCGCGCATCTCGTCGCCGACGTGGCGGGTGTCGACGCGACCGGCAACGCGCCCGTGTCGGCGGGCGGTTACATGGACAACACGGTCGTCGTGGCGGCCGCCCAGCGCGGCGAGGTCGTCCGCATCGAGGTGCGCGGCCCGTACGCCGGGGGAGACCCGGTGCACGAGCCGATCGTGCGCGGGATCGTGCGGGCGCACGGTGGTGTGCTGCAGACGCACGAGGTGCCGGGCATGAGCGGCAGCGCGTATGTGCTCGAGGTCCCGCTCGGGGGTGGCGCCGGGGCCGTCGCGGCTCCGGTTCCCGACTCCTCCGCGGCCGCGGAGGAGAGCGGCTCCGACGCGGGTGCCCTGCCCGCGCTGCCCTCGGGCAACGGCGGGCGGCGGCGGGCCCGGCGGTCCTCCGTGGACGCCTTCCTGGAGAGCGAGGTTCCCGGCGAGTCCGGCGCCGCCGAGGCCGAGGCGGGGGCGCCCGCACCGACCGGACGGCGCAGGCGGCGTGCGGCCGAGGAGCTGGAGCCGACCGCTGCCGAGGGCACGGATGCCTCCGGCGGCACCGGGCGACGGCGCGGCCGGCCGGCCGACGGCGCGGCCGGTGGCGAGGACGTGGCTGGTGGCGAGGGCGTGGCCGAGGGTGCAGTGATGACGGCGGCCGAGCACGCGGCGGGGACCGCCGCCTCGGGTACGGGACTCGGCGGGACCGTACCGCCGCAGGGCGTGCCCGCACCGACCGGACGGCGCGCCCGGCGCGACAGCGGCGAACAGCAGGCGCTGCCGCCGGCGCTGCCCGCGGCCTCCGCTGCCCCGGAGGGCAGCCCGGAGGGCGTCCTGGCCGAGGATGACCAGCCCACCGGGCGCCGTCGTCGCGCCCTGGCCGCCGCGGCTGAGCGTGCCGCCGCACAGGAGGCGGGGAGCCGTACGGTCTTCGCGCTGCCGCCCGCCGAGGCCGATCGTTCGCCCGAATCCGAGCCCGCGACTGCGACTGCGGCTGCGGCTGCGGCTGCGGCCGTGTCCGAGGGTGTGGGCGGGCAGGTGGCGGTCCCGGCTCAGGCGCAGGCTCCCATGCCGGGCGAGGGTGCCGCGGTCGCCGTTCCGGGCGGGGTCCCGGGCGACGACGGGCGGCATGACGCCGTGGCGCACGACCAGGCCGAGGACCACACTCCGCCGCAGCCGCACCCCACCAGCGCGCCGACCGGCCGACGCCGACGGGCCGTGGCCCAGCCTGCCGAGGCTTCCGGGACGCCCGCGCACGGGATTCCCGCGCAGAGCGTTCCGGCGCAGGCGAGCGCCGTGGGCGGAGTGCCCGCGCAGGCCGCCGCCGCGGCTCAGGCCGGTGCGCCCGTTCCGTCCGGCATCGTGGCCCCCACGGGCATGGTGGCCCCGGGGCAGCAGCCGGTCCCGGCACAGGCGGTCGCCCCCGGCCTACTCCCCGCCGCCCAGCCGCTCCCCGCGGAGAGGGCCGACGTACTGGCTGCCCCCGCACAGACGGTCCCGCCCCAGGGTCTCCCGGCCCCCGCGACGCCCGCGGCCGCCGTCGTGCCGCCGAACGGCACCGCCACCCCGGCCCCCGGCACCCCCCTCCCGCCGGAGCACGCGGCCGCACAGCCGCGTGCCGCCCAGCCCCTGCCCGCCGAGGCGGCCGCCCCGGCCGCTGCGGCCGCGCCCGTCGACCCGAACTCGACCCAGGGACGGGCGATCAGCGTGCGGACGCTGGGCCAGGGCGTGCCGTTCAGCCGGCAGGCGGCCCAGGTGCAGCAGCCGACGGCCACCCCGCCCCCGCATGCGCCGGGCGGTTCCGGCCGCCGCCGCAAGCTGGGCACCCCGCCCGACCCGGCCGCGCGCCCTGAGCAGCCCCCGGAGCAGGCGGCCCGTCCGCATCCGCCGGCCGAGCAGCCGCCCGCACAGCCGTCCCTGGCCGGGCAGTCCCGGCTCGCCCCGGCCGCCGAGGGCCCCGGACGGTCGTACGCCATAGGCGCCCCGGACGAGAACGCCGCCGAGGGTCCCGAGCCGCTGGACGGTCCGGGCGGGGCGATCGAGGTCGCGGACCCCCCGCGCCCGCAGCCGATGGACGACGAGCTGCCGCCGGAGCCGCTGGACAACCCGCGGCGGCTGCTGGTGTGGCCCGCGCCGGACATCACCACCCAGCAGGCGCTGAGCGACCGCGGCTACCGTCCCGTGATCGTGAACTCCCGCGAGGAGGTCGACGCGCAGATCGCCGCCTTCCCGGCCGCGCTGTTCGTGGACCCGCTGACCGGACCGATCACCCGTACCGCGCTGCAGTCGCTGCGGCAGGCCGCCGTGGCCGCGGAGGTACCGGTCCTGGTCACGGCCGGGCTCGGGCAGGCGACGCGCGAGGCGGCGTACGGCGCCGATCCCGCCGTACTGCTGAAGGCGCTCGCCCCGCGGGACAGCGAGCAGCACCCGCCGCGCGTGCTGCTCATCGAGGAGCACGCGGAGATCGCGCTGGCGCTGACGTCGACGCTGGAGCGTCGCGGAATGCAGGTCGCACGGGCGGCGAGCGACGCCGACGCGGTGACGCTGGCCGGGCAGCTGCGGCCGAACCTGGTCGTGATGGACCTGCTGCAGGTGCACCGGCGTCAGACCGGGATCGTGGACTGGCTGCGCGCGAACGGGCAGCTCAGCCGCACTCCGCTCGTCGTCTACACCGCCGCCGTCGACCAGGCCGACCTGCCGCGGCTGGCCTCCGGTGAGACGGTGCTGTTCCTGGCGGAGCGGTCGACCAGCGCCGAGGTGCAGAGCCTGATCGTCGACCTGCTCGCCCGCATCGGCACCAACTGAGTCACCACCAGGGCTTGCCCCACGGCTTGACCTGGGGCAAGCCCTGGGGCCTGTCGCAGGGCCTTGCCTGTCGCGACAGACCCTGGCGGGCCACCAGCCGTCGCGGGGGGTGTGGCCGGCGCTGGGGTGGGTGACCACGGCCGTACGGCGGTGACGGTCGGCACACGGCCGGCACACGGTCGACGGACGGCCGGCGGGATCGCGGGTATCACCCGTCACTCGTACAACCGTTGCACCGGCCCGGGGGTCTACTTTGCGCCAACCTCCGCGCCACACCCGGGTGAACCCGGGATGAACGCGACGGACCACCCATCGTCGGATCCGGATGCCCCGGATCCCGCGCATGCCCAGGGGACGCCCGCATGTACAGACGCATCAGTCTCGCCCTCGCCACGACCGCCGCTCTGACACTGACCGGCGGCCTGGTCGCCGTCGGGACGGCGGCCCCGGCCGCCGCCGTCGGCAACGGCCTGCAGGGCGACTTCAACGGTGACGGCTACCGCGACGTCGCGATCGGTGTGCCCGGGGGAACGGACACCCAATGGGAGGCCGGCTGGGTCGGCGTCGTCTACGGCACGTCCGCCGGTATCGACCCGGCCAAGCGCAAGATCCTCACGCAGTCCGGGAGCGTCAACCCCGGTGCGCCCGAGGGCAGCGACAAGTTCGGCGGCGGGCTGTCCGTGGCCGACTTCGACGGCGACGGCTACAGCGACCTCGCGGTCGGCGCGCCCGGCGAGACCTACAGCCCGAACTCCTACCAGGGCTCCGTCACCCTGTACTGGGGCGGTCCGAGCGGGCTCGGGTCCTCCGCCGTGATGGTGAAGGATCCGGTGGCGAAGGACGGCAACAGCTTCGGCGGCGCGCTCACCGCGGGCGACTTCGACGGTGACGGGCACGCCGACCTCGCCGCCTTCAACTCCCTGACGTCCACCGTCTCCGTGCTCAAGGGCCCGTTCGCCCGCACCGGCGCCTGGAGTTCGGCCGCGACCGTGACCCTGCCGGAGCCCTCGCAGTACGCCGCCGGGTTCGTGTCCTCCGGGAACGTCTCCGGCGACGCGGCGGACGACCTCGTGGTGCAGTACCGGGCGGGGCGCGGCGGCACCGAGCGCGCCTGGTACTTCGAGGGGTCGGCCTCCGGCGCGGGCCTGGTCCAGAAGGCCGTACTGCCCAACTCGCACACCTCCGCGGTCGGGGACATCGACGGCGACGGGTACGACGACATCGCGGTCGCCGACTCCTACGAGACGACCGCCCTCGGCGGCGCCGTGACCGTCCTGTACGGCGCCTCGGCGGGTCCGGGCACCGGCCGGGCGTCGACGGTCCTCACCCAGGACTCGCCCGGAGTTCCGGGCGCCTCGGAGAGCGGGGACAAGTTCGGAGCCTCGCTCTCCCTCGGCGACGTGACCGGCGACGGCCGGGCGGACCTGGCGGTCGGACTGCCGGGCGAGAACCTCGGCAGCCTGTCCGACGCGGGTTCGATCGTCCTGCTGCGGGGCTCGGCGACCGGCATCGCCACCAGCGGCAACCAGAGCCTGACCCAGAACACGTCAGGCGTCCCCGGCACCGCGGAGAGCGGCGACAAGTTCGGCTCCTACGTCCTGCTGTCCGACATCGACGGCAACCGGAAGGCCGACCTCACCGCCGCCGCTATCGGCGAGGCGCCCGCCGGGACCAGCGTGCGTTCCGGGGCCGTGTGGCGGCTGCGCGGCGCGTCCACCGGTCTGACCAGCACCAGCGCCAAGAGCTTCGGCCCCCACGAACTCGGGCGGGCCTGGGACGACCAGAGCTTCGGGCAGGTGCTCGGCGGCTGACGCGGAAGACCACCGGGCCGGGGTGCGAGGGCACCCCGGCCCGCTCTTCCAGGACCTTGCGGCCGAAGGCCTCTACGGACCCTCTTGGCGCGCTTCCTCACGATCGATGATCGCCGCCATCGCGGCCAGCTCGTTGACGCACCCGCCGACGACCCATTCGCCCCCCTGGACCACGTAGGACCCGTCATCGAGTTTCATCACCTGATAAGCGGTGTCGTTGACGACGATCTCCCACACCGTCCCGGCGGGGGCCTCCTGATATCCGTTCATCCCCTGGGCGCTCCCGTGTCGCTCAGAGCCTGGTGACGTCCAGCTCCCCGTCCGCGTACCGCCTGCGCGGCACCTTCTTCAAGAACCTGGTTGTGCGGCTCGGGGGGTACGCCCGGATCAGTCTCGACAAGGACGGCGAAGTCGTTTGGGCCGCGTGAGAGCCCTGTCACGGATAAAGGCCCCCTTGCTCGTCGAGCAGGGGGCCTTATGAGGGGAGGTCTTCCTGCGGCTGGCTCGGGCCTGGTGGCGGCGTTGGGCTGGCGCGTAAGGTGCCCGAAATGATCGGGGTACCAGAGGTCTTCGCACGGGGCACTGTCGAGCGTGAAGGAGAGCCCGGAGCGGGGTGGCTTGCCGAACTGCCGTGGATTGTGGACGAGTTGCTGGGGCGCTGGGGGTGCATGCCGGACGGTGAGGTCATGCACGGTGGTGTCGGGGTCATCGTCCCGGTGCGACGGCGGGGCGAGGGGCCCGCTGTGCTGAAGGTGTCGTTTCCGCATCCCGGCAACGTTCATGAGCCGGACGCATTCGCGGCGTGGGGTGGGCGCGGAGCTGTTCTGCTGCGCGAGCGCGACGACGAGCGTTTCGCGATGCTGCTCGAACGGGTCCAGACGTCGACTCTGGCGGAGGTCGCAGACGGCGATGAGGTTGTGACGGTCGCAGGGTGGATCAATCGCCGGCTGGCCGTTCCCGCACCGCCTGGCCTGCCTCGGCTGCGGGAGCAGGCCGACGCCTGGGAGGAGCAGCTACGCAAGGATGCTGAGGAGCTGACGCACACGCTGTCGCGTTATGTGGTGGACGCCGCCGTGGCGACCGTCCGCGAGCTGGGCCGTGTCCAGCCGGACATGCTCATTCATGGTGACCTTCACGCCCGGAACATCCTGCGCGCCGACCGTGAGCCATGGCTGGCCGTCGACCCCAAGGGGTACGTAGGAGACCCCGCGTACGACGGCGGCACGCTGCTCAAGTCGCGCGCGTTGGCGCTCCTCGAAGCGGACGACCTCCGCAAGGCCGTCCACCGCACTCTGGACGTCTTCACCGAGGCCGCGGAACTCGATCGCGAACGCGTCCAGCGTTGGGCCCAGTTCCATGCCGTCCAGGCTGCGTCCTGGGGCCGTCACCACGGATTCCGCATTGCCCGCAGCGGACCACGATTGGACTGGCTCACCGCATTCGCGGACCGCCTGGCGGAGTTGCTCACGGAACACTCGTAGATCGTGATTTTGCTGGTGCGGGCTGGTGCGGAAGTGGTGCGGCCCTCGTTGAACCGCAGAGCGCGACGGTACGAGGGCCATGCACGGCCATCCTTGCGCACTCGCGGCTATGCGCGTTTTCGCCTTAGCCGGGAGAGGGGCGCAGCAGCGGCCCGGCTCCGGAGTGAGCCACTGGAAGGGCTCTGTCGGGGTGAGAGCAGCCGCAACGGCGAGAGCCCCCGGCGGGGTGCCAGGGGCTCTACGCAGCTCAGCAAGGTCAGCTGAGCTTGGTCACGTCGAGCTGGCCCAACCTATGCGCTTCACGAATCTTCTTCTTGTCGAACTTGCCCACGCTCGTCTTCGGCACCGCCTCGATGACCGTCCAGCGCTCCGGGAGCTGCCACTTGGCGATCCTGGCCTCCTCGGCGAGGAAGGTGCGCAGGGTCTCGAAGTCGGCGGTGGCGCCCGCCTTGAGGACGACCGTGGCCAGCGGGCGCTCGCCCCACTTGTCGTCGGGGACGGCGACCACGGCGGCCTCGGCGACGTCCGGGTGGGACATCAGGGCGTTCTCCAGGTCGACCGAGGAGATCCACTCTCCGCCGGACTTGATGACGTCCTTGGCGCGGTCCGTGAGGGTGAGGAAGCCGTCGGGGCTGATGGTGCCGACGTCACCCGTCTTCAGCCAGCCGTCCTCGCTGAACTTGTCGGCGGGGCGCAGCGGTTCGGCGTCGGGGCCGTTGTAGTAGGAGCCCGCGATCCACGCGCCGCGTACCTCCAGCTCACCCGCGGACTCGCCGTCCCAGGGGAGCCGCTCGCCGCCCGGTCCGGTGAGCCGTGCCTCGACGCCGGCCGGGAAGCGGCCCTGCATGAGGCGGTACGCGAACTCCTCCTCCGTGCCGACCGCGTGGGCCGGAGGGCGCGCGACCGTGCCGAGCGGGGAGGTCTCCGTCATGCCCCAGGCGTGGCAGACCCGCATGCCGAGCTTGTCGAACGCCTTCATGAGGGAGGGCGGACAGGCCGCGCCGCCGATGGTGACCTGGGTGAGGCTGGAGACGTCCCGGGGCTTGGCGGTCAGCTCGCCGAGCAGGCCCTGCCAGATGGTGGGGACGGCGGCCGCGTGGGTCGGGCGCTCGCTCTCGATCATCTCGGCGAGCGGCGCCGGCTGCAGGAAGCGGTCCGGCATCAGCATGTTGACGCCGGTCATGAAGGTGGCGTGCGGCAGGCCCCAGGCGTTGACGTGGAACTGGGGGACCACGATGAGCGAGGTGTCCTGGTCGGTCAGGCCCATGGACTCGGTCATGTTGACCTGCATGGAGTGCAGGTAGATGGAACGGTGGCTGTAGACCACGCCCTTGGGGTCGCCGGTGGTGCCGGAGGTGTAGCACATGGCGGCGGCCTGGCGTTCGTCGATCTCCGGCCAGTCGAACGTCGTCGGCTTGCCGGCGATCAGCTCCTCGTACTCGTGCACCTGCGCCGTGGCGCCGGCGAGCGGGGAGCGGTCGCCGGGGCCGGAGACGACGATGTGCTCGACCGTCGTCAGCCGGGGCAGCAGCGGGGCGAGCAGGGGGATCAACGAACCGTTGACGATGATCACGCGGTCGGCGGCGTGGTCGACGATCCAGGCCAGCTGCTCGGCGGGCAGGCGGAGGTTGAGCGTGTGCAGCACCGCGCCCATGGAGGGGATCGCGAAGTACGCCTCGACATGCTCGGCGTTGTTCCACATCAGCGTGGCGACCCGGTCGTCGCCCCGGACGCCGAGGTCGTCGCGCAGGGCGTTGGCCAGCTGCACCGCGCGGATCCCGGCCTCGGCGAAGCTGCGCCGCTGCGGCTCGCCCTCCCCGGTCCAGGTGGTGATCTGGGACCGTCCGTGCACCAGCACACCGTGCACAAGGATGCGGGTGACGGTCAGCGGTACGTCCTGCATGGTGCTCAGCACGGCGTCCTCCCGGGGCGACACTGCCTACGCGGTAGTAAGGGCTGCGCTGATTCTGCGCACATACCGCTCGGTATGTCACTAGGGGCAGGAAAACTCGCCCGCTTCGGGGGCCGCGCGCGCCTACCGAACGAGGCCGAGCTCGGGATCCTCACGCAGCTTGCCGAGCGCCCGCGACACCGCCGACTTCACCGTCCCCACCGACACCCCCAGCACCTCGGCCGTCTGGGCCTCGCTCAGATCTTCGTAGTACCGCAGGACGACCATCGCCCGCTGCCGCGCGGGCAGCTTGCCGATCGCCCGCCACATCGCGTCGTGCAGCGCCTGCCGCTCCGCCGGGTCGCCCCCGCAGGGCACGGGCTCGGGCTCGGGCAGTTCGTCGCACACGAACTCGTCGACCTTGCGCTTGCGCCACTGCGAGGTCCGCGTGTTCAGCAGCGCCCGGCGCACATAGCCGTCGAGCGCCCGGTGGTCCTCGATCCGCTCCCAGGCCACGTAGGTCTTGGTGAGCGCGGTCTGCAGCAGGTCCTCCGCGTCGCTCGGGTTCGCGGTCAGCGACCGTGCGGTGCGCAGCAGCACCGGCTGGCGGGCCCTCACGTACGACGAGAACGACGGAAACGACGGGTACGGACGGGTCTGCCTCGCCGATGTGGCGGCGTCCGAAGCGCTGGTGCAGACGAGTGTGGTCATGGCCCCACGCTATGAGCGACCCTGTTCCGGCGGATCGGCCCCAGGTCCCGAAGCAGAGTCCCCCTCAGGTTGTAGAAGGGGGGCGGCCTACACCTCCTGAAGGTGGACTACCCGGAGACCGGTACTACGGGTTCGCCCCTGCGGGCTCAGCCGTCCGCGGCGAGGACGAGCCCCGACGTCGGCACCCCCGTCCCCGCCGTCACCAGGATCCGGCCCGCCCCCGCTATCCGGTTCACGGCCGTGCCCCGCACCTGGCGCACTCCTTCCGCCACCCCGTTCATACCGTGGAGGTACGCCTCCCCGAGCTGGCCCCCGTGTGTGTTGACCGGCAGCCGTTCCTCGGCCACGAAGTCCGCCGCCTCCCCTCTTCCACAGAACCCGAACTCCTCCAACTGCATCAGAACAAAAGGGGTGAAGTGGTCGTACAGGATCCCCACGTCGATGTCGGCCGGGGCCAGCCCGGAGGTGCGCCACAGCTGCCGGGCCACCACGCCCATCTCCGGCAGGCCGGTCAGGTCGTCGCGGTAGAAGCTGGTCATCTGCTCCTGGGCGCGGCCCGCGCCCTGGGCGGCGGCCGCGATCACCGCGGGCGGATGCGGCAGGTCACGGGCCCGCTCCACGGACGTGACGACGAGCGCCTGTCCGCCGTCCGTCTCCTGACAGCAGTCGAGGAGCCGGAGCGGTTCGACTATCCACCGCGAGGCCGCGTGGTCGGCGAGCGTGATCGGACGGCCGTGGAAGTACGCCGCCGGGTTGGTCGCCGCGTACCCGCGGTCCACGACCGCCACGTGCCCGAACGCCTCCGGGGTCAGCCCGTAGGCGTGCAGATAGCGCTGTGCCGCCATGGCCACCCAGGACGCCGGGGTGAGCAGCCCGAACGGCAGCGACCAGCCGAGCGCCACGCCCTCCGCCGACGGCTCCCGGTGCTGCACGCCCGAGCCGAATCTCCGCCCCGACCGCTCGTTGAACGCCCGGTAGCAGACCACCACCTCCGCCACGCCCGAGGCCACGGCGAGCGCCGCCTGCTGGACGGTCGCGCAGGCCGCCCCGCCGCCGTAGTGGACCCGGGAGAAAAAGGACAGCTCGCCCATTCCGCAGGCCTGGGCCACGGTGATCTCCGGGCTGGTGTCCATCGTGAACGTGACAAGCCCGTCCACGTCCCCGGGGGTCAGCCCCGCGTCGTCGAGCGCGGCCCGCACCGCCTCCACCGCCAGCCGCAGCTCACTGCGGCCCGAGTCCTTGGAGAACTCGGTGGCCCCGATGCCGACGATCGCCGCGCGTCCGCCGAGCGTGTCCCGGGTCCGTACGCTCATCGCGCACCACCCCCGGGCGGGACGGTGACCGTGACCGTGCCCGTCACGTGTCTGCCGATGTCGTTGGCCCCGGTCACCCGGACGGTGGCGGTGTCGCCGTCCACCCGCTCGATCCGGCCCGTCAACACCATCGTGTCTCCCGGGTAGTTGGGTGCCCCCAGCCGTATGGCGACCTTGCGGAGCACGGCCGTCGGGCCGAAGTGGTCCGTGATGTATCTGCCGACCAGGCCGTTCGTCGTCAGGATGTTCATGAAGACGTCCGGGGAGCCCTTCTGTCGGGCCAGTTCCGCGTCGTGGTGCACGTCCTGGTAGTCCCGGGACGCGATCGCGCCGGCCACGATCAGCGTCCGTGTGATCGGGATCTCCAGCGGCGGCAGCTCCGCGCCCGCCGTCGGCACCGTCATGCCCTCACTCCGCACTCGCGATCAACTCCCCCAGTTCCTGCAGCACTTCGCTCCCGCATCCCAGATAGGCGT
The DNA here is from genome assembly GCF_044746205.1 of Streptomyces sp. NPDC086549. Classification (NCBI taxonomy): domain Bacteria; kingdom Bacillati; phylum Actinomycetota; class Actinomycetes; order Kitasatosporales; family Streptomycetaceae; genus Streptomyces; species Streptomyces sp. NPDC086549. The sequence continues at coordinate 324,810 of NZ_JBIVBS010000007.1, read as the reverse complement.
CCAGCTGCCGCCCCCACAGGAAGTGCCGGTGCACCGGATGGCCGAGGTCGGCACCCGCACCGCCGTGCAGATGCTGGCCCGTGTGGACGACCCGCTGCCCCGCCTCGGACGCCCACCACGCGGCGGTCAGCGCGTGCGTGGCACAAGGGAGCCCCGTGTCGCGCCGCCAGGCCGCCTCGTACGCCGTCACCCGTATCGCCTCGGTGTCCATGTGTGCGTCGGCGGCGCGGAGTTGGACCGCCTGCCGGGTGGCGAGCGGCCGGCCGAACTGCTCCCGGCCGTTCACGTGCGCCACCGCCCGCGCGAGCGATCCCGCACACACCCCGGCCTGCAGACCGGCGAAGGCGGTGCGGGCGGCGGCCAGGACGTCGGCGTAGGCGTAGGCGTCAGGATCGCCGAGCCGTTCCGCGGGCGCGCCGTCGAGCGTGAGACGTCCGGCCGACCAGGGTGCGGTCAGCTCGACCGGAGTGACCGTGATGCCCTCCGCGAGCGGTGTCAGCCACAGCCGTCGGCCGCCGTCAGCGACGAGTACGTGTGTGGCGTCCCGCAGCCAGGGGACGACGGGCACGGTGCCGGTCAACTCGCCCCGGGCCGAGGCCCGTACCCCTCCCTGCGCCGGAAACGCCCCGCTCACCACGACCGAGCCGTCCCCGATGCCCGGCAGCAGCCGCTCCCGTTGCTCCGGGGTGCCGTGGGCGGTGACGGCGAGGAGCCCGTAGACACAGGTCGCCGCGTACGGCACCTGGGCCGTCGTGCGGCCCTGTTCCTCCAGGAGCAGCACCAACCCGAGCAGGCCCAGGTCCGCCACCGCGCTCACCAGACCCGCCCCGCACAGGGCCTTCCACAGCTCAGGGTCGCTGCCGGTGCCGGCGGCCGCCAGCCGCTCGTGCGTCGCCAGGTCACCGAAGATCCGTGCGGCGAGATCGCGAGCCTCGGCCTGTTCCTCCGTGGGCGTGAAGTCCATGTCAGGCCTCGCCCTCGGTGACCCGGAACACCGGCAGGACCAGTGCGCCCTCCTCGTCCTCGTGAGTCCGGAACTCCACCCGCACCGGCAGCCCGATGCGCACCTTGTCGTACGGCACCCCCACCACGTTGCTCACCATCCGCACGCCCTCCGCGAGCTCGATCAGCCCGACTGCGTAGGGACCCGCCGCGTCAGCGGCATGATCGGATTCCGTGAAGGCGGGGAACGGCGGGTGGTGCATCACCACGTACGAATAGACCGTGCCCGCGCCGCTCGCCTCGACCGTGTCCCACTCCGGGCAGCCGCAGGAGTTGCAGCCCGGCAGCCAGGGGTGGCGCAGCGTGCGGCAGTCGGTGCAGCGCTGGATGAGCAGCCGGTGCCGGGCCACGCCCTCCCAGAAGCCGGCGTTGTCCCGGTTGACCACCGGGCGGGGGCGCCGGGCCCGCCGGGCCTTCTGCTTCCCGCGTGACGGTGCGTACTTGAGGATGCGGAAGCGGTGTGTGCCCGCGAGGTCCTCGCCCACCCGCACGTCCATGCGGGTCGTGACGAAGTACCCCGTGCCGAGCTTGGTCGTCTTCCGCTCCGACACCGACTCGATCACCGTGTCGAACGTGACCTCGTCCCCGGGCCGCAGTGGCCGCAGATACTCCTGCTCGGAGTCGGTGGCGACCACCGAGGTGCAGCCCGCCTCGTCGAGGAGGGTCATCAGCTCGTCGAACGCCGCCGTGCGCCCCTCGTGGCCGGAGAGGCCGCCCATCGTCCACGCCTGGAGCATGGTGGCCGGGGCCACGGCGTCCGGCCCCTCGTACGCCGGGTTCGCGTCGCCCATCGCCTCGCACCAGTGCCGGATCATCGGCGCGTTGACCGGGTCCTTGCCCACGCAGGCGACGGCGGCCGCCTGACCCTCGTACGCCTTGAGCCGTTTCCACAGCTCGTCCGGCCCGTCACTCACCGCCGCCCCCTCGTCATCCCGAGCCGCATCGTCGCGACGATCTCCCGCTGCACCTCGCTCACCCCGCCCCCGAACGTGTTGATCTGTGCCGCCCTGTTCAGCCGCTCCAGTTCGCCGTCCCCGAACGCGCCCGGGGAGCCGGAGCGGACCAGTCCCGCCTCGCCGACGATTTCCTGACACATGCGATACGTCGCGACAGTCGATTCCGTTCCCGCGAACTTCACCCCGCTCGCCTCGCCAGGGGCCGGCCGGCCCGCCCCCGCGTCCGCCACCAAACGCCAGCTGAGCAGGCGGTTCGCCGCCAGCCGGGCATGTGCCTCGGCCAGCCGAAAACGCACCCACGGATCGTCAACCCGGCGCCTGCCCGTCACCGGATCGGGGGCGCGGGCGGCGGCGAGGGCGGCCGCGTAGTAGTCCTCGGCCTGCAACCCGACGGCCGCGAGGGCGACCCGTTCGTGGTTCAGCTGGTTGGTGATGAGCGACCAGCCGTCGTTCTCGGTGCCGACGAGGTTCCCGGCGGGGACCCGGACGCCGTCGTAGTAGGTGGCCGTCGTGGTCTGTCCGCCCACCGTCTCGATGGGCGTCCAGGAGAACCCGGGCGCGTCGGTGGGGACGAGGACGATCGAGATGCCCCGGTGCTTCGGCGCCTCGGGGTCGGTGCGGCAGGCGAGCCAGATCCAGTCGGCGTGCTGGGCGCCCGAGGTGAAGATCTTCTGGCCGTCCACCACCCAGCCGTCGCCCTCCCGCACCGCCCGCGTCCGCAGCGAGGCCAGGTCGGTCCCGGCGGACGGCTCGCTGTAACCGATCGCGAAGACCAGCTCCCCGCGCAGGATCCGGGGCAGGAAGTATTCCTTTTGCCGCTCGCTCCCGTATTTCATGAGCGTGGGCCCGACCGTGTTCAACGTGACCATCGAGACGGGTGCGCCTGCCCGGTACGCCTCGTCGAAGAACACGAACTGCTCGTCCGCGCCCCGGCCCTGTCCGCCGTACTCGACCGGCCAGCCGAGCCCGAGCAGGCCGTCGGCACCGATGCGCCGCAGCAGCGCCCGCTGTTGTGCCGCGTCGAAGGGGCCGCCCGCCATCAAGGTCCGGAAGTGGGAGCGGAGTTCGGCACGCAGCCGCTGCTGGCGCTCGGTGGGGGCGAGGTGCACGGCGGGGGCCTCCCGACCTCGTACGAATGACCGTTTCTGACTGTCCGTCAGATTCCGTCGGGTGTCAAGGTCGGCCCGGGAACGCGAAAACGCCTGCGCGGCGGTACCGAAGCACCGCCGCGCAGACGCGTTACGACCCCCAAGAGCACACCCCGCAAGGAACTTCAGACGCGGGTCACCAGAGCCTGGTGAAGTGGATCAGGACGTTCTCGTTCCCCTGGTTGATGGCCGTGAACGCGGAGCCGTTGACCTGCGCGGTGTTGCTCTGGTTCGAGGCACCGTGGCCGACCGCGTTCTGCTGCGTGGTGGACGAGTTTCCGCTGTTGTTGTGGCCGACCCCGCTGCCGACGACGCTCGCCACGCCCGCGTTCGATCCGTCGGCCGCGAAGCCGCCGTTGTCCGCGGCCGCGACGCCGGTGAAGAGGGCGGCCGCGAGCGGGAGCGCGGAGACGGCGGCGAGAACGCGGGCGGTACGGATGCTTGCCATGTTGTTCCTCCAGAACGAGTACCCATCGGCCGCAAGGCCCCGGAGTACGTCAAGTACGGCTATGACCAGGGGAGTTGGCCGACCACCCCGGCGGTTGTGCACGACGTCGCGAATCCAGAGTTGCCCATCGAATCCCCGTCGAACCACCCCGGAAGCCGTGATTCGCCCTCAAGCGTGAGGACAAGTCGATAAACCCTTTTCGCCATCTTTGGTGATCTCAGCCCCAACAAGTCACAGCTCGGGCACTTCACCTCAAGTGCCGCAAGCGAGGAATCGTTCCGGCGCATTTCCGGCCAACCTCCCCACCTCGGCGAGCCACCGCCAGCCCCTCTTCCTTTTTTCGAACATGCGTACGAACATGGAGCCATGGCCACCACCGACCGGCAGGCCACGACGCTGGCCCTCGCACACGCCCTGTCAGCCGCCGAACGCGGACTGGCCGTCATCCCCCTGACCCGGACGAAACTCCCGGCCCTGCGTTCCCCCCACCGCGACGACCCCGCCCCCGCGCCCTGCCACGGCGAGTGCGGCCGCTTCGGCCACGGCGTGTACGACGCCTCGTCCGACCCGGCACGCATCCGCGAGCTGTTCGCCGCCGCGCCCTGGTCCACCGGCTACGGCATCGCCTGCGGACTGCCACCGCACCATCTGATCGGCATCGACCTCGACACCAAGTCCGGCACGGACTCCTCGGCCGCCCTGCGTGAACTCGCCCTGCGGCACCTGTTCACGATCCCCGAGACCGTCGTCGTACTGACCCCGAGCGGCGGCCGCCACCTCTGGCTGAGCGGCCCGCCGGACGTCGCCGTGCCCAACTCGGCCGGCCGGCTCGCCCCCGGCATCGACATCCGGGGCGCCGGCGGCTACCTCGTCGGACCCGGCTCACGCACCGACCACGGTGTCTACGGCACCGCTCCCGGCACCGCGCACCTGGCCCCGGCCCCCTGCCCGCCCGCCCTGCTCCGCCTGCTGCTCCCGCCGCCGAGCCCACCCCACCCCGCGACGCACCCCTCGGTCGGCGACCGCGGCCAGGGCCTGGTCCAGTTCGTCCTCGCCGCCCACAAGGGCCAGCGCAACACCCGCCTGTTCTGGGCCGCCTGCCGCGCCTACGAGAACGGCATCGGCTCCGCCCTCGTCGCCCCTTTGATCGACGCGGCCCTGGACACCGGCCTGACCGAACGCGAGGCACGCGCGACGATCGCGTCGGCGGCGCGGATGACGGGCCATCAGCGGCGGTGAATCACCCGGGCCCCGGGAACGGCGACCGCGCGCGTCCCCAGGGTGTGGCCCGTCGAGCCGTACTACGGCGTGTAGACCTGCTCCAGTCGGTCGATGGAGCCGTCGGCGCCGGTCTCGTACCTGAACACCAGACCGGAGTCGGGGTGGGCGTCGACCCAGTCGATCAGCTCGCCCACGCCGATGCGCTGGTTCTTGCTGCTGCTGGTGATGGGGTTGGTCGCGGTGACGTACGCGGCCTGGTCCATGGCCCAGCGGGCGTCCTCACCGGTGACGACGAACGGCGCGCCGTCGGTGTCCTTGTCGGGGCATCCCCAGGCCCCGTGCTGGATGACGAGGTTCACCTTGCCGGTGCTGCCGGGAAGCTCCTCGACGCGGTAGAGGGCGATCTCGTCGGGGTCGACATGGTCCGGGTCCGGCGCCGAACTGACGCAGTCGGCGGCCGGTGCGGTGGTCTTGGAGGCGGGCTTCGCCGTGGCCGTCCCGCCGCCTGTCGTGCCGGGCGACACGGTCGCGGTGGCATGCGCGCCGGCGGTGGCATCCGCGCTCGCGGCGGCCCCGCCCTTGCCGCCGGACGTGCCGGGCGCCGAGCTCGCCGTGGCGCCGGTGCTCGGTGTGCCGGCGGCTCCGGCGGCTCCGGCGGCGGAGCCGCCCCCCTGGCATCCGGTGAGCACGGCGGCCAGCGCGACGGCCGCGAGCACGACGACGGCGGGTCTGAGGCGATGGGCATTCATCTGGGACGTCCCCCCTGGTCACGGGCGGCCCGACCGGCCGCACCCGGATCCGGACCGTAACAACGCCCTGGTCACCGCCGCACCACCGCGGCGCCCCGTGTCACCGACTCGGGACAATGCCGTCACAGGGCATGGATCATGTGACATGCCGATATCGAGGAGCGTCCGCACACAAAATCCGCGTACAACTCCGCACACACAGGTACGCGTCTTCGAGACCCTGCAGCTCGGCACGAGTGAGCGAACAGCTACTGGGCTCGCAGCGCCCAGCTCAACACCGCTTGACGCACGGGTTCCGGAAGCATGAGCACCTGCGGCTCAGCCTCCACCCAGCCGGGTTCCTTCGTCCGCCTGGCCTGCTCCATGTGATCGCGATCGATGGGAAGATCGCGATCCAGGCCTGCCCCGTCCTCACCTCTCACGGTGACCCAGAACAGATAGTCCTCGTCGTGTTCCCGCAGCCGGAACACGATCTCGATGGCCATCCGTTCGCGGTCCAGAGTGGCCACGCAGTCGTCGAGACGGTCGTTGAGCATGCGCATCCACCTGTCGGCCTCGGCCTCGGCGCCGGGTTTGACCTTCGCCCGTGACAGTTCGACGACCAGACCGGAAGGGATCTCAAAGCCTGTGCCAGCGTGGGTGTCGTCATCGACCGATTGATGGCGCCCCGCCAGCGTGATGCAGTCACGTACGTCGTATGACCAGCAGCGCCACATCGTCGAGGTGGTCGACCGCGACCGCGGCGTCGAGGATGCGGTCGGCGGTCTCCTCGGCATTCAGCCCGTCGTGGACGGCCTGGGCGGCCAGCTCTCCGGCTCGCTCCAGTCCGGCTTCCAGCGTGAGGCCCGGTCCTTCGACCACGCCGTCGGTGACCATGACCAGCGCACTGTCCTCGTCCAGGGTGAAGGTCTCCTCACGGTACTCGGTGCCGGGCACGACTCCCAGGACCGGGCCGCCCGGCAGCTCACGGACCTCGTGGCTGCCGTCCCTGTGCGCGCAGAGCACCGGCACATGGCCGGCACTGGTGCCGGTGACCCGTCCGTCGTGCGGGTCGACACGCAGGATGGTGCAGCTGGCGAATCGTGCCGGATCCATCGTGACGAGCAGCTCGTTGGTCCGCATCAGCACGGTTGCCGGATCCGGTTCCTGGGCGGCGATCGCACGCATGGACAGGCGGACCTGTCCCATGAAGGCGGCGGCGTCCACGTCGTGCCCCTGTACGTCGCCGATCTCCAGGGCGATCGCGCCGTCGGGCGTGACGAAGGCGTCGTACCAGTCTCCGCCGATGTCCAGCCCGTCCCGGCTGGGTCGGTAGCGGGCGGCAACCTGCAGACCCGGGAGGTGCTCGGGCAGCGTGGGCAGCATGGTCTGCTGCAGCGCCGTGGCCAGCTCGACGCGTGCCTGCTGCAACCTGATGCGCCTCAGTGCCTGGCCTGCCAGGTCGGCCAGCGTGCCCATGAGGGTCCGCTCGTCCAGGGACGGCCGGAATCCACTGCCGTGGGTCATCTCCCATGCTCCGAGTGGCGGATTGCCGGTCTCGCTGAGGGGCGTGATGGAGACGGCGTAGTCGGAGCCGAGCCGAGCGAGCCACGGCGAGGATGTCCCGTGCGGCCAGCGGCGGATGTAGTCCTCCTGGTCGGGGACGAACTGCGGCTTGCCGGTGCGAATCGCTTCGGGCAGCGCGCTGGGATGGTCCAGTGACATGCCGTGCAGGGCCTGCGCCTCCCCCACGGATATCCCGGCGTCGGTGGAGACGCGCAGCCGGCCGTGGTCGACGAGGGCGAGCAGGGCGCCGGTGGCGCCGAACGTCGCGGCGAGCCGGGTCAGGACGACCTGCCGCAGTTCCTGCTCCGTGGCTGCGGCGATCAAGGCGGAGGAGAAGTCGGCGGTGTCTTTGGCGCGCTGTCGTTCGGCAGTCAGTGCGGCCTGCGCCTTCTTCTTGCGCTTCTCCTGTTTGGTGTCGTCGCGGACCACCCCGAAGATCCGTTCGGGGCCGTCGTAGCCCAGCTGGACCCGACGGGTCTGGGCGGCCAGCCGGTGCCAGCCGTCGTGCCGGGTGAGGTACTGGTACCTCACCCAGGGGGAGGGGGACTGGGCGGAACCCGAGCGCAGGAGCTGCCGGAAAGCCTCCCGGTCGTCGGGGTGCACTGCCGAGATCACTCTGGACAGCGGCGCGGTGAGATCCGGGTAGAGCGCGACCAGGGCTGGTAGGCCACCGAGCCACTCCAGCTGGTGGTCATCGCGCGAGTACATCCACAGGCCGAGGTCGGCGGCCTCGGTGGCCAGCCGGAATGGGATCAGCAGGCTGGCCAGGTCGTTGCGCGCGTCCAGGGCGTGCACCCAGACCAGTTGCTCGTCACCTGCGGGATCCGTCACCGGCTGCGCCTCGAACAAGCAGGCAACGGATGCTCCGCCGCGCCCGGGGAACTCCAGCACCCGCATCGCGACCGTTTTCATCTTGGCGGCGTGGGCCACAAGACTCTCGGCCGACGTCCGCTGGCTTGCGGGCCACAGCTCACCGAAGTTACGGCCCAGGCACTGCTCCGCCGACCTGCCCACCGCCGTGGCCATCGCAGCGTTGAGGCTGCGGATGGCGCCATCTGGCGTCAGAAGAGCCGCCGGGTCGGCCCTTCGAAGAAGTTCGTCCGAGGCGTCCATCCAGTGGCTCCCTGGCACATACCAATACAGCCCCTTCACTCATATTCGCGCATTTTGTCGCGATGTCTCGGTGAAGGGTGTGTCTGACCGCCTGCGTCGAGTGACGACGGCAGGGTTCCCGCTGGAAACGGTGGACGGCGGCCCGCGAAGGGGGTCGACGGAGCTCGGTTGCGGTACAGCAACCCCAGCAATGGCCCATGGCCTGTAGCGTCCCTTGGAGACTTCGACGCGACCGCGATGAACGCCGTCGACCGATCCACAGAGAGCTACGGATCAGACGGTGCCCGTGCCCCATCCGTGCCCGATCGCATGGGGAACCGCGGGGAACCACGGTGCCGAGCGGGCACCGCACAACGCAACGGCCCCTGACCAATTCGCCTGGTCAGGGGCCGTTCACCTGCGCGGTGGGTGTGGGATTTGAACCCACGGTGACTCGCGCCACGACGGTTTTCAAGACCGTTCCCTTAGGCCGCTCGGGCAACCCACCCCGCGCCGCCGATCAGTGCGGCGCGGGGACAAGGGTAACGTCTGGTCACGCGCGCGTGGGTCAGTTGTCGCCGTTGCGCGAGCCCAGGGTGAGTTGGGCGGTGTGCTCCTGGCCGCCCCGCTGGTAGGTGATCGTGACCTTGTCGCCGGGCTTGTGGGTCCAGATCTCGCCGATCAGGGTCGGGCCGCTGTCGATCACGTGGTCGTCGAGCTTGGTGATGACGTCACCGGGCTTGAGGCCCGCCTTGTCCGCGGGACCGCCCGACTCGACCGCGGAGGAGCCGCTGGCGCCCGTGTCGGTGATCTTCGCCCCGCCCGTGGAGTCCTCCAGGGAGACGGACGCGCCGATCTTCGCGTAGACCGGCTTGCCGGTCTTGATCAGCTGCTGGGCGACGTACTTGGCCTGGTTGATCGGGATGGCGAAGCCGAGACCGATCGAACCGGACTGGCCGGAGCCGCCCAGACCGCCGCTGCTGCTGGACTGGATCGCGGAGTTGATGCCGATGACCGCCCCGCTCGCGTCGAGCAGCGGGCCGCCGGAGTTGCCCGGGTTGATGGAGGCGTCGGTCTGCAGGGCGCTCATGTAGGACGCCTTGCTGGAGGCGCTGCCGTCACTGGAGGCGACCGGGCGGTTCTTGGCGCTGATGATGCCGGTCGTCACCGTGTTGGAGAGGCCGAAGGGGGCGCCGATGGCGATCGTCTCGTCGCCGACGGCCACCTTGTCGGAGTCGCCGAGCGCGAGCGGCTGGAGGTCCGACGGGGCGTTCTTGAGCTTGATGACCGCCACGTCGTAGCCCTGGGCGTGGCCGACGATCTCGGCGTCGTACTTCTTGCCGTTCGGGAAGGTGGCGGTCAGCTTGCCACCGTCCACCGCGTCCGCCACCACGTGGTTGTTGGTGACGATGTGGCCCTGCTTGTCGAAGACGAATCCGGTACCCGTGCCGCCCTCGCCGCTGGTGCTCTCCGCCTCGATGGTGACCGTGCTGGGCAGTGACTTGGCGGCGACCGCCGCGATGGTGCCCGGGGCGCGCTTGACCTGCGTGGCGCTGCTGTCGGAGGCGGAGACGGTGGTGGAGCCGGAGTCGTCGTTGTTCTTGGCCAGGGTGTAGCCGAGGCCGCCTCCCAGGCCGCCCGCGAGCAGTGCAGCGGCCAGGACTGCGGCGACCAGCCCGCCGCGCCCGCTGCGCGGCTTCGGTGCGGGCTGCTGGTACGACGCACCCCAGCCGGTGCCGCCTCCGGCGCCGCCGTCCGCGTAGGCGGGTGTGACGGGGGGCGGTGGCGGCCACGAGCCGTCCGCGGCGGTGCCAGGGCCCTGATGCCCGTCGGGCGCGCCCACGGAGGCGTACGCGGCCGGGGCCACGCCCTGCTCCGGCGCGCTGGGGGCGCCCGGATGCACCGGTGGGAGCGGAGTGGTCGGCGCGCCCCCGTCGGCTGCGGCTGCCTGCGCGGAAGCAGCGGGAGATGCCACCGGCACGGGAGGCGCGGAGGGGGCCGGAGGTACCTCGGTGCCCTCGTTCTCGGTGCTCACAGCTCTTCTCCTCGGTCCACGGCTGTTTGTCTCGGTCGCACTCGGTCACGCTCTTTCACGCTTGTCGACGGTCTCCGGCGCGATTCAGCTGTGCATGTGCTTTTGTCTGCTGTCAGCTTTTCCCACGGGCCGTCAGAGCACCATAAGCGGTGGCTGTGGGTCCGGCGTCAATCTTTATATAGGACCTTTATGGCAAAAGTTCCATTCCGGAGCAGGGTCCCTGCCGCCGTTCGCCGCACGTGCGCACCCGTGCCGCCCCGCGCAACCCGTCATGGTGGCACCATGACGCGGTGACACACGCACGCCAGCACCAGATCCAGGTCGTCGCCCACCGAGGAGCCTCCGAGGACGCCCCCGAGCACACCCTCGCCGCATACCGGAAGGCGATCGAGGACGGTGCGGACGCTCTCGAGTGCGACGTACGGCTGACCGCGGACGGCCACCTGGTGTGCGTGCACGACCGGAGGGTCAACCGCACGTCCAACGGCCGCGGTGCGGTGTCCGCCCTGGAACTGGCGGAACTCGCCGCCCTGGACTTCGGCTCCTGGAAGAAGCGCGAGACCTGGCGCGGCCGGGACGAGGAGCCCGACTGGGAGTACCGCCCGGAGGACCACGCGGACACCTCCGTACTGACCCTGGAGCGACTGCTGGAGCTGGTCGCGGACGCGGGACGGCGGGTGGAGCTGGCCATCGAGACGAAGCACCCCACACGCTGGGCCGGACAGGTCGAGGAGCGGCTGCTGCTGCTCCTGAAGCGGTTCGGACTGGACGCCCCGGCCTCGGCGGCCGAGTCACAGGTGCGGGTCATGAGCTTCTCGGCACGCTCGCTGCACCGGGTGCGGGCCGGCTCGCCCACTCTGCCGACGGTCTACCTGATGCAGTTCGTCTCGCCCCGGCTGCGCGACGGGCGGCTGCCCGCGGGCGTCCGGATCGCGGGTCCGTCCATCCGGATCGTGCGCAACCACCCGGCGTACATCGAGCGGCTGAAGCGGGCCGGCCACCAGGTGCACGTGTGGACCGTGAACGAGCCCGAGGACGTCGACCTCTGCGTCGAGCTGGGGATCGACGCCATCATCACCAACCGCCCGCGCGCGGTGCTGCGCCAGCTCGGCCTCTGACGCGAAGCGTGCCCGCCGGTGCGCAGATGCAACCGGTGCGCCGGTAAAGAGCCCCGTAAGGACCGGTACGCACCCCTTGACCCGGCCGGACTCCTGCACCATCCTCCATTCTCGGCCATACCGGCGAAATCAAGCCACACCATTACAGGGAGTGCTCCGGCGCGTTCGTTCCGTGTTCGATCGTTGCGAATGCGTCACCGTGCCTGGACTGGCCGGTTTCCGGTACAGGCCAATGGGGCATTCACACCGTGGCGTGGGGCAAAGGAGGTCTCGGGGGTGGCGTTGGTGGTGGCACAGGAGGTGCCCACGTCGTCGAGCATGGCCGTACCCCATGGCCCTGCGGGCGTGGGGGAAGCAAGACATCGCATGCGCGATCAGCTGCGCATAGGTGGCGTATCGGAATCGGTCATCGACGATGCCGTACTGATCCTTTCCGAACTGTTGAGCAATGCTTGCAGGCACGGGCGCCCCCTGGGCGACGCGCCGGTCGGGGACGGCGACATCCGGGCGGCCTGGCGTGTGGACGCACGCGGCCGGCTCGTCGTCGAGGTGACGGACGGCGGCGGCCCGACCCGCCCGGCTCCGGCCACCCCGTCGGTCACCGCGCACGGCGGCCGCGGGCTGAACATCGTCACGGCGCTGGCGGACGACTGGGGCGTACGGGACGACGCCCGGGGCGAGGTCACGGTGTGGGTCGTGGTCCACGACGACGTTCACGATCCCGATGCCGGGCACCGCCGCGACGACTTCGCTACGCGCGTCACGGCGCCCTCGGTCTCCGGCCTGGACTTCGTAGACGCGTTCGACGACCTGGACTGAGGACCGGCCGTGGGCCCCGTCGTCCACAGCCGCGCGACGACCGCACGTGCCCGTTGTCCACAGGTCCCCGTCGATCATGGCGCGAACGGCTAGGCTCCCGCCCGTACGAGACGAGCCGTAACCGGGAGACACCCACGATGGCCAAGAAGCGACCTCAGACGAAGGCCGAGCGCCCGCAGCTCAGCGATGCAGAGATCCCGGTGGTCGGCGCCCGCGAGGCCTGCCCCTGTGGCAGCGGCCGCCGTTACAAGGCATGCCACGGCCGGGCCGCCGCGCACGCCGCGACCGAGCTGGTGCACCGCCCCTTCGAGGGCCTGCCGGGCGAGGGCGACTGGGTGGCGCTGCGCGAGCTGGTGCCCGCCGCCACGGTCGAGCTGCCCCTGAAGGACGGCCTCCCCGAGGACGTCCCGTCGGTCACGCTCGCCACGGTGCTGCCGATGGCGTGGCCGGCCCTGCGCCGCGACGACGGCTCGGTCCTGCTGGGCCTGCAGAACGACACGGCCTCCGGCGACATCAGCCGCGACCTGGCCGACACCCTCCAGCGCGCCCTCACCGCGGAACCGGGCACGCCCGTCCAGAGCCGGCGTGCCCCGGCCGACGGTCCGCGGCTGCAGGACCTGCTCGACCCCGAAGGCGCGTTCGAGCCAGTTGTGCACAGCGGCTTCGAGTTCTGGGTCCCGGACCCGGAGAACGCCACGCCGGAGGTGACCGCCTCCCTGGAGCGGGCCAACGCCGCGGCCATCCCCACGGTGAAGCTGACCGGCGTGGACTCCGCGTACTGGTGCGAGACCCCGGAGAAGAACCACCTCCGCTGGGTCATGCCGTATCCGGAGGAGCAGCTTCTGGACGCCCTCGCACGGCTGCACGCGGCGGGCCGTTCGAACCTCGGCGAGGGCACCCGGCTGGTCGGCTCCTTCCGCGCTCACGGGCTCACCGTGCCGGTCTGGGACCTGCCGAGCGGTGTCACGGCGGAGGACGTGGAGAAGCCGGCCGCCGAGTTCGCCGAGCGCTTCGCCGCCGCTCTGGCCTCGGACGCACCGCTCACCGCCGACGAGCGCCGAGCGCGCGGCGGCCTGACCAACCGGCAGGTCACGCTGAGCTGACGCGCCGGGTTCACCCAGGGACGCGGCTGACCGACCGGTCAGCCGCTGTCATCTCGCCGAAGCGGGTGACTCCTGTCACAACTCCCGAACGGGACAGGCAAATCGGTGTCCGAATAGCCGAGATCGAATTTGCTAACAGCCGATCTCTTGTTACCGTTCCAATAGCCCGGTTGCTGGTGCATCCCCCGTCGCCAGCAACCGGGTCTTTCCATGTCCGGCGCCGCTGTACGGAACGCAGGCGTTCGTCAACTGCCGTTGGACTCTTCGGAGTTGCTCATCGAGCGCAGCAGCAGCGGTCCGTCCTCGCCCCTCGCCGCGAACTCCGCGACGGCCGTGTACGCGTCCAGACCGCCCCGTGCGTGCTCCCGGGGCGTCTCGCAGGTGGCGGGCTCGTCGTCGGCGTCCCCGGCGCAGCGCATCCGCACGGTGCGGCCGCCGGGCCCCATGAGGCTCAGCGCGGAGTCCAGGGCCTTGCCGGTGACGTTGCGGTAGTAGGCGCGCGCCCAGGTGTCCTCACCCTGTGTCATGACGCAGGTCTGGGCCTCGACACCGTCGGGGGAGGTGAGTTCGGGACCACAGCGGGCGGCGGTGGCCAGGCCCAGGCCGAGCACCCGCGGGGAGCCGCCGGTCACGGCGGAGCGGTCCTTGGCGTCGCCGCGCGGAGAGGCCGGTGCGGCCGCCCGCGCCTCGTCGGGCACCGGCCGCGCGGAGTCGCCCACCGGCCCCGCGGACGCCACGGTCAGCGGCAGCGCGACCGCGCAGGCCACGACGCCCGCGAGGGCGAGCAAACGAACGTTCATGTACCGGAAGATAACGACCTAAAGCGGGCGGCCGGTTCCACGCGCGCCCGACACCCTTACAACTCGGGCGCGCTCACACCCGTACGAGTGAGGGCGTCGACCACGGCGTCCACCACGGCCTCCACGTCCGGCACCCAGGGCGAGGCCGAGCCGGGCAGCGGCGCGCGCTCCCAGCGGATGGCGCCCTGGCCGGTCTCGGACGGGGGCAGGGCGAGATAGCCGCCCTCGCCGTGGAAGCGGAGGGAGCCGGGGACGAAGTCCTTCGCGTAGAGCAGTTCGCCCAGCTGTTCCATCGAGTACGGCTTCACGAGCAGCGCCCAGCGTGTAGGCGAGGCGATCACCGGGCCGAGGCGCATGCCGCGACGGTCGAGCGCGTCGAGGGCACGGGAGGCCGCGAGGGCCGGCAGGCTGACCGCGCAGGGGGCCTTGCCGCCGGTGGCGAGGACGACGGGCGCGCTCGGCCGGTTGGTCCACCACCAGCGGACCATGCGCTCGTCGGTGGTGGCCGCGAGGAGGCCGGGGTCGAAGGGGTGCGCGCCGGGCACCGTGCACTCCGGGTCGGGGCACGCGCAGCGGGCCCGCCCCTGCGGGTCCGGGGCCACACCCGGGAGTACGGGCCACTGCCATTCCGTCGCGAAGGCCAGGGCCGCGCTGAGCATCATCTCAGGCCGCCCGCCGTTCCGCCTGGACAGGAGCCTGCGTCGCCTTCCGAGGATCTCGCGCATGAGCGCTCGTTCCTTTCCGTTGCACCGCTGGCAACACCGTGGACCACATCACATCATGTGTCGATCACTTCACTGTGCGTACCTGTTGGCGCATCACACCCCTGCCCTGAGCAGGGGGAACCCCAAAGGGCCGAACATTGGCCGCACCCGCGTCCATACTGCGTCTATCAAAAGCACGGCCGCGGGGTGGGGGTGGCGAAGTCTGGCGTTTTGCCGTTCCGCGTATTTCTCTCCGCCTCCGCCACGGGAGGATGGGGCACGGTCGTCGGTGGCTAAGACGCCCGGGTCCGTTGCCAGGTTCCGGGTGGCTCCCAACCACCCCTGGCCTTCTCCGAGTACGTACCCATCTCGACCGTCGTGACGCTCTGTGGAGCAAGCCCAGTCGACCGCAATGAACCGATACCCGAGGCAGTTTTAAGCCAACTTTGCCTTTGCGCAAGAGGTCCGGCAGGAACTCACAAGAGGCCCACGGACACCAGGAATCCCAGCAGGACAATGCTGGACATCCCCTCACGAGTGCGTGTACATGTGGAGACACCGCTAGCGGCGCAGAATGACATGGGGGTTTGCGATGCTTTTGAGCAATACGCACCGGTCTGAAGGCCGGACACCATGAACTCCCCCCACCCTCCGAAAGTGGCCGGAATCGATTCAACGGTTCCCACGCCCGCACACACTGTCGCGCCCGCACCCCCCGCCCCGGGCAGCACTCCCGTTCCAGCCCCCCACGCCCCCGCGCCGGGAACCCTCCTGCAGGACCGGCTGGCCGCCTGGGTCTCGGATCTCACGACCCTCCACGAACTCACCGAACGTCTGGCCCGCACGGACTCACTCGACGGAGCGCTCCAGGAACTGCTGCGCGCCGGAGCCGCCCTCGTGGGCGCCCGGCGCGGTCTCGTCGTTCTGGAACCCGGTGACGGCCTCGGCCCCGACAGCACCATCGGCCTGGGTCTCGGCCGCGCCGATCTCGGCCACATCGAGACCGTGCCGCGCGGCGCCACGTCGTACGGCAGGCTGCTCGACACGTCCGCCGGACTCCCCGGCGGCGTCGGTGAGATCCGCCACCCCGACCTGTTCGCCGAGGAGGGCCTCGACCCCCGCCACCGCGAGGTGGCCTCCCGCCTCGGCTACGCCGCCAGCTACGCCCTCCCCCTGTCCACCGAGACGGCAGGGCGCCTGGGCGCAACGGCATGGCTCTACGACGAGCCCGCCGAGCCGAACGAGCGCCAGCGCCACCTCGTCGGCCTGTACGTCCGCTACGCCACCGAACACCTGGCCCGGCTGGTGGAGGTCGCGCGCACGCGCGCGTGCATGGCCACCATCTCCGAAGAACTGCTGCCGACCCGGCTGCCCCGGGTGGCCGGCGTCCAGCTCGCCGCCCGGCACCGCAGCGGCCCCCGCGGCGGCGGAGACTGGTACGACGCGCTGCCGCTGCCCGACGCCGCGCTCGGCCTCGCGGTCGGCTCGGTGACCGGATCAGGGCCCAGCGCGGTTGCCGCCATGGGCCGGCTCAGAGCGTCCCTGCGGGCCTACGCCGTGATGGAGGGCGAGGACCCCGTCGCCGTCCTGTCCGACCTGGAACTGCTGCTGCGCCTGACCGAGCCCGCCCGCTCCGCCACCGCCCTGTTCGCCTACTGCGAACCCGCGCTGCGCAAGGTCACCCTGGCCGGCGCCGGACACAGCCCGCCGCTGCTGATCGGCGAGCGGCGCACCGAGTTCGCGGAGACCTCCGTGTCCGCGCCCCTGGGCATGCTCGCCTGCTGGGAGGCGCCCAGCGTGGAGTTCCAGGCAGAGGCTGGAGAGACGGTTCTGCTCTACACCGACGGGCTGCTGCACCGCACCGGCGACCCCACGGACCGCGCCTTCGCCCGGCTGCACGCGGCGGCCGTGAGCGTGCCGCGCGCCCTGCGCCGCGACCCCGGAGCCGTCGCCGACCACGTGCTGCGCACGGTGCTCCCGGACGGCCTGGACGCGGCCGACAGCGAGGAGGACGTCGTCCTGCTGGCGGCGCGCTTCGACTGAGCGGGCGGCACTGTCCGCTCCTGCCGGGCGGCCGCCACGGTTCGCATGAGTGGGCATAACAGCTCTTCCCGCCCAGGGCCTCCCCGGTGCGACCGTACGATGATAGGGGTCCCGCGCCGTATCGAGGAGGATGACAGTGGCCGACGAGCTCACTCCGGAGACCCCGGAAACTGAGTCCGAGCAGCCCAAGCAGCGGAAGAACGGCCTGTACCCAGGCGTCTCCGACGAGCTGGCCGAGAGCATGCAGTCGGGCTGGGCCGACACGGAGCTGCACGATCTGAAGCCGGTCGAGCAGGCGGAGCACACCGCACGCCGCCGTGCCGCGCTGTCCGCCCGCTTCCCGGGCGAGCGCCTGGTGATCCCGGCGGGCAACCTGAAGACCCGCTCGAACGACACCGAGTACCCCTTCCGGTCGTCGGTCGAGTACGCGTACCTCACCGGCAACCAGACGGAGGACGGCGTCCTCGTCCTGGAGCCCACCGCGGACGGCCACCAGGAGACGATCTACCTCCTGCCGCGCTCCGACCGCGAGAACGGCGAGTTCTGGCTCTCCGGCCAGGGCGAGCTGTGGGTCGGCCGCCGGCACTCGCTCACCGAGTCGGAGGCGCTGTACGGCATCCCCGCCGCCGATGTGCGCGAGCTGCCCGAGAAGCTGAAGGAGGCCACCGGCCCGGTCCGCGTGGTGCGCGGCTACGACGCCGGGATCGAGGCGGCCCTCACCGACAAGGTGACCGCCGAGCGCGACGAGGAGCTGCGCGTCTTCCTCTCCGAGGCCCGGCTGATCAAGGACGAGTTCGAGATCGGCGAGCTGCAGAAGGCCGTCGACTCGACCGTGCGCGGCTTCGAGGACGTGGTGAAGGTCCTCGACAAGGCCGAGGCGACCTCCGAGCGCTACATCGAGGGCACCTTCTTCCTCCGCGCGCGCGTGGAGGGCAACGACATCGGCTACGGCTCCATCTGCGCGTCCGGCCCGCACGCCTGCACGCTGCACTGGGTCCGCAACGACGGCCCGGTCCGCTCCGGCGACCTGCTCCTGCTGGACGCGGGCGTCGAGACCCACACCCTGTACACCGCCGACGTCACGCGCACGATGCCCGTCAACGGCACGTACAGCGAGATCCAGAAGAAGATCTACGACGCCGTGTACGAGGCGCAGGAGGCCGGCATCGCGGCCGTGAAGCCGGGCGCGAAGTACCGCGACTTCCACGACGCCGCCCAGCGCGTGCTCGCCGAGAAGCTCGTCGAGTGGGGGCTGGTCGAGGGCCCGGTCGAGCGCGTCCTGGAGCTCGGCCTGCAGCGCCGCTGGACCCTGCACGGCACCGGGCACATGCTCGGCATGGACGTCCACGACTGCGCGGCCGCGCGGACGGAGACGTACGTCGAGGGCGTGCTGGAGCCCGGCATGGTGCTCACGGTCGAGCCGGGCCTGTACTTCCAGGCCGACGACCTGACCGTGCCGGAGGAGTACCGGGGCATCGGCGTCCGGATCGAGGACGACATCCTGGTCACCGAGGACGGGAACCGGAATCTCTCGGACGGACTGCCCCGGCGGTCCGACGAGGTCGAGGCGTGGATGGCCTCGCTGAAGGGCTGACGTCACACTGATGGCCGGGCACCGGGAAGGTGCCCGGCCATTCACGTGCCTAGGGGGAGGCTTTTCGTGGACGACTTCTGGTCCGGTGTCGGTGTGGACCTGCATCTGGAACCCGACGCGGCGGACGGACGCCGGGTCGGGCTGGAACGGGCGGTGCGCGACGCCGTGCGCGACGGCCGGCTGGCACCCGGGACCCGGCTGCCCGCGACCCGGCGGCTCGCCTCCGAGCTCGGGATCTCACGCGGCACGGCCAAGGCGGCGTACGACCAGCTGGTCGCCGAGGGGTATCTGACGGCACGACAGGGCTCGGGCACCCAGGTGGCCTCGCTGCCCTCCGTCGACGCCGGCACGCCGGAGGCGGCCGCACGCGCGCGTGTGCCCCGTTTCGATCTGCGGCCCGGCAGCCCGGACGTCGGGGCGTTCCCGGCGGCCGCCTGGCTGCGGGCGCTGCGCCGCGCCATCGCGACGGCGCCGTCACTGGCGTACGACTACGGCGATCCGCGCGGCCGGATCGAACTGCGCACGGCGCTCTCGGGCTATCTGGGGCGGGCGCGCGGGGTGATCGCACCGCCGGAGCGGATCGTGATCACCTCCGGGTATGTGCAGGGCCTCGCGCTCCTCACGCGCGTGCTGGACGGCGCCGCCGTCGCCATGGAGGATCCCGGACTGCCCTTCCACCGGGAGGTGGTGCGGCGCAACGGCGGGCGCGTGGTGCCCGTACCGGTCGACGATCGCGGGGCCCGCGCGCAGGAGCTGGGCGACGCGGCCGCCGTGGTCGTCACGCCCGCCCACCAGTACCCGACCGGCGTGACCCTCCACCCGGAGCGGCGGCGGGCGCTCAGCGACTGGGCACGCGCGCGTGGGGGCCTGATCGTCGAGGACGACTACGACGGGGAGTTCCGCTACGACCGTCAGCCCGTCGGCGCGCTGCAGGGCATGGCGCCGGGCCAGGTGGCGTACCTGGGCACCGCCTCCAAGACCCTCGGCCCCGCGCTGCGGCTGGGCTGGATGGTGCTGCCGCCCCAGCTGGTCGACGCGGTCGCGGACGCCAAGCTGCACAGCGACCACCACACCGAGTCCATCGGCCAGTTGGCGCTCGCCGAGCTCATCGGCAGCCATGCGTACGACCGCCACGTGCGCGCGTGCCGCCTCAGATACCGGCGCCGCCGGGACCAGCTCCTGGACCGGCTGGGCCCCCGTCGGCGGGTGCGCGGGATCGCGGCCGGGCTGCACGCCCTGGTGGAGGTCGCCGACGAGGCGGAGGTGCTCGCGCGCGCGGAGGCGGAGGGGCTCGCCCTCGGCCGCCTGGGGGACCACTGGCACACACCCGGCGCACCCGGCGGGGGACCGGAGCAGGGGCTGATCGTCGGGTACGGCACGCCTCGGGAGCGGGTGTATCCGGAGGCGCTGGAGGTGCTGACGAAGGTGCTGGACGGGGTGTGAACCGGACCGTGGAACCGGACCGTGGAAAGGCCTGGTGGCAGGGCTTCTTCGGCACCGGCGGCACGGTGGCGCGCACGCTCGGCCCGCTGGTGCTGACGTCCCTGCCGGTGGAGCGGGGCACCCCGGGCCGGCCGCTGCCGGACGGCGCCACGCAGGCGGCGTACGCGACGGGGCCACGCCGGCGGCTTACGCGACGGGGCCGACGGCGCGGAGGGCCGCCGGCCGTACTCCCGAAGGGATCACACGGCCCGTGCTCGTGGGCTGACCGGCAGCGAGTCCAGGAACAGGGCCCCCGCGAGCAGCCCCGCGCTGCCGCGAGGGCTCCACGCGCGCGCGTGCAGGTCGGCGTCGAACGCGGTCAGCGCCGCCGCGCCCGCCTCCGTCGCGGTACCGCCCGCCTCCAGGATCTCGCGGGCGCCCGTCTGCACATGGCGCAGGCCGAGCGGGCCCGCGGTGTGCAGCAGTTCGGTGTCCTGGAGGGTGGACATCACGGTGAGGAGGGCGTCGAGGCGGGCCTGCGCCTCGGTGGCGCCGGCCGAGCGGGCCACTGCCAGCGCGTCCAACGCCCGCCGCACGTGCGGGAATCCGGCCCTGGCCTCGCCCCGTGCGCCGGCCGCGCCGTACTTGGCCGAGATGGAGGACCCGCGCGACGCCCGCCGCGGGGCGCCGCGGTCGGTGAACGCGGCGATCTTCCGGGCGGTCGAGGCGATCTCCCGGTGCTTGGCACGGGGGTCGAGGGCGGTCGCGGCGACCAGCAGGCCGAGTGCCCACAGGGCACCGCGGTGCCCGCCGCCCGCCAGGTACACCGAGTGCTCGGCGCACCGCCCGATGGCTCCCAGTTCCGCCCGTAACGCCTGGGTGGGTTCGCCGGTGCGGCGGGCGGAGGCGGCCATCGCCGCGAGGCCGGGCGCAAGAGCCCTGGCCGACCAGCGCAGGGAGCTGTGGTCCCGGCGGGTGGTACGGGCGTCCAGGTCGCGCGGGTCGGGCAGCCCCGGTTTGGGGGCCAGCGCCAGCTGGCCGGTAAGCGCTTCCACTGCGGCCTGCGCCAGCGCGTCGTCCTCGCGGCTGCTCATGGCCGTACCTTACGAGGACGCCGAGGCCGACGGGGAGGGGCTGTCGCTGGGCGGTGTGCCCGTGGGGGCGTCACTGGGCGGTGTGCCCGTCGGGGCGCCGCTCGGAGGGGTGCCTCCGCCGCCGCTGCCCGCGCCGGTGTTCTCGGCGTCGGGGTCGATGCCCAGGGTGAGGGAGCCCTTGTAGCCCTTCGACGGGTCGCTCTTGTGGACGGCCTTGAGGGTCAGCAGGCCGCTGGAGGCGCCGCCGCCGTCGTAGACCATGTCGTCGGCGAGGACGGTGTAGCTGCCGGAGTGCTTGGAGTACGGCTCGAGGGCGAAGATCGCCTCGGCGATGTCGTCGTCGAAGAACAGCTGGCCGGTGTAGTTGACCTTGCCGCCCTCGTAGGTGCCGTCCTCCTTCTCGCCGCCCGTGTGCACCTTCACGTGGATGTGGCAGGTGCGCGGTGTGTACCAGCCGGGGAAGATCGTCTCGAACTTGACGACCCCGTTGGCGTTGGCGATCTGGTAGCCGCGCAGATAGGTCTTGTCGTTCGCGGTCGAGCCGTCCTCGCTCTCCGCCGGGGCCGAGCCGCCGGGGTTGGCGGTGGTGTAGCCGGAGTAGTAGCCCCAGGCGTCGCAGTGCCAGATCTCGACGGCGGCGCCGGAGACCGGGGTGCAGCCGTCGGTGGCGTCGACGACGGTCAGGCGCAGGGTCAGCGGGACGCCACTCTTGCCCTCGGTGATGTCCTTGCGCACCAAGGCGCCATCGAGGTAGTACGGCCCTTCCGTGACGCTCGACATCAGCGTCATGCAGGTGCTGCCGGTCGAGGTCGCCGAGGCCGACGCGGTCGTCTCGGTGTCGGTGACCGTGTCGGCGAAGGCCGACTGGTAACCGGCGACCGCGAGGCCGCCGGCCGCGACCGTGCCCCCGGTCACCGCGATGGCGCGGCGCCGGGTGATGGAGGTGTTTCTGTGGTTTCCCGTCATGGTCGAGGAAGTTAGGAACGCCGCTTGTCAGGCGCATGAGCATGAGCTCTCAACGAGCTGTGAAGGCCCAGTCAGCCGAAGTCGGCCGAGAACACCCGGTCACCCGGCCGGATCCGCGTTGTGCAGGACCCGCTGGAAAAGATGGCAGTCACGCCATTCTCCATTGATGTGCAAATAGCTCTGAGCCATGCCGATGGATTCGAATCCGCATTTCTTCAGCACACGCTGGGAACCGGTGTTCTCGATAATCGTGGACGCCTCGATCCGGTGCAGTCCGACCGTGTCCCGCGCGATACGGCAGACCCGCTCCACGGCACCGCTGGCCAGCCCGCGGTTCTGCTGGTCGGCGGCGACCCAGTAACCCAGATAGGCGCTGCAGAAGGGTCCCATCGAGATCCCGGACAGCGTGATCGCCCCCACGATCCGCCCGCCGTCCGCCTGGAGGACCCAGGGCACGAGACCGCCCTCCGCGTACTGCCGCAGCAGCCCGTCCAGGCGCTCCCTCTGACCCTCGACGGTGAAGAAGGAGTCCGGTCTGCACGGCTCCCACGGTTCGAGATGTTTCCGGTTCTCGACGTATGCGGCACAAAGCACCGAAGCATCTTCCTGAACGAGCGGCCGCAGTATCACACCGCCGAATATTTTCTCGGTTTCGATATTCATGCGCGCACCCTAGCGCGGCCGTTATCCCTGCGCAGCCGTCATGCCGTAAGCAGGGAAGGATCTTTCTTCCACTTGAGAATCTTGTCGAAGCTCACCACCGTCCCGCCCCGGCCCGGCTTGTTGCCGATGTGGACATGATCGGCGAGTTCCCTGATCAGACACAGCCCGCGGCCGTGCTCGGCGTCCGCGCGCGGGGGCCGCAGCCCCTGGGCGCGGGTGAACCCCGGTCCGGAGTCGGCCACTTCGATACGGCACTTCTCGCCGTCGAGGTAGGCGGTCACCCGGTACGCCTCCGACGAGCCTCCCCGTGTCGCGTCCCCGCCGTGCTCGACGGCGTTCGCGCAGGCCTCGCTGAGGGCGACCGACAGGTCGTAGCAGACGTC
The DNA here is from genome assembly GCF_044746205.1 of Streptomyces sp. NPDC086549. Taxonomy (NCBI): domain Bacteria; kingdom Bacillati; phylum Actinomycetota; class Actinomycetes; order Kitasatosporales; family Streptomycetaceae; genus Streptomyces; species Streptomyces sp. NPDC086549. Next base: position 301,905 of record NZ_JBIVBS010000007.1, on the reverse strand, counting down.
GGGGTCGACGCCCGCGGTCTCCATCGTGCCGAGCAGCAGCCGCCGGGCGAGCGGCACGCTCGCGGCCTCGCGCCGCAGATGGAGTGACCACCAGATGCTCATGCTCCAGCCTCCTGGCCGCGGCTCGACATACCGTTACCTATTGCCGCCCGTACCCGTGTGTAAGCACTCCGTTGGCGTGACGCCGCCCATAGGGACGATGCGCGCGGGCGGAAATCGGTGTATGAGGGGGCGCTCGCGGCAGAGTGCGACCTTCCGGTCGCTACAGAACTTTGCGGGCCTGCCGTCGGTCCCCGGCGCGCCCAGTGCGATGATGAGCGCGCCATGACTGCCCCCCACCCGCGCACGGCGCGCTCCGGACACCCGGTCCGGATCCTGCGGGCCGCGGTGTTCGCCGCGGTCTGTGTCGTGCTGGCCGCGGCGGGGCACACACTGGCCTCCTGCGGCACCATCCCGCTGTGGACGCTCGGCGCCGGATTCCTGGGCGCCCTCGCGCTGGTGGCACCGCTCGCGGGGCGGGAGCGCTCACTGCCGGGGATCGCGGCACTGCTGGCGCTCGGCCAGACCGTGCTGCACACGCTGTTCGGACTGGGCCAGCACGGTATGGCCGCCATGTCGTCCGGCACGATGACCATGGGCTCGACGGGCTCGATGGGCTCGATGGGCTCCATGAGCGACGCCATGCTCGTCGAACGCGCCGCGCGGCTCGTGTGCGGCACCGGCGCAACGGCGATCACCCCGGCCCACGCCTACCGGCTCCTCGCCGCCGCGCGCCTCCTCCCCGGCTCCGGCACGGACATGAGCGCCATGCAGCACGCGGGGGACGCCACCGGCTCCTCGGAGTCGCTGCTGCCGTCCCTGCCGATGCTGCTCGCCCACGTCCTCGCCGCGGTCACCGTCGGCTGGCTGATGCGCCGAGGCGACCTCGCCCTGCTGCGTCTGATCGAGCTGTCGGCGCACGGAGTCGCCGAGGGAGCGCTCGTACGTTCCCTGCGCGGGGCGCTCGCACTGGTGCGCGCCCTGTGCGCCGGGCTCCCGGCCGCCGCCGAGGCGGGCCCGCGACAGCGGCGTACCGCCTTCGACGAACCGCCCGCCCCGCACACCACCGCGCTCCAGCACGCGGTGACACGGCGCGGCCCGCCCGCCGCCGCGCTCGTCCTCGCCGCCTGACGCGACGCGACCGCACCACTCCGCCCGGACCGGGAGGGAGGGGCCGCGCCGCCGTCGTGCGGCACGCACGCGTGCACCTCGTGCGCGCCCCTCTTCCTCATCTTCTTTCACCGGAACTCACCGGAACTCACCCGGAGTGGAGTGCTTCCTGCCATGAAGGCTTCTCGTATCGCCGCCGCCGCTGCCGTCGCGGGCTCGGCCGTCCTCGCCGTCTCCGCCCCCGCGTTCGCGCACGTCTCCGTGCAGCCCGAGGGAACGGCTGCCAAGGGCGGCTACGCGGTCGTCGACTTCAAGGTCCCCAACGAGCGCGACAACACCTCGACCACCAAGCTGGAGGTCAACTTCCCGGCCGACCACCCGCTGGCCTCGGTGATGCCGCAGCCGATCGACGGCTGGACCGTGAAGGTCACCAAGTCCAAGCTGGACAAGCCGCTGGAGATGCACGGCAAGAAGATCTCCGAGGCCGTCACCAAGGTCACCTGGACGGCCGACGGCAAGGGCATCGAGCCGGGCTACTTCCAGAAGTTCCCGCTCTCCGTCGGCGCCCTGCCCGAGGACACCGACGAACTCGTCTTCAAGGCGGTCCAGACGTACTCCGACAAGGAGGTCGTGCGCTGGATCGAGGTGCAGCAGGACGGCCAGGAGGAGCCCGAGAACCCGGCGCCGGTACTGGAGTTGTCCGCCGCCTCCACCGATGAGCACGGGCACGGCTCCACGACCGCGAAGGACGCCTCGGACAAGACCTCCAAGGCCGGGACCACGACCGCGTCCGACTCCTCCGGCGGCAGCGACACCACCGCCCGCGTGCTCGGCGTGGTCGGCATCGTCGTCGGCGCGGCGGGAGTCGCGTACGGCGTGCTCGCCGGGCGCCGCCGGTCCGACGCCTGAGGCCCGCTCGCCCACACCGCGCACAGGGGGTCGTGCGACTCTTGCGTACGACCCCGGTGCGCGCCGGAGCAATCACATCTGGGACATTTTTCTATGCGCAAGAAGACGTTCGCCGCGGCCGCGCTGCTCGCCGCCGCCACCCTGGCCCTCTCCGCCTGCGGCAGCGGCGACGACAAGTCGCCCATCGCCGTGGTCTCCGAGGAGTCCGGCTCGGCCAAGGCCGCGACCGTACTCGACCAGCCGTTCGAGAAGCCGGACCTGGTTCTCACCGACACGCACGGCAAGAAGTACGACCTCCGCCAGGAGACCAAGGGCCGGCCGACGCTGATCTACTTCGGCTACACGCACTGCCCGGACATCTGCCCGCTGACGATGAACAACATCGCGGTCGCCAAGAAGTCGCTGCCCGAGGCCGAGCAGGCCAAGCTGCGGGTCGTGTTCGTCACCACCGACCCGGCCCGCGACACACCGACCGAGCTCGCCAAGTGGCTCAAGGGCATCGACACCCAGTTCATCGGCCTGAGCGGCGACTTCTCCACCATCCAGGCCGGCGCCCGCTCCCTCGGCATCTCAATCGAGCCGACGAAGAAGGACAAGAAGGGCAAGATCGTCTCCGTCCACGGCACCCAGGTCGTCGCCTTCTCGCCGAAGACCGACGGGGGTTACCTCATCTACGGCGAGGACACCACGGTCGACGACTACACCAAGGACCTCCCCAAGATCATCAAGGGAGCGAACCCGTGAGGCGTCTCGCCGTCCCCGCCGCCGCACTGGCGGGCGCGCTCGCCCTCGCCGGCTGCGGCGGCTCCGACGACTCCGACGCCGAACTGTCGGTCGCGGCCTCCTACATGCCCCAGCCCGTCTCGGCCGACATGGCGGCCGGTTTCCTGACGATAACGAACAAGGGCGGCACCAAGGACGAGCTGACCTCGGTCACCAGCGACGTCGCCGGCGAGGTCACCATGCACGACACGGTCGGCGGAGCGATGCGGGAGGTCACCTCCTTCGCCGTACCCGCACACGGTCAACTCGTCTTCAAAAGCGGCGGCAACCATCTGATGTTCGAGAAGCTGAAGCGCAAGCCGAAGCAGGGCGACACGGTCACCGTCGAGCTGAAGTTCGCCAAGTCCGGACCCGTCACCGTCGAGATGCCGGTGAGGTCCGCCACGTACAACCCGTCGACCTGACACTGAGGGAGGGACCAACCTTGACGCGGACCATCACCCCCCGCCTGCGGACCCTGGTGCTGCTGTTCCTGGCCGTCACCTGCGCGCTCCTCGCCGGTGCCGGGCCCGCCTCCGCGCACGCCGCGCTGACCGGCAGCGACCCCGCGCAGGGGGTGGTGGTCGACAAGGCGCCCGACCAGGTCTCGCTCACCTTCTCCGAGAAGGTCGCGATGAACGACGACTCGCTGCGCGTCCTCGACCCCAAGGGCAAGCGGGTCGACGTCGGCAAGCCGTCCGAGGTGAGCGGGACGACCTACGCCGTGCAGCTCAAGAGCGGCCTGGCCAAGGGCACGTACACCGTCACCTACCAGGTCGTCTCCGCGGACAGCCATCCCGTCGCCGGCGCCTACACCTTCTCCGTCGGCGCTCCCTCCCTGACCACCGTCTCGGTCTCCGACCAGACCGCGGGCGGCGGAGCCGTGGGCTGGCTGTATGGATTCGGGCGGTATGCGTCGTACGCCGGATTCATCGTGCTGGCGGGCGGCGCCGCCTTCGTGCTCGCCTGCTGGCAGCGCGGCTCCGGGGTACGGGCCATGCAACGCCTCGTCGTCGGCGGCTGGCTCACCCTCACCGCGGCCACGCTCTGGCTGCTGCTCCTGCGCGGCTCCTACACGACCTCGGGCTCGTTCGGCGACGTCTTCGACCTGAACCTGCTCGGCCAGGTGCTGCAGACCAAGACCGGCGCCGCACTGGTCTCCCGGCTGCTGCTGCTCGCCGCGGCCGCCCTCTTCATCGCCGTGCTCTTCGGCGCCTACGCCCGCCCGTCTCCCACCACCCCCCTGAACGACGGCGCTACGCGCCGACAGCTTGATTCAAGCGAGGACGAGGAGAAGCGCGACCTGACCTTCGGGCTCGCGATCGGCGGGAGCGTCGTCGCCGCCGGGCTCGCGGCGAGCTGGGCGATGGCCGAGCACGCCTCGACCGGGCTCCAGCCGGGCATCGCCATGCCGGTCGACGTGATCCACCTGCTGGCGGTCGCCGCCTGGCTGGGCGGACTCGTCGCCCTGCTCGTCGCGCTCTACCGGGCGCCCGCCGACACCCCCGTCGAGACCGCCGCCGTACGCCGCTTCTCGCGCGTCGCCTTCGGCTCCGTGCTCGCGCTGGTCGCCACCGGCACCTACCAGTCCTGGCGCCAGCTCGGCTCCTGGGCGGCATTCACCGGCACCCGGTACGGACAGCTGCTGCTCGTCAAGATCGGGCTCGTCCTGCTGCTCGTCGGCATCGCCTGGATCTCACGCCGGTGGACGGCCCGGCTCGCGGACACGGCGGTCGCCACGGAGGAGGCCGAGGCCGAGGCCGAGCTGCCCGCCAAGGAGCACGTCACGGCCCCGGCCGCGGCCGGCGACTCCGAGCGTGCCGCCCAGCTCTCCCGGCAGCAGGCCGCCGTGGACACGGCACGGCAGAAGCGGCTGCGGGAGGCCGACCCCCACCGCTTCGGTCTGCGCCGCTCGGTGCTCGCGGAGGCGGGCGTGGCGGTCGTCCTGCTCGCCGTCACCACCGTGCTGACACAGACCGAGCCGGGGCGCACCGAGCAGGAGGCCAAGGCCGCCACGTCGTCCGCCGCCTCGTCCTCGTCATCGACCTCGTCCTCCGGGGCGCTCACCCTGGACATGCCGTTCGACACGGGCGGCAAGGACGGCAAGGGCGTCGTACGGTTCGACCTCGACCCCGCGCGCGTGGGCGGCAACGAAATGCAGGTCTACGTCCAGCGGCCCAACGGCCGCGCCTTCGACATCCCCGAGGTGAAGGTCGCCTTCACCCTCGAAGCCAAGAAGATCGGGCCACTTCCCGTGACCCCCGACCATGTCTCCACCGGACACTGGACGGCGACCGGAGTGCAGATCCCCATGGCCGGCGAATGGAAGATCGCCGTGACCGTCCGGACCTCCGACATCGACCAGGCGACCGTCTCCAAGAACGCGCAGATCGGCTGAACCGCACCATGGCTGACCAGTCCACCCCCTCCGAAGTGATCAACCCCGAGGCGACCGCCTCCGACACCGGCGACTCCGGACCGGGGATATCGCGACGGAAGCTGCTCGGCACCGCCGGTGCGACCGGGCTCGTGCTCGGCGGGGCGGGCACGGCCGCGGGGTACGCGGCCGCGCCCGCCCAGGCCACCCCGCTGACCTCGTTGGGCTCCGGCCGGGCGATGTTTCACGGGAAACATCAACCCGGCATCACCGAGGGCCTCCAGGCCCGCGGCCACCTCGTCGCCTTCGACCTCGCGGCGGGCGCGGGCCGCAAGGAGGCGGCCGCCCTGCTGCGCCGCTGGTCCACGACGGCCGAGCGGCTGATGGCGGGCGAGACGGCCGCGCACGACGACACGGCCGTGGCCCGGGACGCCGGCCCGTCCTCGCTGACGATCACCTTCGGCTTCGGCAACAGCTTCTTCGCCAGGACCGGACTGGACAAGCAGCGCCCGGCCTCCCTCGACCCGCTGCCCGACTTCTCCTCCGACCACCTCGACAAGACGCGCAGCAACGGCGACCTCTGGGTGCAGATCGGCGCCGACGACGCCCTGGTCGCCTTCCACGCCCTGCGCGCCGTCCAGAAGGACGCGGGCGGCGCGGCCCGCATCCGCTGGCAGATGAACGGCTTCAACCGCACCCCGGGCGCCACCGCCCACCCCATGACGGCCCGCAACCTCATGGGCCAGCTCGACGGCACCCGCAATCCGAAGCCGGCCGACTCCGACTTCGACAAGCGGATCTTCGTCCCCGCATCCGGCTCGAAGGACCCGGCCTGGATGGCGAACGGCTCCTACGCCGTCGTACGCCGCATCCGCATGCTCCTCGACGACTGGGAGAAGCTGTCGCTCAAGGCCCAGGAGGACGTCATCGGCCGGCGCAAGTCCGACGGGGCGCCGCTGTCCGGGGGCACCGAGACCACCGCCATGGACCTGGAGAAGGCCGACCCCAAGGGCAATTACGTCGTCCCGGCAAACGCGCACGCCCGGATCACACGGCCCGACCGCAACGGGGGCGCGGCCATGCTGCGGCGCCCGTTCTCGTACCACGACGGCTTCGACACGAACGGGGTGCCCGACGCGGGGCTCCTCTTCGTCTGCTGGCAGGCCGACCCGCTGCGCGGCTTCGTGCCCGTGCAGCGCAAGCTCGACCGCGGGGACGCGCTGTCGACGTACATCCGGCACGAGGCGAGCGGACTGTTCGCGGTGCCGGGCGGGGCGGTGCGCGGAGAGTACGTGGGACAGCGGCTGCTGGAGGGCTGAGAGCGCCCGGATTCACCCCCGGGTGGGGCTGTCGTGAGACACGTCAGCCGTGTCGCCCCAGGGCGATTAGGGTGAGGAGCATGCCAGCGAGCTATGCGTATCTCGGCCCCGAGGGAACCTTCACCGAAGTCGCCCTGCGTACGCTTCCGGAGGCGGCGACCCGCGAGCTGATCCCGTATGTGTCGGTGCAGTCCGCCCTCGACGCGGTGCGCGCCGGTGAGGCCGAGGCCGCGTTCGTGCCGATCGAGAACTCGGTCGAGGGCGGCATCACGACCACCCTCGACGAGCTGGTCGCGGGCGCGCCGCTGATGATCTACCGCGAAGTGCTGCTGTCGATCACGTTCGCACTGCTGGTGCGGCCCGGCACCAAGCTGTCCGACATCAAGACGGTCACCGCCCACCCGGCCGCCCAGCCGCAGGTCCGCAACTGGCTCAAGGCCAACCTCCCCGACGCCACCTGGGAGTCGGCCGCCTCGAACGCGGACGGCGCCCGCCTGGTCCAGGAGGGCCGGTACGACGCCGCCTTCGCCGGTGAGTTCGCGGCCGCCCGGTACGGCCTGGTGCCCCTGGAGACCGGAATCCACGACGCGGAGAACGCGCAGACGCGGTTCGTGCTGGTGGGGCGGCCCGCCCGGCCCGCGGCCCCGGCCGGTGCGGACAAGACCTCCATCGTGCTGTGGCAGCGCGACGACCACCCGGGCGCGCTGCGCGACCTCCTCGGCGAGTTCGCCAGCCGGGGCATCAACCTGATGCTGCTCCAGTCCCGGCCCACCGGCGCCGGCATCGGCAACTACTGCTTCTGCATCGACGCCGAGGGGCATATCTCCGACCGGCGGATGGCCGAGGCCCTCATGGGACTGAAGCGAATCTGTCTGCAGGTACGGTTCCTCGGCTCGTACCCGCGTGCCGACATCCAGCCGGACGACGTCCAGCCCGCCCTGCCGGGGACGTCCGACGAGGAGTTCGTGGCGGCGGCGGACTGGGTCGCGCGGTGCCAGGACGGCCGTTTCTAGCCAGTCCTACCTGCATACCTTCGTTATCCACAGAAGTTATCCACAGGCTGCCCTCTCGACCTGGGGACAAGTCGACAACGAAGTACCACTCAGTCGACAAATCGTCCTCCAGCCCCCAGATGGGGCCGCCGCCACGCACGTCACCCTTCGTCCACCCGTTTCCTTTGGTTCATCTTTTGGGGCGATCCATTTCCACCCGAAAGTAGGCGTCAGGGTGGTTTGAACCGGGAATTCTTCGGCCCGTCGAACGCTTCCGGAGTGATCAATTCCGAAGTCCACAGATCCTTCGCACAGCCTGTGGATAACTCCTCCCGGGGCGTGGGTTCCTGTGGACAACCGAGCCGCCAAGTCCCGCTCTCCGCAAGGAAATCGAGTCAACCCGGCGCCCGCCGCATGCTCCGTCCCAGGGAGTGAGACACTTTTTATTGACACGCTCGGCAATTACCGCATAACGCAACGTATGCCGCGATTCGGAACGGGTCGGGATAGTGATTCGTGGGCGGCCACCCCGCACCGGTAGCCTTGAGCCCGTGATTGACCTTCGCCTGCTCCGTGAGGACCCCGACCGTGTGCGCGCGTCCCAGCGCGCCCGTGGAGAGGACGTCGCGCTCGTCGACGCCCTCCTGTCTGCCGACGAGCGGCGCAGGTCGTCCGGCGTCCGCTTCGACGAACTGCGCGCCGAGCAGAAGCAGCTCGGCAAGCTCATCCCCAAGGCCCCCGCGGACGAGAAGGCCGAGCTGCTCAAGCGCGCCGAGCAGCTGAAGGCCGACGTCAAGGCCGCTGACGCCGAGCGCGACGTGGCCGACACCGAGACCCAGGAGCTTCTGCTCAGGCTCGGCAACCTCGTCCACCCCGACGTGCCCGTCGGCGGCGAGGAGGACTTCGCCACGCTGGAGACGCACGGCACGATCCGCGACTTCGGCGCCGAGGGCTTCGAGCCCAAGGACCACCTGGAGCTCGGCCAGCTGCTCGGCGCGATCGACGTCGAGCGCGGCGCCAAGGTCTCCGGCTCGCGCTTCTACTTCCTCACCGGTGTCGGCGCCCTGCTGGAGCTGGCCCTGGTGAACGCGGCGATCGCCCAGGCGACGGCCGCGGGCTTCACGCCGATGCTGACTCCGGCCCTGGTCCGCCCTCAGTCCATGGCGGGCACCGGCTTCCTCGGCCAGGCGGCCCAGGACGTCTACCACCTCGACAAGGACGACCTCTACCTGGTCGGCACGTCCGAGGTGCCGCTGGCGGCCTACCACATGGACGAGATCATCGACGCGGACCGCCTCCCGCTGCGCTACGCGGGCTTCTCGCCCTGCTTCCGCCGCGAGGCCGGCTCGCACGGCAAGGACACCAAGGGCATCTTCCGCGTCCACCAGTTCGACAAGGTCGAGATGTTCACGTACGTCACGCCCGAGGACTCGCAGGCTGAGCACAAGCGCCTGCTGGACTGGGAGAAGCAGTGGCTGACCTCGCTGGAGCTGCCGTTCCGCGTCATCGACGTCGCCACCGGTGACCTGGGCGCCTCGGCCTCCCGCAAGTTCGACTGCGAGGCGTGGATCCCGACCCAGGGCAAGTACCGCGAGCTGACGTCGACCTCGGACTGCACCGAGTTCCAGTCCCGCCGCCTGTCGATCCGCGTCCGTGAGGGCAAGCAGGTCCGCCCGCTGGCGACGCTGAACGGCACGCTGTGCGCCGTACCGCGCACGATCGTGGCGATCCTCGAGAACCACCAGCAGGCCGACGGCTCGGTCCGCGTGCCCGAGGTGCTGCGTCCTTACCTGGGCGGCCGGGAGGTCCTGGAGCCGCTGGCCAGGTGAGCGACGGCTTCCCGTACGAACTCGTCGCCACCGACCTCGACGGAACGCTCCTGCGCTCCGACGAGTCGATCTCGCAGCGCACCCGTGACGCGCTCGCCGCGGCCACCGCGGCGGGCGCCGCGCACATCGTGGTCACGGGGCGCGGGGTCCCCTGGACCCGGCACATCCTCGACGACCTCGGCTACCGGGGCATCGCGGTGTGCGGTCAGGGCGCGCAGGTGTACGACGCCGGCGAGCACCGACTGCTGACCTCCGTCACCCTGGACCGCCGGCTCGCGGGTGTGGCCCTGGCCAAGATCGAGGCCGAGGTGGGCCCGCTGTTCCTGGCGGCGAGCCGTGACGGCCTGGACGGGGAGGTGCTGGTCGGCCCCGGGTACGCGGTCACCGGAACCCTCCCGGCGACCCCGCTCACGGATGTGTCCGATCTCTGGGCCGCCCCGCTGAACAAGATCTACATACAGCACCCCACGCTCTCGGACGACGAGCTGGCCGAGGCGTCCCGCCGGGCCGCGGGCGGCTTCGTCACGGTCGCCCTGGCGGGCGAGGGCATCGTGGAGCTGCTGCCCCTGGGCCTGTCCAAGGCGACGGGGCTCTCCCTCGCGGCCCGCCGCCTGGGCCTGAAGGCCGCCGACACGATCGCCTTCGGCGACATGCCCAACGACATCCCGATGTTCGCCTGGGCATCCCGGGGCGTGGCCATGGCCAACGCCCACGAGGAACTGAAGGCCGTGGCACACGAGGTGACAACCTCCAACGAGGAGGACGGCATCGCAACGGTACTGGAGCGACTGCTGGATTGAGCCCTGTCGGATCGGGTGGCCGGGGCGCGCGATCGCCGCAGGCGATCAGGGGCGCGGGGCTGTATCACTGTGCGGCTCCGCCGCATGGGCGCGACCAGCCACAGCGCTCCCGCACCCGTGCGACGGCCTGTCGGTTCCTCGGCCAAGTCCCAGTGACAACGTCTTCCCAGTGACAACGTCTTGCGGAGGATGCACGGATCGAACGTGCGCGGGGGTTTCCCCCGACCTTGGCTTAGCAAGCCAGTGCCTTACCACTCGGCCAATCCTCCGGGTGGGCGACCCACGCGAGAGACACATCGCGTGCTCGAAGCGGCCGCCCCGGGCAGCACCCCGTGCGGGGCGGACTCAACGGAGGGGTAGCGAGTACTCCGGAGCCCGCCGCTGGCTGCCCTGTCGGGAGCCGGACGTACTGTCGTGCATGGACATCGCCCGGCTCCTCTCCCAGAATGTGGCGCCGGTTCCCGGACCGGCGGTGCGAACACAACCACTGTGCCGGTACGCCGAGTTGGACGCCACTGATTTATGAGCCGCTACCGGCGCCGCCACCTGCGACGACGCGCCTTGCTGAAGAACCATCCCGCCGGCGGCTCGTCCGACCGCCAGGGCTGCGGCTCGGGCGACTCGGCGCGCCAGCGGGCGGCGAGCATCCGGGCACGGGCGGACGGCTCGGTGGTCCCGGCGGAGCGTATGAACGCCTCGTCGAGGACGACCCCGTCCCACTCGTCGTACGGCAGCGCCTCGTCAGCCATTCCCATGCCTCCCAGCGGTGCGTCCCCTGGATCGAGTGTGCCCGGACGGGGGTGAAGCCCCCGTCAGGACCGGCGTCGCCTACTCCTCGCCCGCGAGCGTCAGCGACCGCAGCTTCTGTCCCGCGTACCAGGTGGCCAGGACGGTGACCGAGACCAGCAGCACCGTGGCCGTCGTCAGGCTGACGTCCGAGGTGACCAGGTCCCCGCCCGTCACCTTGTGGGCGACCGCCAGCGACCACTGCTGGACGCTGAGCGTGCGCGCACCCGAGACGAGAGAACCGAACAGTGCCTCCCAGACGAGGGCGTAGACGAGCCCGAAGACCACCGCGTGCCGCGACACCGTGCCCAGGAGCAGGAAGAGGGCCGCGTAGGCGATGGAGGCGACCAGGGCCGCGACCGTGTAGGCGACGGCTATCTGCTGACCGTTGCCGTTGAGGACGAAGCCCGCGATCAGGGTCGGCACCGCGGAGAACACCATCGTCACCGCGATCGCCACGATCAGCTTGGTGACGATGATCGTGGGCCGCTTGATCGGCTTGGACAGCAGGTACACCACCGAGCCGTCGTCGATCTCCGGGCCGATCGCGCCGGTGCCCGCGATGACGCCGATGATCGGCACCATCGTGGCGAGCGCCAGCCCGCCGAGCAGGTCGGCCGCCGTCTGGTCGTCGGCGCCGGCCAGGCCGCGCACCACCACGGAGATCGCGATCAGCAGCAGCGGCAGCGCGCCGAGGATGAGGGCCCGGCGACGGCCGAGCAGGGCCCGGTAGGTGAGCCGGGCGACTGTGGGGTCGTACATCTTCGGCCTCCTACGCCGCGACCAGATACGAGAAGACGGACTCCAGGGACTCGTCCGAGGGCGAGACCGTGAGCAGCCGGATGCCGTGGTCGCGGGCGACCCTCGGCAGCAGGGCCGTGAACCGGCCGAAGTCGACGGCCTGGACGCGCAGCGCGCCCTCCGCGAGGTCGACCTCGATGCCGGACGTTGACGGATCGGCGATCAGCGCGGCCGCGAGGGCACGGTCGTCGCTGGAGCGCACCAGGTAGCGGTGCGGCCGGTCGGTCATCAGACGGCGGATCCTGCGGAAGTCACCGCTGGCCGCGTGCCGTCCCGCGACCACGACCTCGATGTGCCGGGCAAGCTGCTCGACCTCTTCGAGGATGTGGGACGAGAACAGCACCGTGCGGCCTTCGTCGCCCATCCGCCGCAGCAGTTCCATGAGTTGCATGCGCTGGCGCGGGTCCATGCCGTTGAACGGCTCGTCCAGCAGGAGCAGCGACGGGTCGTGGACGAGGGCGCTCGCCATCTTCACGCGCTGCCGCATGCCCTTGGAGTACGTGGAGATCTTCCGGTCCTGCGCGTACTCCATCTCGACCGTGGCCAGGGCCCGCCCGGCGGCCTTGGCGCCGAGACCGTGCAACTCGGCGTTGGCGACGACGAATTCACGGCCGGTGAGGAAGTCGTACATCGCCTCACGCTCGGGGACGATGCCGATGTGCTTGTAGATGGCCTCGTTGCGCCACACCGGCTGCCCGTCGAGGGTGACGGTGCCGGTGGAGGGGGCCAGGAAGCCGCCCATCATGTTGATGAGGGTGGACTTCCCGGCGCCGTTGGGGCCGAGCAGGCCGGTGACGCCGGGGCCGATGGTCATGGTGATGTCGTTGACGGCGACCACATTGCCGAACCAACGGGAGACGTGGTCGATGGTAAGAGTGCTCATGGGCGCAGCCCATTCCTTGGAAGGGTGGTGGCGGGCGACGGGCTGGGCGTGGTCACAGGCCCACCTTCTTGTAGCGGCGCACGAGGAGGCCGTAGCTCGCGGCGATGAGGCCCAGGACGACGAGCGCGTAGACCACGCCCTCCCCCTTCGTGGGACCGATCCCGCCGGGAAACGCCGAGCTGGCGCCGAGGAACGCGGACTGGACTCCGTCGATCAGTGTGACGGGCGAGAAGAGGCCGATCCAGGGGATGGCGCTGGTGCTGTTCTGCGCCTGGGCGATGGCCTGGAGCGTGGAGACCGCGCCGTAGGAGATCGTCATGACGGCGATGACGGCCGCGATACCGAAGCCCCGCCGCGGGGTGACCGAGGCGATGACCAGTCCGATACCGGCGAACAGCAACGAGAGCAGTGTCACGGAGACGAGTCCCTGTGCGAATCCCTTGGTCTGGTCGGCGAAGTCGAGCTTGGCCAGCAGCGCGCCGATGTAGAGCACGAGCAGCGGAGCCGCGGTGAGGATGAACAGCGCGGAGGCCAGCGCCGCGTACTTCGCGCGCACGTAGTCCGCGGTCTCGATCGGCCGCGAGAAGTACAGCGGCACGGTCTTGAAGCGCAGGTCGCGCGAGACGGACTGGGGCGCCTGCGAGGCGACGTACAGGCTGATGACGGCCTGCATGATGATCGCGTAACGCGTGTAGTCGACAGGCAGGTCCTTCGCCTTCGTGGCGACCGCGACGGCGACCATGATGGCCGCGGGCACGCACATCACCACGAACAGCAGCATCGGCAGCACCTTGGACTTGACCGAGCGGCCGAGGCCGTAGGAGCCGCGCAGGGACTGCGAGTAGAGCGAGCGAGTGGCGTAGGAGCGGCCGAGGCGGGGGCCGTCGTAGGTGCGGTAGCCGATGTTGTGGATGCGGGTCTGGTCACCCGACGGTGGGACAGATGTCCGCACTGGCTGCTCAACGGCCATGGCCGACCGCCTCCTTCCGCTGCTCGTCCTCGTTCGTGAAGACCTCCGAGATGTGGTGCCTTCGCTGCTCCATGCGCACCAGGCCGAGACCCAGGTCGGCGACGACGTCCCGCACCAGGTCGTACGTCTCCTCGCCCTCCGCGGTCAGCAGCAGGATGTGGCCGGCGCCCGGCAGGCCGCTGCCGTCCTCGACGGTCACCCCGCGCGCGTGGAGCGCCTCGCGCATCGCGCGCGTGCCGTCCGGGTGCTCGTCGGTGTCGGTGACCTCGAGCGCGAGGGTCGTCGTGATCTGGGTGAAGTCCCTGGTGGAGCTGGAGCGCAGGAGCTTTCCGCCGTCGACGACGACGACGTGGTCACAGGTGCGCTCCAGTTCGCCCAGCAGGTGCGAGGTGACCAGGACCGAGATGCCGAAGTCGGTGTGGATGCGGCGGATCAGGCCGAGCATCTCGTCGCGGCCGACCGGGTCGAGGCCGTTGGTCGGCTCGTCCAGGAACACCAGCTGCGGGTCGTGGACGAGTGCCTGGGCGAGCTTCACCCGCTGCTTCATGCCGGTCGAGTAGCCGCCGATGGGGCGGTAGCGCTCCTCGTACAGGCCGACATGCCGCAGGGTGTCCGCGGTGCGCTCACGTGCCGCGGTCGGCGGCAGGCCGGACATGCGGGCCATGTGGACGACGAACTCGGTGGCCGAGACGTCGGGCGGCAGGCAGTCGTGCTCCGGCATGTAGCCGACCCGCTCGCGGATGGCGGCGCCCTCGGTGGCGACGTCGAGGCCGAGCACCTCGGCACGGCCCTCGGAGGCGGGGGACAGACCCAGCAGGATCTTGATCAGTGTGGACTTGCCGGCTCCATTGGCACCCACGAGCCCCGTCACACCGGGCCCCACGTCCACGGAGAGCCGGTCAAGTGCGGTCACCCGGGGGAACCGCTTGCTCAGGCTTTCGGTCGCGATCACAGTCACGTCTTCGAAGGTAGTGACGCAGAACACGCCGGTCGTCAGACCGCAGAGCCGTCTTCGCATCAGACTCGAGTATTACGGGACCCTGAGGGATCCCCTGCCTGAGAGCTATCCGCACCCGCACACCGGGCGTTGTCCACAGCCCTTGATCCCCCCTATTGACGCTTCCTCTAACAACTGCCACATTCACCAGTGTCACGTTCCGGACACGTACCGCAGTCGACGGGACGGGTGGCATGACGACGGCATTGAGACGTGCGGCGCTGGACGGAGGACAGGTGACGGCTCTGAAGGGCGCGCGGGAGCGCCGGGTGCGCACAGGCGGGGTCGAGCTGTGCGTGGCGGAGTTCGGGGACCCGGCCCAGCCGACGGTGGTTCTCGTGCACGGCTACCCGGACAGCAAGGAGGTGTGGTCGGAGGTCGCCGTCCGCCTCGCCGACCGCTTTCACGTCGTGCTGTACGACGTCCGGGGCCACGGCCGCTCGACGGCACCGAAGCCACTGCGCGGCGGGTTCACGCTGGCGAAGCTCACGGACGACTTCCTGGCCGTCGTGGACGCGGTCAGCCCGGACCGGCCGGTGCACCTGGTGGGGCACGACTGGGGTTCGGTGCAGTCGTGGGAGTTCGTCACGGTCAAGCACACCGAGGGTCGCATCGCCTCCTTCACCTCGATGTCCGGCCCGTCCCTCGACCACTTCGGTCACTGGATCAACGCGCGCGTGAAGCGCCCGACGCCCCGCCGTGTGGGCCAGCTCCTCGGCCAGGGTGCCAAGTCCTGGTACGTCTACCTCCTGCACACCCCCGCCCTGCCCGAACTGGCCTGGCGCGGCCCCCTCGGCAAACGCTGGCCGAAGATCCTGGAACGGGTCGAAAAGGTCCCCGGCGGCGACTACCCGACCTCGTCACTCCCCACGGACGCCGCACACGGCGCCTGGCTGTACCGGGACAACGTGCGGCCCCGGCTGCTCAGGCCTCGTCCCGACGCGTACGCGCACGCGCCCGTGCAGCTCATCACGCCCCTGGGAGACGCGTTCCTCTCCGAGAGGCTGTACGACGAACTGGAGCGGTGGGCGCCGCAGTTGACCCGGCGGACGCTTCCCGCCAAACACTGGGTGCCACGCACCCGCCCCGATCAACTGGCCGCCTGGATCGAAGAGTTCGTCACCGGTGTCGAGGAGGGTCGCCCGGTGGTGAAGCCCGGTGGGCGCTACTCCGACCGTTTCGGCGGCCGGCTCGTGCTGGTCACCGGCGCGGGCAGCGGTATCGGCCGCGCGACGGCGTTCGCCTTCGCGGAGGCGGGCGCGCGCGTGGTGGCCGTCGACCGGGACACGGAGTCCGCCGCCCGCACCGCGGAGCTGTCCCTGCTGCTCGGCGCCCCGAAGGCCTGGGCGGAGACCGTCGACGTCTCCGACGAGCAGGCCATGGAGAAGCTGGCCGAGAAGGTCGCCGCCGAGTACGGCGTCGTGGACGTGCTGGTCAACAACGCGGGCATCGGGCTGTCCGGCTCCTTCTTCGCCACGACACCGGACGACTGGCGCAAGGTTCTGGACGTCAACCTGTGGGGCGTCATCCACGGCTGCCTCTTCTTCGGCGGGCAGATGGCCGAGCGGGGCCAGGGCGGCCACATCGTCAACATCGCGTCGGCGGCCGCTTACCAGCCCTCCAGGGCGCTGCCCGCCTACAGCACCTCCAAGGCGGCCGTACTGATGCTGTCCGAGTGCCTGCGTGCCGAACTCGCCGGACGGGACATCGGCGTGACGGCGATCTGCCCCGGCT
Organism: Streptomyces sp. NPDC086549; assembly: GCF_044746205.1. Taxonomy (NCBI): domain Bacteria; kingdom Bacillati; phylum Actinomycetota; class Actinomycetes; order Kitasatosporales; family Streptomycetaceae; genus Streptomyces; species Streptomyces sp. NPDC086549. Next base: position 285,597 of record NZ_JBIVBS010000007.1, on the reverse strand, counting down.
TCGTCAACACCAACATCACATCCACCGCACGCTTCACGGGAGTTGACGCGGAGGAGGAACGGCGCCGCCAGAAGCGGACGGCTCGCCTGTACGGGCTGCGGAACTATCCGCCGGAGAAGGTGGCGAAGGCGATCCTGCGGGCGGTGGCACGCAATGAGGCGGTGGTACCGGTGACCCCGGAGGCCCGGGGTGCACATCTCATGTCCCGTGTCCTGCCGGGGGCGTTGAGGGCGATCGCCCGGGTGGAACCGCGGCTGTGAGACGGCCGATTCATCTTCCTTCATCCACACGGGACTTGACGGCCCATGAGTGAACCCGAGGTCCGCGCAAGGCCCTTGGACGCCCTGCCAGCAAGTCACGGCAGCATTACCGATCTTGACGAAACCCCCTGAACCGCCCACTAGTTGTCCACAACTTCGCCAATTCACCTGTGGATAACGGGACTTGCTTGTGGACCAAACCTCCAGACGAAAATTGGCTGCGTGATCCGCGTCTCTCCCGGCACGCTGGAGGGGTGAACGAAAGAGAGACGGACGAAGAGATGGACGAGAGGCGCACCGTGAAGGTGTCGAAGTACCTCTCGAAGCACCTGCGCCACCAGCCCGAACGAATCGGCCTCACCCTCGACGAGGGCGGCTGGGTCGAGATCGACACCTTGATCGCCGCGGCGGCCGCGCACGGATTCCGGTTCAGCCGCGCAGAGCTCGACCACGTGGTGGCCGCCAACGACAAGAAGCGGTTCGCGATCGAGGGCACGCGGATCCGCGCCAGCCAGGGCCACAGCATCGAGGTCGACCTGGGACTGCCCCCGGCGACTCCGCCGCCGTATCTGTACCACGGGACCGTCGCCCGCAATCTGGAGTCGATCCGCGCCGCGGGCCTCAAGCCCATGAACAGGCACGACGTGCACCTTTCGGCCGACCGTGAGACCGCCACCCGGGTCGGCGCACGCCGCGGCCGCCCCGTCGTGCTCACGGTCGACGCGGCCGCCATGCACCGCGACGGCCACGTCTTCCACGTCAGCGCCAACGGGGTATGGCTGACGAAGGCCGTACCGCCCCGCTACCTGCGGTTCTCCGAGCCCCACTGATCCACGCACGCCGAACCGGTCCGCGTACACCGAGTCCGGCGCCCCGCCCACGGCCACCGCGCCCCGTGGCCGAGCGGCCTCGTACGGTGACCGTTTCGTCCGTTGCGCGCGGGCCCCCTTAGTCTCGGACGCATGAGTCTGCGTCTGAGCACCGTGATCCTCCCGTACCGCCGCTGGCACGAAGGCGGCCGTTCGGCCTGGACACGTGCCGAGCAGCTCGGCTTCCACACCGCCTACACCTACGACCACCTGTCCTGGCGCAGCTTCCGCGACGGCCCATGGTTCGGCGCGATTCCGACGCTGACCGCCGCCGCGGCCACCACCGACCGGCTTCGTCTGGGCACGCTGGTGACCTCGCCGAACTTCCGGCACCCGGTGACCCTCGCCAAGGAACTCATCTCCCTCGACGACATCTCCGGCGGCCGGGTCACGCTGGGCATCGGCGCGGGCGGTACCGGCTTCGACGCCACAGCTCTTCTGAGCAGCGGTCAGGACCCGTGGACCCCGCGCGAGCGCGCGGACCGGTTCGCCGAGTTCGTGCCGCTGCTGGACCGGCTGCTCACCGAGGACTCGGTGTCGCACCAGGGCGACTTCTACTCGGCGCACGAGGCACACAACATCCCGGGCTGCGTACAGCGCCCCCGGCTGCCCTTCGCCGTGGCCGCCACCGGTCCGCGCGGGCTGAGGCTCGCCGCGCAGTACGGGCAGGCGTGGGTGACCACCGGCGACCCCAAGCTGTACGAGAACGGCACGCCGGAGCAGTCCGTCCAGGCACTGCGCGGCCAGACCGAAAAGCTGGCCGACGCCTGCGCCACGCTCGGGCGGGACGTGGACGGCCTCGACAAGATCCTGCTCACCGGCTTCACCCCGGACCGCGGCCGGCCGCTGGAGTCCCTGGACGCGTTCGTGGACTTCGCGGGCCGCCACCAGGAGCTGGGCTTCACCGAGATCGTGATCCACTGGCCCATCCCCGACTCGGACTTCGCCGCGGACGAGAAGGTCTTCGAGCAGATCGCCATGGAGGCCCCGGTACAGCTGCGCTGACCCGGCCCCCGATCACCGGGCCACGCCGGCATCGGCTACGAGTCATCTGTGTCTCATCTGTGCGCACTCCCGCATGGCCGTGCTGGCATATGCGGGAGAATGGCGCGGTGACCTCAGCGACCCGAACGCCCGAGACCCCGGCCTCCCCCATCCTCCAGCCGCGCCTGATCGCCACTGATCTCGACGGCACGCTGCTGCGTGACGACAAGTCGGTGTCCCCGCGTACGGTCGCAGCTCTGGCCGCCGCCGAGGAAGCGGGCATCGAGGTCTTCTTCGTGACGGGCCGCCCGGCGCGCTGGATGGACGTCGTCAGTGCCCACGTCCACGGACACGGCCTGGCGATCTGCGGCAACGGCGCCGCCGTGGTCGACCTGCACGGCGGCCCGGGCACCCATCGGTTCGTGAAGGTGCGCGAACTGGCCCGGGAGAACGCCCTGGACGCCGTACGCCTGCTGCGCGACGCGGTGCCGGGCACGGTCTACGCGGTGGAGCAGACGTACGGCTTCCACCAGGAACCGGCGTACCCGAAGCTGCACATGGAGATACCGGACAATCTGGCGCCCGCCGAGGAGCTCCTGGCCCCCGACGGCCCGGGTGCCACCGAGCCCGTGCTCAAGATCCTCGCCTATCACCCGGACCTCGATCCCGACGCCTTCCTCACCCTCGCCCGCCTCGCCGTCGGCGACCGCGCGAACGTCACCCGCTCCAGCCCCAGCGCTCTGCTGGAGCTGAGCGGCCCCGATGTCTCCAAGGCCAGCACCCTCGCCCTGTGCTGCGCCGAGCGCGGCATCTCGCACGAGGAGGTCGTAGCCTTCGGGGACATGCCCAACGACGTGGAGATGCTGACCTGGGCAGGCCGGTCGTACGCCATGGGCAACGCACACCCGGACGTGATCGCCGCGGCATCGGGACGTACGGTCGCCAACAACGACGACGGGGTGGCCGTCGTCATCGAGCAGCTGCTGGCGGATCGGCCGTAGCTGCCCCGGGCGCGGCGGGTACGGGGGCTTCGGCGGGCCGTCAGCCGAGCCCCACCAGTAGCTCCGCCTCCGCCTCACGTTCCGCCATGCCCCGCAACGGCCCCTCCACGGCGGCCAGCTCGGCGTAGGGTCCCCGCTGCACCACGCGTCCCCCGTCCAGCACGATCACCTCGTCCACCGCTTCCAGTCCGGCGAGGCGGTGGGTGATGAGCAGGGTTGTACGGCCCTCGGTGGCGGCCAGCAGATCGGCGGTGAGCGCGTCGGCCGTGGGCAGGTCCAGATGTTCGGCGGGCTCGTCGAGCACGAGGACCGGGAAGTCGGCGAGCAGCGCGCGGGCGAGCGCCAGCCGCTGCCGCTGCCCGCCGGACAGCATGGCTCCGTGCTCGCCGACGAGCGTGTCGAGCCCGTCGGGCAGCCCGTCCGCCCAGTCGAGCAGCCGGGCCCGCGCCAGCGCGTCCCGCAGGTCGGCCTCGGTCGCGTCCTTCTTGGCGAGCAGCAGGTTCTCGCGCACGGAGCTGTCGAAGAGGTGCGCGTCCTGGGCACACAGCCCGACGAGCCGCCGTACGTCGTCGCCGTCCAGCGCGTACGCGTCCACACCGGCCAGCGTGTAGGAGCCGGCGTCCGGGTCGAGGAAGCGCAGCAGTACCTGGGCGAGGGTCGTCTTGCCGGCCCCGGACGGCCCGACCACGGCGATCCGGCGCCCCTCCTCCAGCGTCAGGTCGAGCCCGGCAAGGGCCTCCCGGTGCTGCCCGGGGTGACGGGCGCCCAGCCCCTTCACGACGACCGGGAACGGTGCCGCGGGCGCCTGCCGAGGCCGCTCCGGCTCCCATACCGGCTCGGGGGCGTCCAGTACCTCGTACACGCGCTCCGCGCTCCTGCGCACCCGCTGCCGGTACCGCGCGGCGACCGGCAGCCCGAGCACCGCCTCGAAGGCGGCCAGCGGGGTGAGGACGACCACGGCCATCGCCACACCGTCCAGCCGGCCCCCGGCGACCGCCTGGGCGCCCAGCAGGGCGGTGGCCGCCACGGTCAGGCCGGAGACGAGCGCGGTGAGCCCGTCACCGAGCGCTGTGGCGGTGGCGGCGCGCGAGGCGATCCGGGTGAGTGTGCCGTCGGCCCGCCGGGCGGCGTCGGTGCGGGCGGGCAGCGCGCCGGCGACCGTCAGTTCGGCGGTGCCGGTGAGCAGGTCGGTCACGCGTGTCGCGAGCACTCCGCGGGCGGGGGCCAGCCTGCGTTCGGCACGCCGCGCCACGGCACCGGTCAGCAGAGGTACGCCGACCCCGGCCGCGAGCAGTCCCGCGCCGAGCACGGCGCCGGCCCCGGGCAGCAGCCATGCCGTGAACGCGACCGACCAGGCGGAGACGGCCACCGCGACCCCGGCGGGCAGCAGCCAGCGCAGCCAGTAGTCCTGCAGCGCGTCCACGTCCGCGACGAGGCGGGACAGCAGGTCGCCCCTGCGGGCCGTACGGAGCCCGGCGGGGGCCAGCCGCTCCAGCCGCCGGTACACGGCGACCCGGGTGTCGGCCAGCATCCGCAGCACGGCGTCGTGCGACACCAGTCGCTCCGCGTACCGGAACACGGCGCGCCCGATCCCGAAGGCCCGCGTTGCGGTCACGGCCACCATCAGATACAGCACGGGCGGCTGTTGCGAGGCCCGCGAGATGAGCCATCCGGAGGTGGCCATCAGCCCGACGGCACAGCCGAGCGCCAGACTCCCGAGCAGCAGCGCGAGGGCCAGGCGTCCGCGCCGGGGGCCGGCGAGAACGCGAACACGAGCGAGGATCCGCCCCTTGGGCTTCGTGGGGCCCGCTTCGGGCCCGTCCTCGGCAACACCGTCGGCCGGCACCGCCTCGACGGAGCGCGCGTCCTGGGACCCGGCAACGGCGGAACCGGGGAAGGCGGTGGCCGCGGTGCCGGAGAACTCGGCCGCCTCCAGCCGCACCACGCGGTCGGCAACGCCGAGCAACGCCGGCCGGTGCACCACCAGCAGCACGGTCCGCCCCACCGCCAGCCGCCGCACCGCCGCCACGACCTCGGCCTCGGTCGCCCCGTCGAGCGCGGCCGTCGGTTCGTCCAGCAGCAGTACGGGCCGGTCCGCGAGGAACGCCCGGGCCAGCGCGAGCCGCTGCCGCTGCCCGGCGGAGAGACCGGCTCCGTCCTCGCCCAGCACGGTCCCGGGCCCCTCGGGCAGCGCGTCCACGAACTCCAGCGCCCCCGCGTCGCGCAGCGCCCGCCGTACGGCGTCGTCGTCCGCTTCGGGGCGCGCCAGCCGTACGTTCTCCGCGATCGTCCCGGCGTACAGGTGCGGCCGCTGCGGCACCCACGCGATGCGCGACCGCCACTGCTCCAGGTCGACGTCGGCAAGATCGGCTCCCCCGATCCGCACCCGACCCTCGGCGGGCCGTACGAATCCCAGCAGGACGGTCAGCAGCGTCGACTTGCCCGCACCGCTCGGCCCGACCAGGGCGACGGTCTCACCGGGTTCGACGGCGAAGGACACGTCCGTCACGGCGTCCCCGGACCGCCCGGGGTACCGGACCGTCACCCCCTCGAAGGCGAGCGCGCCCGAGGGCACCGCTCCGGTCCCGGACTCCGGCACCGGAGTCTCCAGCACGGCGAAGATCTCCTCGGCCGCGGCAAGCCCCTCCGCGGCCGCGTGGTACTGCGCCCCGACCTGGCGCAGCGGCAGATACGCCTCGGGCGCCAGCACCAGGATGACCAGCCCGATGTACAGGTCCATGTCGCCGTGCACGAGCCGCATGCCGATCGTCACCGCGACCAGGGCGACGGACAGCGTCGCGAGCAGTTCCAGCGCGAAGGAGGAGAGGAAGGCGATCCGCAGGGTCCGCATGGTCGCCTGCCGGTACTCGCCGGTGATGCGGCGAATGGACTCGGCCTGCGCCTTGGCACGTCCGAACACCTTCAGGGTGGGCAGCCCCGCGACGACGTCCAGGAAGTGCCCCGAGAGCCGGGACAGCAGCCGCCACTGACGGTCGGTCCGGGACTGGGTGGCCCAGCCGATCAGCACCATGAAGAGAGGGATGAGCGGCAGGGTGCAGACGATGATCGCCGCCGACACCCAGTCCTCGGTGACGATCCGCGCCAGCACCGCGACCGGCACGACCACCGCGAGGCCCAACTGCGGGAGGTAGCGCGAGAAGTAGTCGTCGAGGGCGTCGACTCCCCGTGTGGCGAGGGTGACCAGCGAACCGGTCCGCTGCCCGCTCAGCCACCCGGGGCCGAGCGCCGCCGCCCGCTCCAGCAGCCGTCCGCGCAGCTCGGACTTCACCGCCGCGCTCGCCCGGTGCGCGGCCAGCTCGGTGAGCCAGGAGACCAGCGCGCGGCCGCCCGCGACGGCCGCCAACAGCAGCAGGGGAGTGTGCAGTTCACCGGCCGACTGGCCGTGCTGGAAGGCGCCGACCACCACGTCGGCGATGAGCATGGCCTGCGCGATGACGAGTCCGGCGCCGAGGGCACCCAGGGCGACGACCGCCACCAGGAAGAGACGCGTGGCGCGTGCGTAGCGCAGAAGGCGCGGATCGATGGGTTTCACGTGAAACATACCCTTCGGCCTGAGGAGGGGTGTTTCACGTGAAACATCGCGAACACCCCTCCTGCCGGACTCAGTGCGCGGCTTCGGCGATGTGCTGCGTGCCGATCCGCTTGCGGAACACCCAGTACGTCCACCCCTGGTAGAGCAGCACGATCGGCGTGGCGACCCCGGCGCACCAGGTCATGATCTTCAGGGTGTACGGGGTCGACGAGGCGTTGGTGACCGTGAGGCTCCAGTCGCTGTTGAGCGAGGACGGCATGACGTTCGGGAAGAGCGACAGGAAGAGCATCGCCACGGCGGCCACGATGGTGACGCCGGACAGGGCGAACGACCAGCCCTCGCGCCCCGCCTGGTTGGCCACGAGCGCGGCGACCAGGGCGAGGACCGCCACGATCATGGCCACGAGGCTCTTGCCGTCACCGCTGTCGACCTGCGTCCACAGCAGGAAGATCACCGCGAACACGGCCGTGACGAGACCGACCCACAACGCCAGCCTCCGCGCCCGCTCCCGGATGTCCCCCACCGTCTTGAGCGCGGTGAACACCGCACCGTGGAAGGTGAACAGCGTCAGCGTCACCAGACCGCCGAGGAGCGCGTACGGGTTGAGCAGGTCCCCCACGTTGCCGACGTACTCGAAGTTCCGGTCGATCTTCACGCCCCGGACGATGTTGCCGAAGGCCACACCCCACAGGAACGCGGGGATCAGCGAGGTCCAGAAGATCGCCGTCTCCCAGTTCCGCTGCCAGTTCTCCTCGGGCCGCTTCGCCCGGTACTCGAACGCGACACCCCGGACGATCAAGCAGACCAGGATGGCCAGCAGCGGCAGGTAGAAGCCGGAGAAGAGGGTGGCGTACCACTCGGGGAAGGCGGCGAAGGTCGCGCCGCCCGCCGTGAGCAGCCACACCTCGTTGCCGTCCCAGACGGGGCCGATGGTGTTGATCAACACCCGCTTCTCGGGCCGGTTCCGGGCGAGGAGCTTGGTGAGGATGCCGACCCCGAAGTCGAAACCCTCCAGGAAGAAGTAGCCGGTCCACAGGACGGCGATCAGGACGAACCAGACGTCGTGAAGTTCCATGACTGCAGCTCCCTCGGCCTAGTACGAGAAGGCCATCGGCTTGTCGGCGTCACGGGAGTCGCCGCCGATCTTCGTGGGCGGGTTGAGGTCGGCCTCGGTGAGTTCGGGCGGGCCGACCTTGACGTACTTCACCAGCAGCTTGACCTCGACGACGGCGAGGATGGCGTACAGCGCGGTGAAGACGCTCATGGAGGTGAGGACCTCGGCCTGGGAGACGCCGGGGGAGACCGCGTGCCGGGTCTGCAGGACGCCGTAGACGACCCAGGGCTGACGGCCCATCTCGGTGAAGATCCAGCCCCAGGAGTTGGCGATCAGCGGGAAGCCCAGGGTCCAGATCGCGATGCGCCAGTACCAGGTGGTGAGCTTCGGGCTGAGCGCCTTGTTCTTGAAGAGGACCAGGTGCGGCACTTCGTCGTCGCCCACCCGCAGGTGCTGCGGAAGCATGAACCTCTTCCGGGTCAGCCAGAGTCCGGCCAGGCCGATGGCGAAGGACGCCATGCCGAAGCCGATCATCCAGCGGAAGGCCCAGAAGGTGACGGGGATGTTGGGCCGGTAGTCGCCGGGCCCGAACTTCTGCTGCTCGGCCTTGTTGACGTCGTTGATGCCGGGGACGTGCGAGCTGAAGTCGTCGTCGGCCAGGAAGGACAGCAGGCCGGGGATCTCGACCGCGACAGTGTTGTGGCCCTTGTCCACGTCGCCGTACGCGAAGATCGAGAACGGAGCGGAGTCCTGGCCGTCCCACAGGGCCTCGGCGGCGGCCATCTTCATCGGCTGCTGCTTGAACATCACCTTGCCGAGGGTGTCGCCGCTGACCGCGGTGAGCAGGCCGGCGATGACCACGGTGATCAGACCGAGCCGCAGCGAGGTCTTCATCTCCGTGATGTGCTTCTTGCGGGACAGGTGGTAGGCGGCGATGCCGACCATGAAGGCGCCGCCGGTCAGGAAGGCCGCGGAGAGGGTGTGGAAGGCCTGGGCCAGGGCGGTGTTCTGGGTCAGGACGTGCCAGAAGTCGGTGAGCTCAGCCCGCCCCTTCGCCTTGTTGATCCTGTAGCCGACGGGGTGCTGCATCCACGAGTTGGCCGCGAGGATGAAGTACGCGGACAGGAACGTGCCGATCGAGACCATCCATATGCAGGCCAGGTGGATCTTCTTGGGCAGCTTGTCCCAGCCGAAGATCCACAGGCCGATGAAGGTGGACTCGAAGAAGAACGCGATCAGGGACTCGAAGGCGAGCGGGGCACCGAAGATGTCGCCGACGAAGCGCGAGTAGTCCGACCAGTTCATGCCGAACTGGAACTCCTGCACGATGCCGGTGGCGACACCCATCGCGATGTTGATCAGGAAGAGCTTGCCCCAGAACTTCGTCGCTCTGAGGTACTTCTCCTTCTCCGTGCGTACCCAGGCGGTCTGCAGCCCGGCCGTGAGGGCGGCCAGGGAGATCGTCAGCGGGACGAACAGGAAGTGGTAGACGGTGGTGATGCCGAACTGCCAACGCGCCAGTGTCTCCGGCGCCAAAGCCAACTCCACGACGTCAGTCTCCTTCCGTGCCGTGGTAACGCGGCAATTTGCCCCTTATGTCACACACATCAGCGGAGCAACCGGGACACGCTTGTGAACGCGTTCACATTCACAAGCAATTATGACGCATAGCCGTTCGACACCGGAGGGGTGGGGGTCCCCAAGGCGAACCAGCAGGTCCGCGCGGGTGTGGACCGATGGGCCCATGGCGCGCACCACTGGTCCCGTGAGGCGACGCATGCCGCCTCACGGGACCGTCGTGCACCGTCCTGGGCCGCCTCAGAGTTCCTTGCGGAACCCTTCCGCCACCTTCAGGAAGATGTCGTTCGCCTCGTCCTCCCCGACCGTGACCCGCACACCCTCGCCCGGGAACGGCCGGACCACGACACCGTGCTGTTCGCAGGCCGCCGCGAAGGCCGCCGTGCGCTCCCCCAGCCGCAGCCAGACGAAATTGGCCTGAGTCTCGGGCACGGTCCAGCCCTGGGCACGCAGCGCGTCCACCACGCGCGTGCGCTGGCACACCAGCGAGCCCACCCGGCCGAGCAGTTCGTCCTCGGCGCGCAGCGAAGCGATCGCCGCCTCCTGCGCGAGCTGGCTCACGCCGAACGGCACGGCCGTCTTACGCAGCGCCGCCGCCACCGGCTCATGCGCGATCGCGAATCCCACGCGCAGCCCGGCGAGTCCGTACGCCTTCGAGAAGGTACGCAGAACACAGACGTTCGGCCGCTCGCGGTAGAGCGTCACCCCGTCCGGCACCTCCGGGTCGCGGATGAACTCCCGGTAGGCCTCGTCCAGCACCACCAGCACATCGCCGGGCACCCGGTCGAGGAACCGCTCGAGCTCGGGCCGCCGTACGACCGTGCCCGTCGGGTTGTTGGGGTTGCAGACGAAAATCAGCCGGGTCCGGTCCGTGATCGCGTCCGCCATCGCGTCCAGGTCGTGCACATCGCCCGGGGTGAGCGGCACCTGCACCGACCGCGCGCCGTTGATCTGCGTGATGATCGGGTAGGCCTCGAAGGACCGCCAGGCGTAGATGACCTCGTCGCCGGGCCCGCTGGTGGCCTGGATCAGCTGCTGGGCGACGCCGACGGAACCGGTGCCGGTCGCCAGGTGGGAGAGCGGGACGGCGAAGCGCTCGGACAGCTCGTTCATCAGCCCGGTGCACGCCATGTCCGGGTAGCGGTTGAAGTTCGAGGCGGCTGCGGTCACCGACTCCATGATCCCGGGCAGCGGCGGATAGGGGTTCTCGTTGGAGGACAGCTTGTAGGCGACCGGGCCGTCGGCCGCGGCTGGCTTGCCCGGCTTGTAGGTGGGGATCCCCTCCAGCTCGGCGCGCAGCTTGGGGCTCGTCTCGCTCACCGCAGTCCTCCTCGCGACCACCGGCGGACCGTCAGCGCCACCGGCTTCCAATACTGCTCACCTTATGAGGATTCGGCGCGCCTGCGTACGGGTCAAAAGCCGCGGAAAACAGTGAGGCGCAAACCACATCAGCCCCACCCGCATCAGGGGCATCACGGCATGAAGGCGCACGAAACGGGGGGCGTGCCGCACATATATCTACGCGCCGGTGGCTCACGCCGTGGCGCGCATCGCTCGTGAAGGTGAGTTGAGACCTCTTCGAAACATCGGACACTTGGCAGGCCCATGCGCGCCGACGAGTCACGTCTTGCCATTGGATCGTTCAACTGACTTTCTTTCTAAGGAAGTTGACCCGTAATGACCATGCAGAAACGTGCCTGCCAACGCGTGCATATGCGTCCGCACTACCCCACCGCATGAGCCCTACTATCGGCTCGCCATGACAGCAGCAGGGAAGCACCAGGTGAGCCGCGCGGAAACCTCACGTCGAGGCAGCCGGCCGGGTCGGGCGGGCATCAGAGACGTGGCCGCCGCCGCCGGGGTCTCCATCACGACCGTCTCCGACGCCCTCAACGGCAAGGGCCGGCTCCCGGACGCCACCCGGCGCCATGTCCGCGAGGTCGCCGACCGGCTGGGGTACCGTCCCTCGGCCGCCGCCCGCACCCTCCGTACCGGCAAGTCGGGACTCATCGGCCTGACGGTGACGACGTACGGGGATGAACCTTTCACCTTCACCGAGTTCGCGTACTTCGCCGAAATGGCCCGCGCCGCTACCTCGGCCGCGCTAGCCCGCGGCTACGCCCTCGTCATCCTGCCCGCGACCTCCCGCCACGACGTGTGGTCGAACGTCGCCCTGGACGGCACGGTCGTCATCGACCCCTCCGACCAGGACCCGGTGGTCAGCGAGTTGGTCCGGCAGGGTCTGCCGGTCGTCTCCGACGGCCGCCCGGCCGGGTCGCTCCCCGTCACCGCGTGGGTCGACAACGACCACGAGGCCGCCGTACTCGGCATCCTCGACCATCTGGCCGCCGCGGGCGCCCGCCGGATCGGCCTGCTCACGGGGACGACGACGGACACGTACACCCATCTGTCGACCACCGCGTACCTGCACTGGTGCGAGCGGGTCGGCCAGGACCCGGTGTACGAGGCCTACCCGGCGCACGATCCGTGCGCGGGCGCCGTCGCCGCCGACCGGCTGCTGGCCCGCCCGGACCGCCCTGACGCCGTCTACGGCCTCTTCGACCCCAACGGCACCGACCTGCTGGCCGCCGCGCGCCGCTACGGGCTGCGCGTCCCGGACGACCTGCTGCTGGTGTGCTGCAGCGAATCCACGGTGTACGCCAACACCGAGCCGCCCATCACCACGCTCTCCCTGAAGCCCCGCCGCATCGGCACGGCGGTGGTCCAGCTCCTCATCGACGCTATCGAGGGAGTCGAGTCGGACCACCCCGTCGAGCAGGTGATACCGACCGAACTGATCGTGCGCACGTCGTCCCAGCGCCGTCCGCCGCGCACGACGGTCAGCCCGCCACGGGTACCGGAGGAGAAGTAGCCCAGCGGTCGCCGGCCGGTGCCGTGCGCGGGTCCGGCGGCGGAGGGGCGGAGGGTCCCTGCGGAGGGAGGCGTCGGCCCGACACCCCGGTCGTCCGGCCGGACCGCGGGTGGGGCGGCGGCAGCGGCAGCGGCAGCGGCAGCGGCAGCGGCGACAACGGAGACAGCCGGTCACAAGTGCGTCACACCTCGGGGGCAGGACTCGACAGCCTTACGCCGGCACTGACGCGCTCGACGACGAGGGGCCGTCCAGCGCGGCGACAGCGGGTTTTCGGCGTGCGACAGCGGGTCGTCAGCCTGACGCCAGGAGGTCGTCCGCTCGGTGCCAGGGGTTCTCCAGTCGGCCATCGGGCGGTGAAAGCCCTGCCCAAACGGGGCGAAAGCCGCGTCGAACCGGAGTCTTGCTCTGATTCACCACCCCTGGGTCATCACACGGCGCGATCCGCATTCCTATGATGGGCCCACGACACCGCGGGCCGCTGCGACCAGGCAGTCCGATCAGGTGCAGATGCGGCGCGATGGTGGAGGGGTCTGATGACTCAGGGGGCCGGTCGGGGACCCGAGGTGGAGCGGACGGCGACTGTGCGCGACTTCCGGGTACCCGCGTATGTCCACGAGACCGGTCCGTATGCCCAGAGCACCCACCCCGGCGACACCGTCGCCCCCGTGACCGAGGGCTATCCGGAGGGGTACACGCCCACTCAGCGCGACCTGCCCGTCATCAACCGGGGTGACACGCTCCAGATGCCCGTGGAACCGGCGACCGCACCTGCCCCGCAGGCGGCCACCGGCCCGGGTCCGCTGTTCGTCGTCGGGGACGTGCACGGCTACCTCGACGACCTGGTCGCCGCCCTCCAGGAGAAGGACCTGATCGACTCCGCCGGCCAGTGGTGCGCGGGCACCACCCGGCTGTGGTTCCTCGGCGACTTCACCGACCGCGGCCCGGACGGCATCGGCGTCATCGACCTGGTGATGCGGCTGTCCGCCGAGGCCGCCGCGGCCGGCGGCTACTGCAAGGCCCTCATGGGCAACCACGAGCTCCTGCTGCTCGGCGCCAAGCGGTTCGGCGACACCCCCGTCAACTCCGGCGCGGGCACCGCAACCTTCCAGGCGGCCTGGCTGCTCAACGGCGGCCAGAAGACCGACATGGACCGTCTCCAGGACCATCATCTGCAGTGGATGGCCCGGCTCGACGCCATCGAGGAGGTCGACGGCTATCTGCTCGTCCACTCCGACACCACCGCCTACCTCGACTACGGCGACTCGATCGAGGCGGTGAACGACACCGTCCGCGAAACCCTCACCCGCAACGACGCGGACGAGGTGTGGGATCTGTTCCGCAAGTTCACCAAGCGCTTCTCCTTCCGCGACGAGGGCGGCGCCGACGCCGTGCGCTCCCTCCTCGATACGTACGGCGGGACCCGCATCGTTCACGGCCACAGCCCCATTCCGTACCTCCTGGGCGAGGCCGGGTCCGAGGACGGCGAGGAGAGCGGCGGTCCCGTGGTCGAGGGACCGCACGTCTACGCCGACGGCCTCGCCATCGGCATGGACGGCGGGGTGACCATGGCCGGAAAACTGCTGGTCCAACAACTTCCGCTGGATATCTGAGCGTTCAGCGGGCAGGCGTCCCCCCGACGGCGTACCAGTGGGCCATCACCCAATTTCTGGCAACCCCCTGTCACCGCGTGCCGTCGCGGCTCTACCATCGGCTTATCCGTAGCAGGCTCCCCTCCGTTTCTGCCCGACGGCTCGCCGGCGTGCGAGCCCCAAGCCCTACGGAGCATCGGGGGATGCACATGAACAGCGTTCCGCAGCACCTGCACAGCGAGGACCGCCAGGAATACGAGCGGATCCTCGATGAGGCGCTGCGCTCCGCACCGACCCGCCCGGAACTGGCCGCCGTGGGACAGCGGCTGAACACCGAACAGCTGCGCACCATGGCGCTCAACGCCACCACACTCATCACGGCGGCCGCGGCGACCGAGTACCAGCACTACGTGAAGGTCCGCGAGGAACTGCGCCACCAGGCGTCGTCCACCCCGTCGTCCACCAGTGAATCCGGCTCCGAGGAGCCGGGCGCGGGCGCGATGGGGCTCGCCACCACCCTCGGCGAGGCCGCCGAGACCGCCGGCGCGGGCGCCGTCGCCGTCGTCGCGGTCCTCGCCCCCGTCCTTGCCGGAACCGCCGCGGCGATCTTCCTGCTCGTCGGCTACATACTGAAGATGCTGGACCCCCAGCCGTCGTTCGCCCAGACCATGCTGACCGCCGGATGGGTGTTCGGCGCCATGACCGCGGCCGCGATCCTCGTCGCCGCCGTCGGGCTGTTGCTCACCGCCCTGCGCAACAGCCCCGCGCTGGACGCCGGAACCTACGGCGAGGCGCACGGGGAGGTGTCCCGGGCCAGGGAAGCCTGGCGGGAGGCCCTGCTGGAGCGCGGCATTCTGCCGTTCCTGAAGGAAGCGCTCGCCGACCCGGGCACGACCGCACTGCACCCTACGGCCCCGCCGGCGCCGACCAGCCGCATGCCCCGCCTGGGCTACGACCGCCCCGGCTTCAGCAGCCCCGACGACGGCTCCACCCCGGGCCCCCGCCCGAGCTTCACCAGCCCGGACTACACGAGCCCGGACTTCGGAGGCCCGGAACACCAGCCGGAATAGCCCCGGCTTGCGCCCCCGGCGGGGGCGCAAGCCGGACAACCAACCCCACACCCACGGCGGACGGGGCCTCTCGGCATGTCTCCGGCCGGGTCGGCAACCGCGCTCCGGAAAGCTGCGGGCCCCCTCCGGGTGCGCATGGGGGCCGTCCCGGGGCCACCCCGGGGCCATCCCGGATGTCCGCGCGCTCCGGCACGGGCAGCATCGACGACCATGACTTCCCTCTCCCGACGTTCCCTGACGGGTGCCTGTGCCTTGGGCGCCCTGGAGACCTGGTCTCGACCGCCGACGACCTCTCCCGGTTCCAACAGGCTCTGTTCTCCGGGGCGTTGCTGCCACCACGTGCGACGGAGAAGCTGTTCGCCCTGCCGCCGGACACGGTGCGCATGCTGGACGGCAGCCCGGCCCGCTACAGCATGGGCCTGCAGACGGCCACGGTGAACGGTGTGGCGTTCTGGGGCGAGACCGGCGAGAACTACGGCTACCGCGCCCGTCTGTTCGCCACCCGCGATCTGACCACTCGCTTCGTCCTGTCCTACACCCCGACTCCGCTGAACGCCGCCGAGGAGATGACGAACCGGGTCGTGACCGTCCTCACCGCCGCCTGACCACGACCGGGCCGCGGCACCGGTCCCTCCGGCCCGAGCACCGAAAGCGCGGGCCGGAGAGTCCCGGAACGCGGTGGTGACGTGAGGCGGAGGTCAGCCGTACAGGCGCTCGCCGTACTGCGGCCCGTAGTACCTGTCGAGCTCCTCCAGGCTCTCCGGACGCTGCTCCAGGACCTTGGCGATCCGGGAGCGCGACGGGGCCGCGTCCGGGTTCCAGCTGTCCGCCTTCCAGAGTCCGGCCCGCAGCAGAGCCTTCGGGCAGTGGTAGAAGACCTCGTCGACCTCGACCAGCAGAGCCAGCTTCGGGCGGCTTCCCTTCACTGCCATCCGGCCGAAGAACGGAGCGTCCTCAAGGATGCGTGCCCGTCCGTTGATGCGCAGGGTGTCGCCGCGGCCGGGTACCAGGTAGAGCAGCCCGACATGCGGATTGCTCAGTATGTTGCGGAGCCCGTCGCCGCGCCGGTTTCCGGGCCTGTCCGGTATGGCGATCGTCGTGTCGTCGAGGACCAGAGTGAAGCCGGCCGGATCGCCCTTCGGCGACGTGTCGCAACTGCCGTCGGCCGCCGACGTCGACACCAGGCAGAAGGGCGACGCGGCCAACCACTGCTTGTCGTATTCGTGGAGACTGGTCCGCACCTTGTCCGCCGCTGTCGGCGTCGGCTCCCCGAGCAATTCGCCCAGCCGCTCGTGTGACGTCACCTCGACCAGATCCGTAAGGACCACGGCCCACCCCCTCCGTTCGGTACGTGATCACCCGGCCGAGCGTAGGGCAGTTGCCTTCGGTCGGGCAGTACGGGTCATCGCAAGGAGACGCCGCAAGGCGCTGCCTTGGACAGCCATGCGCCATCCAGGGGCAGCGCCCTGAGTGGCCGCGCGTCAGTCCGCCATCGGCAGGTACACCCGGTTCCCGCCGGCCGCGAACTCCTTGGACTTCTGGAGCATCCCCTCGGCGATCTCCTCGGCAGAGGCGCCCTCGGCCACATCACCGCCGAACCGCTCCGCGATGCTTTGGCTGATCTTCATCGAGCAGAACTTGGGCCCGCACATGGAGCAGAAGTGGGCCGTCTTGGCGGGTTCGGCCGGAAGTGTCTCGTCATGGAACTCCCGTGCCGTGTCCGGGTCCAGGGCGAGGTTGAACTGGTCCTCCCAGCGGAACTCGAAGCGAGCGTCGGACAGCGCGTCGTCCCATTCCTGCGCACCTGGGTGCCCCTTGGCGAGGTCGGCTGCGTGGGCGGCGATCTTGTAGGTGATGACGCCGGTCTTGACGTCGTCACGGTTGGGCAGGCCCAAGTGCTCCTTGGGCGTGACATAGCAGAGCATGGCCGTGCCCCACCAGGCGATCATCGCGGCACCGATGCCGGAGGTGATGTGGTCGTACGCCGGCGCGACGTCCGTCGTCAGCGGGCCGAGCGTATAGAACGGAGCTTCATCGCAGATCTCCTGCTGAAGGTCGATGTTCTCCTTGATCTTGTGCATCGGGACATGTCCCGGGCCCTCGATCATGGTCTGAACATTGAAACGCTTCGCGATCCGGTTGAGTTCCCCGAGCGTCCGCAACTCCGCGAACTGCGCCTCGTCGTTCGCGTCCGCGATCGAACCCGGCCGCAGGCCGTCCCCCAGCGAGTACGTGACGTCGTAGGCCGCGAGGATCTCGCAGAGCTCCTCGAAGTTCTCGTACAGGAACGACTCCTTGTGGTGCGCGAGGCACCAGGCCGCCATGATCGAGCCGCCGCGCGAGACGATGCCGGTCTTGCGGTTCGCCGTGAGCGGCACGTACGACAGGCGGACGCCCGCGTGGACCGTCATGTAGTCCACGCCCTGCTCGGCCTGCTCTATGACCGTGTCCCTGTAGATGTCCCAGGTCAGCTCCTCGGCCCTGCCGTCGACCTTCTCCAGGGCCTGATAGAGCGGCACCGTGCCGATGGGGACGGGGGAGTTGCGCAGCACCCACTCGCGGGTGGTGTGGATGTTACGACCGGTGGACAGGTCCATGACCGTGTCGGCGCCCCAGCGGGTCGCCCAGGTCATCTTCTCGACCTCCTCCTCGATGGAGGACGTCACCGCGGAGTTGCCGATGTTGGCGTTGACCTTCACCAGGAACCGCTTGCCGATGATCATCGGCTCGATCTCCGGGTGGTTGACGTTGGCGGGCAGCACGGCCCGGCCCGCCGCGATCTCCTCGCGGACCACCTCGGGAGAAACGTTCTCCCGGACGGCCACGAACTCCATCTCCGGCGTGATCTCGCCCCGGCGGGCATAGGCCAGCTGCGTCACCGCCTTGCCATCACGGCTGCGGCGCGGCTGCCGGGGACGGCCCGGGAACACCGCGTCGAGGTTGCGCAGGCCCCCGCGGGGAGACGTGTGCTTGATCCCGTCGTCCTCGGGGCGGACGGGACGTCCCGCGTACTCCTCGGTGTCGCCGCGGGCGATGATCCAGTTCTCCCGCAGCGGTGGCAAGCCCCTGCGGACATCTGTTTCGGCGAGTGGATCGGTGTACGGGCCGGAGGTGTCGTAGAGCGTGACCGACTGCCCGTTGGTGAGATGCACCTGACGGACCGGCACGCGCAGATCGGGGCGTGAGCCCTCGATGTACCCCTTGTGCCAGCCGATGGACTTCCCGGCCTCCCCGCTGGTTGCGTCGGCCGCGTTTCCACTGGCCGCGTTCTGCGTGGAGGCAGGCGTGCGTGCGTCCTTGTTGGTCATGAGACCTACTCCCTACGCCGGCATTACCCGGTAACAGGTTCAGCGGTCGACGCAGCGGTTTCCGTCTCTGGCGGTGTTTCGTGTGAAACAACTCATGTTCCACGTGAAACACCGTGAATACGGAGGTCAGCGCCCTCTCAGCCCGGTGCTCCGAGCTCCCGCGTGTGCAAAGGTGCCTCCACGCTAGCGTCAATTCGGCCGCGGTGAACAGAGGGCCCCTGTGGTTCTTGCGATGATCGGTCGGTGACCACGATGCAGCAGGATCCGCACGGCCACGGCCACGGGCAGGGCCAAGGGCACAGGCCGGAGCACAGTGAGGGGCCCGGCCACGACCACGGTCAGGGCTCCGGATCCGGCAGCGGCGGACACGGCCACTCGCACAGTCACAGTCACGGCCCCGCAACGCCCGTCTCCAGGCACCTGCGCAAGGTCATCGCGGCGATCCTGATCCCGTTCACCGCGGCAGTCGTGGTCGGGCTCGTGGTCCTCTGGCCCGGCGGAGCCCCGTCCCACGCGCGCACGGGGGTCGGCTTCGACCGGCAGACACAGCAGGCCACGGTCACCAAGGTCGTCGAGGTGAGCTGCAAGTCGGTGAACGCCTCGGGAGGGGCCCCGACCGGTGACACCTCCACCGCCGAGGGCAACTCCGCGCAGCAGGAGGCGAACGGTACCTGCAAGAAGGCGACCGTCCGGGTGGACACCGGCAAGGACGAGGGCCGTACGTTCACGGAGATCGTCCAGCCCGACCAGCCGCGGCAGTTGCACCAGGGCGAGAAGGTCGTGGCCGCGTACGAGCCCTCGGCGCCGAAGGATCTGCAGTACTCGGTCGCCGACGTGAACCGGAAGTTCCCGATGGCGCTGCTGGCCGGCATCTTCGCGCTCGCCGTCGTGGTGGTGGGCCGGTTGCGCGGCATCATGGCGCTCGTCGCGCTGGCCGTCAGCTTCCTGGTGCTGACCCTCTTCATCCTGCCCGCGATCCTGCAGGGCTCGAACCCGCTGGTTGTGGCGGTGGTCGGGGCGAGTGCCATCATGCTGATCGCGCTCTACATGTGCCACGGCCTCTCGGCCCGGACATCGGTCGCGGTGCTCGGCACGCTGGTCTCGCTCGTGCTGATCGGCATCCTGGGCTCGGAGTTCATCGACTGGGCGGCGCTGACGGGCAACACGGACGACAGCACCGGTCTGATCCACGGGCTGTATCCGTCGATCGACATGAGCGGACTGCTGCTGGCCGGCGTCATCATCGGCTCACTCGGCGTTCTGGACGACGTGACGGTCACACAGACGTCGGCCGTCTGGGAACTGCACGAGGCCAATCCGTCGATGGGCTGGCGCGGGCTGTACCGGGCGGGCATCCGTATCGGCCGCGACCACATCGCGTCCGTCGTCAACACGCTCGTCCTCGCCTATGCCGGTGCCGCGCTGCCGCTGCTGTTGCTCTTCTCGATCGCTCAGAGCAGCGTGGCGACCGTCGCGAACAGCGAACTCGTGTCGGAGGAGATCGTGCGCACCCTGGTCGGCTCGATCGGTCTCGTCGCCTCGGTGCCGGTCACCACGGCCCTCGCCGCCCTGGTGGTGTCGGCCGACCGGCCGGCCCCGGAGACGGCGACGCCCGCCGGGGCCCAGCCGGTCGCGGCGCGCGGCGGGAGAGGCCGGCGCCGCAAGAGGTGACGTTCCGGCAGAACGGGTGGCATTCGAGGAGAAGCGTTACTGCGCCGCCCCACGCGGCGCGGTGGAACACCCTGCGCTCGTCGCCGTAACGCTTCAGCCGGCGCTCTGCTCCTCGGCCAGGATGCGGTCCAGGGCCTCGTCGAGGTGGGCGTCGAAATCGGCGAGCGCTCCCTCCTGACCGAGCGGCACCAGCTTGTCCGTACGGTCGAGGAAGGCCACCAGCGGCGGCGCCGAGGAGCGGAACACCGCCTGGTCGCCACCGACCTGAAGTCGGATCAGCACCTCGCCCAGCACGTCCGCGTCGGCGGGAGCGATGTGCACATCGCCGTCCCCGCAGGGTCGACCCACCCCGTCGATCAGCAACTCGCGTCCGAAGGCCCAGGTCACCGGCGCGTCTCCGGGCAAATGGAAGGTCAGCCGCACGGCATAGGGATCACAGGTCTCGTATCGCAGCTCCACTGGGATACGGAAGGAGAGCTCCTCGGACACGAGAAAGCTCATCATGACCTCTGCCTGTACGGACTCACGCATCGCCTACCCCGTCTTATGACACCGACTGGCCGGGATTGATCCCTTTGACACTGGTCAAATCTTGCTGAAAGTACACGGGAGATCACAAGGAGTGAGTTTTCAGATACTGATAGAGATCGCGAGCGCTCCGAGATGCCGCCCGACCTCGGTCTGCAGTTGCCGGGCCGCGGGCAGCAGCCGGTGCTCCTGATGAGCGGGCAGGGACATGGCCATGGTGGCCGCCGTGGTGCCGACCGTGATCGGGATCGCCGCGCACACCGTCCCCAGCGCGTACTCCTGGCGCTCCGTGACGGGCTCCATCCGGCGAATCCGGTCCAGGCGCCGAAGCAGGCTCTGGCTGTCACGCACCGTGTACGGGGTGAGGGACTGCACGGGGTAGCGGTCGAGGTGGTCGCGGCGGGCGCTTTCGTCCATCTGGGACAGAAGGCACTGCCCGATGGCGTGCGCGTGCCCGGTCTCGCGGAAGTCGGCCCACTCCTCGACCGCCGGGTTGCCGGGGGTGTCGGAGACGCACAGGACCTCGATCTCGCCGTCCCGGTACATCGCGTAGTACACCGGTGCACCGATGGAATCGCGCCAATGCGCGAGCGTGTCCACGACCGTGCTGCGACGTTTCTGCTGTGCCCCGCTGCTGCCCAGCCGCTCGGCCGCCTCGCCGAGGAAGAACAGGCCCTTGTCACGGCGTAGATAGCCCTCGTGCACAAGGGTGCGCAGCAGGTGGTACGCCGTCGGGAGCGCGAGGCCGGTCTCGCGGGCCAGTTGCTTGGCGGGAGCGCCGTACTCGTGCTCGGCAACCGATTCCAGCAGGCGCATCGCCCGCTGCACGGAGCCGATGAGGGTGGCGGAGTGCGGCTGCTCGGGAACCGCCGCCGAGGTCGGCCGCCGCCCGGGAGACCCGGAGGAGCGCGGCTGCGCGGGTGGCGCGAGCGGTACTGCGGGTGCGGTGTCAGCCGTGGCCAAGGGTTAACTCCCGAAGCGCGAGGGGGCAGCCCGTGCGAAGGAACACGGGTGGGGTGTGCGCCGCCCGCGGGGCTGGACCCCGCGTCGAATTCCGGACTTTAACCGTCTGTCACCGCTCTCAGGCGACCTGCCCGGAAAACTTCCCTCGCGCGAGGGAACCGGTGATTCCTGTTACCGTCACCGGTTTCCCGCGGTGCTCACCAGTCGCTGCGCGACGAGGAGCCCGAGATGAACCTCCGCACGATGTAGATCAGTCCGCCGACCAGGGCCACGAAGACCAGCGCCTTGAAGAGCAGGCCGATCACGAACCCGACCACGCTGGCTATCAGGCCGCCGAACACGACCAGGGCGATGACCGGCACCGCGACCCACTTCACCCACCACGGCAGCCCCGCGAAGATCTCTCCCATTGCCCTTGTCCTTTGCAGTCTCGTGCGTTCTCTGTGTCCTGCAGTCGATGCTAGGGCCCCCAGGGGCCCGGCGGAGGTCTCGCGTCCCTTGTCCTCCCCTGACCATTCCCCTAGGGAACCCTGAGACGCGGGATCAGGCCTCAGGCGGAGAGAAGACCACCAGGACCCTCAGGTCCTCGCTGATGTGGTGGAACTTGTGGGCGACCCCGGCGGGCACGTACACCACGCTGCCACGCGCGACCTGGGTGGTCTCCGTGCCGACGGTGATCGAGGCGCGGCCGCTCACGACGAAGTACACCTCGTCCTGGCTGTGGGGCTTCTGCGGATCGTGCTCGCCCGCGTTGAGGGCGTAGAGACCGACCGACATGTTCCGCTCACGCAGAAACTGAAGGTAAGCCCCCTCGTTGGCGGCGCGCTCCGCCTCCAGTTCGTCCAGCCGGAATGCCTTCATCGCCCTTGTCCGCCTTTGCCTCACTGCTCAGATCCGGTCACGTCTGCCACGATCAGACACATGAAGAATTTCGTAGTCAAGACGATCGCCAACGCCGGCGCCCTGGCGGTCGCCGTGTGGCTGCTCGACAAGATCACTCTGACCGGTGACAGCACGGGCAAGAAGGTCGGCACGCTGATACTGGTCGCCCTGCTCTTCGGCCTCGTGAACACGCTGGTCAAGCCGATCGTGAAGGTCCTGACCTTCCCGCTGTTCATCCTGACCCTCGGCCTGATCACCCTGGTGGTCAACGCCCTGATGCTGTTGCTGACCTCGTGGCTGTGCGACAAGTTCGACCTGAGCTTCCACGTGGACGGCTTCTGGGCCGCCGTCGTCGGCGGTCTGATCATCTCGATCGTCTCCTGGGCGCTGAACGTCGTCCTGCCCGACGGCAAGGACTGACCCGATGAGGTACCGCGTCTGCTTCGTCTGCACCGGCAACATCTGCCGCTCCCCGATGGCCGAGTCCGTCTTCCGCGCCCGCGTCGCGGAGGCGGACCTGGAGGATCTGGTCGAGGTCGACAGCGCCGGTACGGGCGACTGGCACGAGGGCGACGACGCCGACCCGCGCACCGTGTCCGTCCTGGCGGAACACGGCTACGACGGCGACCACACGGCCCGGCAGTTCCAGGCGTTGTGGTTCTCGCACCTCGACCTCGTGATCGCCCTGGACTCCGGCCACCTCAAGGCCCTGCGCCGCCTGGCGCCCACGGAGGAGGACGCCCGGAAGGTGCGGCTGCTTCGTTCGTACGACCCCGCCGCCGACGACGACCTCGACGTACCGGACCCGTACTACGGCGGTCTGGACGGCTTCGAGGAGTGTCTTGAGATGGTGGAAGCGGCGAGCACGGGTCTGCTCGCCGCGGTCCGCGAGCACGTGGAGGGACAGGCGGCATGAGTGATTCCGCCGAGAACGACGGTCGTAGGGGCGAGGGCACGCGCGCGGTGCGCGCCGGCCTGCCCGAGCCGGTCAGGAACGAACCGACCCTGCCCGGTCCGGTGTTCGCCGCTCATTTCCATCTGCCGGGCGAGGTGACGGGTCCGTACGCCTACGGCCGTGACGACAACCCGACCTGGACCCTGCTGGAACGGGCCATCGGTGAGCTGGAGGCGCCCGGGCAGGACGGCGTCGAGACGCTCGTGTTCGCCTCCGGCATGGCCGCCATCTCATCGGTGCTGTTCTCCCAGCTGCGCGCCGGGGACGCGGTGGTGCTGCCGAGCGACGGCTACCAGGTGCTGCCCATGGTGCGTGCCCAGCTGGAGGCGTACGGCATCGAGGTCCGCACCGCGCCGACCGGCGGCGACGCACAGCTGGAGGTCCTCGACGGCGCGCGGCTGCTGTGGATCGAGTCCCCGTCCAACCCCGGGCTCGACGTGTGCGACATCCGGCGGCTGGTCGAGGCGGCACACGCGCGTGGAGCCCTGGTCGCCGTCGACAACACCCTCGCGACGCCGCTCGGTCAGCGGCCGCTGGAACTGGGCGCCGACTTCTCCGTGGCCAGCGGCACCAAGCAGCTCACCGGGCACGGGGACATCCTCCTGGGGTACGTCGTCGGCCGCGATGCGGGGACCATGGCCGCCGTACGCCGCTGGCGCAAGATCGTCGGGGCGATCTCCGGGCCCATGGAGGCGTGGCTGGCACACCGCTCCATCGCCACGCTCCAGCTGCGCGTGGACCGGCAGAACGCCACCGCCCTCGCGGTCGCCCAGGCCCTGCGCGAGCGGCCCGAGGTGTGCGGGCTGCGGTACCCCGGTCTGCCCGACGACCCGGCGCACAAGACCGCCTCGCAGCAGATGCACCGCTACGGATGCGTGGTCTCCTTCACGCTGCCCACGCGCGCGCGTGCCGAGCGTTTCCTCGACGCGCTGTGCCTCGTGGACGACGCGACCAGTTTCGGCGGAGTGCGTTCCACGGCCGAGCGGCGCCGCCGCTGGGGCGGCGACGCAGTGCCGGAGGGCTTCATTCGGCTGTCCGTCGGTGCCGAGGACGCCGAGGATCTGGTGACCGATGTGCTCCGGGCGCTCGACGAGTCGGCGGACTGACCGGATTGCGGACACCGGATCGGGGTCCGGCTACGTACAACGGACGGTCCGAGCCTCCCCCCTCGTGGCTCGGACCGCCCCGGTTCCGCGCGCGAAGAACCGCGCGACCAAGGCTAGTTGACTCTGTGTCAGTGTCCAATCACTGTAGCGACAGAGACCTATCGACTTATTTATAGTTGGTCCCTGCCTGGGGCCGGAGAAGGGCAGGGAAAGGGGAGGGCGTGCCATGGATCTGGCCTTGCTGCGCACCTTCGTGACCGTGCACCGGGCCGGCTCCTTCACCCGCGCCGCCGCACTGCTCGGCCTCTCGCAGCCGGCCGTCACCTCGCAGATCCGCACCCTGGAAAGACAGCTGGGCCGCCCGCTGTTCCTGCGGCAGGCACGGGGAGTGACTCCCACGACCATCGGCGACGAGCTCGCCCACAAGGCCGCGCCGCACCTGGACGCCCTGGTGGAGATAACCGAGACCGGACTCGACGACGAGTCCTCGTTACGCACCCTGCATCTCGCGGGTCCACCCGAGTTCACCGCCGAACGCGCACTGCCCGTCCTCACCGAGCTCACCGGCGACGACGGCCAGGTTTTCGCCCTGCGCGCCTCCTTCGGCAACGCGGAGGAGACCCTGGAGGGGCTGGCCGCCGGACATCATGATCTGGCCATCAGCACAGCCCGTCCACGCGGCGCCCTGCTCACGGCGACCGCACTGTGCGACGAGGAGCACGTGCTGGTCGCCGCCCCGCGCTGGGCCGAGGAGATCGGCTCCGGGATGCTGCGCCGCAAGGGCGCGCCCGCCCTGGAGAACCTGCCCGTCGTCGAGGTCCATGAGTCGCTGCCGTTCGTCTCGCGCTACTGGGCCTCCGTGTTCGACTCGCGGCCGGCCGCCTCGGGCACCGTCATCGTCCCCGACCTGCGTGCCGTCCTCTCGTGCGCGATCGCGGGCGCCGGACTCGCGGTGCTTCCCCGCTATCTGTGCGCCCCCGCCCTGGGCCTCGGAGAGGTCGTCGCGCTGCACGACCCCGCGGTGCCGCCCCTGCGGACGTACTTCCTGGTGGTGCGCACCGGCACGCTCGCCATGCCCCATGTGGCACGGGCGCATGAATGGCTCCTGCGCGCGGCCGCGGGCTGGTGCTGAGCGCCCCCTCGTCCGGATCACGCCATGCGGTCGGCCGATGGCGCTTTGCGATGTTTCACGTGGAACCAGCCGGGCCACATTTCATCCATGACCGTCCGACCCGTGGTCAAGCGCACCGCCCGTGCCGTCCTCCTGGACGGAGACGACCTGGTCCTGATCAAGCGCACCAAGCCCGGCGTCGATCCCTACTGGGTCACTCCCGGTGGCGGAGTCGAACCGGAGGACACGACCGTCGTCGACGCCCTGCACCGCGAGGTGCACGAGGAACTCGGCGCCAAGATCACCGACGTGGTGCCCTGCTTCGTGGACACCGTCGAGCACATCGGTGAGGACGGCGGCGCGACCGGAGTGAAGGTGCAGCACTTCTTCGTCTGCCGGCTGGAGTCCATGGACCCGGCCCTGCGCCATGGCCCCGAAATGGAGGAGCCGGCCGGCGAGTACGAAATCGTCCGCGTGCCGTTCACCCGGGTCGGCATCGCCTCCGTCCATCTCGTACCGCTGTCGCTGCGCCACTACCTCGACGGCAATATCGAGGGCGTACGCGCCATGCACGCCCCCGACCTCGGCTGACGGGTCAGTTCCCGATCACGACGAGTTCCTCGACCGAGTCGTGCCATATGCGCTCGGACGGGATGCCGGCGTCCCGCAGCGCGTCGACACCGCTGCGGATCATTCCGGGCGGGCCCGAGAGATAGGCGTCGTACTCGTTCCAGGGGCCATACTCGCGTACGGCGTCCGGGAGTTGGAGGTGCGCCTGCTGGTCGACGATCGCACGGACCGCGAGCCACGGGTGGGACTGCTGGAGCTGGAGCATCGTGTGGATGTCGTAGAGGTCGTGGTCGGTGCGGGCGCCGTAGAACACCTCGACCGGGCGGCGCTCGCCATGCTCGGCGACGTCCTCGACCAGCGCCTTGATGGGGGCGATGCCGGTGCCGCCGCCCAGACAGAGCAGACCGCTGTCGGTGGTGTGGTCGACGGTCATCGAACCGGTCGGCGGGCCGAGCCGGATGATGTCCCCGGGGCGGGCACGGTGCACCAGCGCGTTCGAGACCCAGCCGGCGGGGACTGCCTTCACATGGAACGTCAGCAGCCCGTCCGGGCGGGGCGTGGAGGCGAAGGAGTAGTGCCGCCAGATCCGCGGCCACCAGGGTGTCTCCACGCTCGTGTACTGCCCGGCGAGGAAGGGGTAGGGCTGGTCGGGGCGGACGGTGATGACGGCTACGTCCGGCGTCCTGAGGTCGTGGCTGACGACTTCCGCGTACCACCAGGCGGGGGCCCGCAGTGCGTCCGCGGCCGCCGCGTCGATCATCACCTGCGAGATCGTCGTGTACGTCCGCACCCAGGCCGCCTCCGTCTCCGCGTCCCAGACGGCGGAGGCGTACCTGCTCAGCGCGCCGATGAGGCACTCACCGACGGCCGGGTAGTGCTCGGCCCGCGTGCCGTACTTGCGGTGACCGCGCCCCAGGTTCTGCAGGTAGTCGACGAGGACGGGCGTGTTGTCGATGTGTTCGGCCGCGGTGAGCAGTGCTCTGAGCAGCCGGTCCCGCTGGGTGTCCATCGCGGCCGGGAACAGGGACCGCAGGTCGGGGTGGCGGACGAAGAGGAGTGCGTAGAAGTACGAGGTGACCTTGTCGGCCACGGGAGCGACCTCGGCCATGGTGCGGCGGACGAGGATGGCGTCCGGGGAGGCTTCCTCGGTCACGGGAGCCGGACGCTGGACGGGCACGCGCTGCTCGAACGGCAGTGCGGCGGAAGCCGTGTGCGCGGCCGCGGGCGCGGGGACCGACGGTCCGGACGGCGGTATTCGCTCCTGAGCGGCCGGGGCCCCGCTCATGGGGGCGGGGCGGTCGCTCCCGGCGGCAGGGCCGGAAGGGTCCGTCCAGGGGCCTGGAGCCCCCTCCGCCGCGGGTCGCCCCACCGGCCGTACCGCAGTCGGCGGACGGGCTTCGGGCGCCTCCCGGCCATCGGTCGGCGGTGCATCCGGTGGCATCTTGCGCGGCATGAACCAGCCGCCCCCGCCGGCCGTGCCGTTGTCCGCCGACGCGGTGGTCGGAGCGTCCATGGTGTGCCTCGCCTCGAACATCTCTCGGTCGGTCTGCGCACTTCCTGGTCCGGAAAGTGCCTGCTTTCCCCCGCGGACGGTTCACCTTTCCGGTTCCGGCCAAAGGGCCAATGCGGCCGCATTCAACCCGCAGCATCCCACCCGAGCGGATACCTCGGCCGCATACCCGGAAATACGGGTCTTCGATCTCTCCGTCCCGTTAGGCTGCATTGCCCCTGATCTCGACACGCACGGGACAGTCTGCGCCTCATCCCGGACGTGAACCGGAGTCGACCATACCGGCCGTCGCCGTACACACAAGTCCCCCTGTGCTCCCCCACGAGTCACGCAGGGGGTGCCCCATCCATTCCTTCAATTACCGGGCGCCACAAGCCAATTCGTAGGCATCCCACAGATCCCGTCCCGTGTAGGAGTGCGTCGCGAGACCGGCCAGATACCCGTCCGCATTGACCGCGACGGATACCGGGACCGCAGCGAACAGGTCGCTGTCCGACATCGAGTCGCCATAGGCGATGCAGTCGACTCGTGTCAGTCCGAACTCCCGGCACAGCCGGTCCGCGATCCGCACCTTGGCCGCGGAGTTGAGAACTCCGGCCGGGTCCACGGGCTCGGTGAACGGCAGGTCGGGGAAACGAGATCCAAATGCCACGTGCGCCCCCCAGTCCAGGAGCCGTTCCACGAAGAATGACGGCGAGAGCGACACCACGGCGCAGTACTCACCCGAGTTTCTGATCTCCGCCCACACGTCACGAATGCGCGCCAGCCAGGGAGCACCTTCAAAGGCCGCACCGACATGCGCCTCGGTCAGATCGGCCCACAGAGCGTGCACCTGGGCCGCATACTCCGGTGGGCCTATCCGCCCCTCCGAGATCGCCCGCTCAAGCGCCACTGTCTCTGCTTCCAGTCCCAGCTGGCGCGAAATCTCCAGGGGAGCGGAGGTGCCGTGCAGCAAAGTGCCGTCAAGATCGAAGAGGTGAAGTCTCGCCATGGGCCTTGAGGCTAACCGGCGGCCGGATGTTTCACGTGAAACACCCCGCCCCTGTCCGCACGCTGTCGGATAGCTATGACATGGCCAAAAGCACGTGCGTCCACCCCGAAACAGGTGGACGCCACGGGTACTGGTCGGACAGCCTGACCTGCGTGCCAACTCCTTTTCTCGCCACTCTGCCCATCCGCCGGTTGACGCCTCGCGACCTCATCGCCTGCGCCGACCTGTCAGAGGATCGGGGGTGGCCACGCGAGGAGCACAAGTGGGGCTTCCTCCTCACGTCCGGGAAGGGCTACGGCATCGACGACCCCGACGGCGGCCTCGTCGCCGCGTGCGTCGTGACGGAATACGGCCCTCGGGACCGTCCGGCTCTGGGGGCCATCGGTATGGTCCTGGTCGCCGAACGGCACGCCCGCCAGGGCGTCGGACGCCGACTGATGCGGCACGTCGTCTCGATGATGGGGACCACCCCGCTGACCCTGCATGCGACGCCGTACGGCCGGCCGCTGTACGAGGAGCTCGGCTTCAAGGTCACCGGGCGCGCCGAGATGCTCCGTGGCCACTTCAGCCCGGAAGGGGCGGAGCCCCGGACGGAAACGCGTGCGGCCACGGCCGAGGACCTCACCTCGATCCTCCGGCTCGACGAGGAGGTGTTCGGCACCGATCGCACCCACATCATCACGCGGCTGCCCGCCTTCGCCGATCAGCTGCGCGTCGCCGAGGAGAACGGCCGGATCGTCGGCTACGCGGCCGCCTGGCCCAACATGGACACCCATGTCGTCGGCCCGCTGATCGCCCGCGACACGGAGACCGCGAAGGCTCTCCTGGCCTCGTTCGCTCCCCGGACCGAGCGTCCACTGCGCATCGACATCGACGTACGACACGAGGAGCTTCTGGCCTGGGCTCAGGAACACGGGCTGAAGTCCGTGTCGTCCAATGCCGTCATGACGTACGGCATCACGGAGTTGCCCGGGGACTGGACCAGGCGGTTCGCACCGGTGACGGTTGCGGCGGGCTGAGGAACGCTCACCCGTAGGACGAACGCCGGCTCCCACCGCATGGCGGGAGCCGGCGTTGCCGGCCGGGGACGCACGGGATCAGGCCAGTGCCTCCAGGGCCGCGAGGGCGAAGCCGTGGTCCTGCTCCGGTGCACCGCCGCCGACGCCGATCGCGCCGATCAGGCGACCGTCGCGATGGACCGGGACACCGCCCGCGATGAACAGCAGCGGCCGGTCGAGCGCGGTGGGCAGGGTGTGGAAGAGTCCGCCCGGCTGGACGGCGTCGACGAGGTCTGCCGTCGGAGTGTTCAGCTGGAGCGCCGTGTAGGCCTTGCGGGTGCTGGTCTCCCCTGAGATCAGCACGGCCTGGTCGTCCCGCCGGAAGGCGAGCAGATGACCGCCCGCGTCCAGGACGGTGACGCTGACCATGACTCCGGCAACCTCGGCCGCACGGCGGGCCTCCGTGACGAGAATCTCGGCGTCGCGGGTGGTGAGCGGGGCGACGGCGGTGGTGCTCATGGGTGTTTCGCCTTGAGGTTCTGCGGAGGTCGAACTCGGTGGGGCGGGGCTCAGTGACGCACGGGCGTCCGCCGCGCGGCGGGCGCGGCACCCGCCACCACGGCGCTGGGGACGCCGTCGCGGCGCTCCAGGGCAGCCGAGAGGACGGCAAGGACGAGGGCGGCTGCGGCGAGAGCGGCGCCGACCCAGTTGGGGGCGGTGTAACCGAGGCCGGCCGTGATCACGATGCCGCCGAGCCAGGCGGAGAGGGCGTTGCCGAGGTTGAAGGCGCCGATGTTCACGGCGGAGGCCAGGGTGGGTGCGCCGTGCGCCTGGTCGAGGACGCGCTTCTGCAGCGGCGGGACGGTCGCGAAGCCGAGGGCTCCGATGAGAGCGATGGTCACGGCCGCAGCGATCTTGTTGTGTGCGGTGAGCGTGAAGAGCGCGAGCACGACGGCCAGGGCACCCAGGGAGACGTACAGCATGGGCATCAGGGCGCGGTCGGCGAACTTGCCGCCGACGAGGTTCCCACCGACCATGCCGAGGCCGAAGAGCACGAGCAGCCAGGTCACGGAGCCGTCGGCGAAGCCGGCGACGTGAGTCATCATCGGCACGATGTAGGTGATGGCCGCGAAGACGCCGCCGAAGCCGAGGACGGTCATCGCCATGGCGAGCAGGACCTGGGCGTTCTTGAAGGCGGCCAGTTCGTGGCGCAGGTGTACACCTTCCGGCCTGGGCAGCTCGGGGACGAGCTTGGCGATACCCGCCAGGCCGACGACCCCGAGGGCGGCGACGATGCCGAAGGTCACGCGCCAGCCGACGTTCTGCCCGATGAGCGTGCCCAGCGGGACGCCGACGACGTTGGCCACGGTCAGACCGGTGAACATCATCGCGATGGCTCCGGCCTTCTTGTCCGGGGCGACCAGTTCGGCCGCGACGACCGAGCCGATGCCGAAGAAGGCGCCATGGGCGAGAGATGCGATCACACGCCCGATCAGCATGACCGCGAAGGCGGGGGCGACGGCGGACAGCAGGTTTCCGGCGATGAACAGGCCCATCAGCAGCATCAGCATCCGCTTGCGCGAGACCTTGGTGCCGAGCGCGGTCATCAGCGGAGCGCCGATCACCACGCCTAGCGCGTAGCCCGTGACGAGCAGGCCCGCGGTGGGGATGGAGACCCCGAAGTCACTCGCGACCTCGGGCAGCAAGCCCATGATCACGAACTCTGTGGTTCCGATTCCGAAGGCCCCGATCGCGAGGGCCAGAAGCGCGAGAGGCATGTGGGGGTGCACCTTCCCAGATGATTGCAGGAGCGCTTTGCGTGCGTCCACAATAGTTGCAGACGCTGGCTACATGCAACAGCTGGATATTGCGAACCTGCTCTATCCTGGTTTCAGCCGCTCCGGAACGGAGGAAACGCCAATGACAGCGACGGACCCCGCGCTCACCGCCCTCTCCCAGGGCTGGTGCGCCCTCTCCCTGCTGCACGGGAGGATCGAGGCGCACATAGAACGGGCCCTGCAGGCGAAGCACGACCTGAGCGTGCGCGAGTACTCCCTGCTCGACGTGCTCAGCCGCCAGCACGACGGCGAAGGGGGGCATCTGCAGATGAAGCAGGTCGCCGACGCGGTCGTCCTCAGCCAGAGCGCCACCACCCGGCTGGTCACCCGTCTCGAGGACCGCGGCCTGCTCGAGCGCTATCTGTGCCCCACCGACCGCCGCGGCATCTACACGAACGTCACCGAAGCGGGACTCAAGCTGCTCGACGATGCCCGCCCCACCAATGACGCCGCCCTGCGCGAGGCTCTCGACGAAGCGGCCAGGAACCCCGAACTCGCACCGCTGGTAAGGGCCGTGGAGTCGCTGCACGCACCTGCGTAGGGTGAGGCCATGGGAGATCTTGAAGTGCGCGCCGTTGTCGCCGCCGACATCCCCGCCGTCGTCGGCATGCTCGCCGACGATCCGCTGGGCGCTCAGCGCGAGTCACCGGACGACCTGACTCCATACCTGGCCGCGCTGGAACGGCTCACCGCCGACCCGAACCAGCACGTGGTCGTGGCAGTACGCGAGGGCCGTATCGTCGGCACCCTCCAGCTCACGATCATTCCCGGACTGTCACGGCGCGGTGCCACCCGGTCGATCATCGAGGGCGTACGCATCCACGCGGACGAGCGCGGCGGCGGCCTGGGCGCGCAGCTCATCGAGTGGGCGATCGAGGAATCCCGTCGCCAGAACTGCCAGTTGGTGCAGCTGACGTCCGACACCTCGCGCACCGACGCCCGCCGCTTCTACGAGCGGCTCGGCTTCACGGCCTCTCATGTGGGCTTCAAGCTCCAGCTCTGAGTCCCATCCAGGTCCCATCAAGCGGCCTGTTTCACGTGAAACAGGCCGCTTCCCGTGCGGGACCCGTCTAGCCGATGCCGCGCCACCCCTCGGGGTCCACCCCGCCGGGCACCGGAGCCCCCTGCTCGTACGGCTGGCGCGTGAACACGAACGACCCGAGGTCCAGGTGGCTCAGCGCCCCGTCCGGGCGCCGTACGGGCCGCAGGAGCTCTCCGGCGTAGTAGCCCTCCAGGCCGGTCCAGCTGCCGTCACCGTTGGCCCGGAAACGCGACCGGCGGCCGTTGCCGGACAGCGGCCCCAGCGAGATGAGTCCGTCGGCAGTCACCCGCAGGGCGAAGGCTTGCGTGCCCCAGTACCACTGGCCCGCCAGCTCCACCACGGAGGAATCTGCTGCCCGCAGTGGCCGCCATGGCTCCGGGATGCGTGGCTCGGCCTCGGCGACGATGCGTACGAGATCGGCGCCGACCGCGGACAACAGCGGGCCTGAGGTGCAGTTGGCCAGCACCACGGCCGCGACATCGTCCACCACGCTGATGACGAGGTTCGCCAGGAAGCCCGGGAGTGAACCCGAGTGCCCCACCAACAGGCGGCCGTCCCGGTTCTGGATCTGCATACCGAGTCCGTACGAGGCGCCGTCCACCACATCCGCGGCCTCGGCCGGCGCAGCGGGCGTCCGCATGTCCTGTACGGACTCCGCGCTCAGCACCCGGTCGTCCCCCTTGGCCAGGAAGGCGGCGAACCGGGCCAGGTCACCGGAGGTGGACCAGAGCTGACCGGCGGGAGCCATCCTTCCAAGGTCCTCGGCGGGCTCCGGCAGCATCACATCGGCCCAGGGATGCACGGCCCAGCCACCCGCGTGCGGCGCCTGCGGCTGAGCACTCGTGCGGCTCAGACCCAGCGGCTCGAGGATCTCGCGCCGCAGGACAGCCTCCCAGGGAGCCCCTCGCAGCTCCTCCACCAGCGCACCCAGCAGCGTGAAGCCTGGGTTCGAGTAGTGGTGGCGGCGGCCGGCGGGGTGCAGGAAGGGCTGCTCGCCGAGGACGTCGGCGAGTTCGGGGCGCAGCGACCCGGGTGTGCGTTCCCACCACGGCCCGGGCGACTCGGCCGCCAACCCACCGGTGTGCGCGAGCAGTTCGGCGACGGTGGCCTCCCCCGCGCCGGTTCCCGGCAGGTGTTTCTCCAGGGGGTCACCCAGGTCGAGCAGTCCCTCGTCGCGCAGCCGGAGCACAAGGACGGCGGTGAAGGTCTTGGTGATCGAGCCGATCCGGTACTGCACGTTCTCGTCCGGGGCGTGCCCGTCCACCGACGTCCGCGCCCCGTGCCACACGGCCCTGCCGTCCCTCACCACCGCCGCCACCAGCGACGGCGCCCGTCCCTCGGCCTGCGCCAGGGCGATCCGGTGCAGCAGCGCTCGTCGCGTACCGGGAAGCAGCTCTTCCTGCGATGTCGTCATGAGCCCAGTCCACCCGTTGCGGCGATATGCGTCGAGTTCATTTCTCAGGTCTGCGCCATGTCCACGAACCGCGAGTAGTGGCCCTGGAAGGCCACCGTGATCGTCGCGGTCGGACCGTTACGGTGCTTGGCGACGATCAGGTCGGCCTCGCCCGCACGCGGGGACTCCTTCTCGTACGCGTCCTCGCGGTGCAGCAGGATGACCATGTCGGCGTCCTGCTCGATGGAGCCGGACTCACGCAGGTCGGAGACCATCGGCTTCTTGTCGGTGCGCTGCTCGGGGCCACGGTTCAGCTGGGAGAGCGCGATGACCGGGACCTCCAGCTCCTTGGCGAGCAGCTTGAGGTTACGGGACATGTCCGAGACCTCCTGCTGACGGCTCTCGGCACGCTTGGAGCCGCCGGACTGCATCAGCTGGAGATAGTCGATGACCACCAGCCTGATGTCGTTGCGCTGTTTGAGGCGGCGGCACTTGGCGCGGATCTCCATCATCGACAGGTTCGGGGAGTCGTCGATGAAGAGCGGGGCGGCCGAGACGTCGGGCATACGGCGGGCCAGTCGCGTCCAGTCCTCGTCGGTCATCGTGCCCGAGCGCATGTGGTGCAGGGCGACGCGTGCCTCGGCGGACAGCAGGCGCATGGCGATCTCGTTGCGGCCCATTTCGAGCGAGAAGATGACGCTCGGCAGGTTGTGCTTGATCGAGGCGGCTCGCGCGAAGTCCAGCGCGAGCGTCGACTTACCCATGGCGGGACGCGCCGCGATGACGATCATCTGGCCGGGGTGCAGACCATTGGTCAGTGAGTCGAAGTCCGTAAACCCTGTGGGTACGCCCGTCATCTCACCGCTGCGTGAGCCGATCGCCTCGATCTCGTCGAGGGCGCCTTCCATGATGTCGCCGAGCGGAAGGTAGTCCTCGCTGGTGCGCTGCTCGGTGACGGCGTAGATCTCGGCCTGGGCCCGGTTGACGATCTCGTCGACGTCGTCGTCGGCCGCGTATCCCATTTGTGTGATGCGCGTGCCGGCCTCGACCAGGCGGCGCAGTACGGCCCGCTCGTGGACGATCTCGGCGTAGTACTCCGCGTTGGCCGCGGTCGGCACCGTCTGGACGAGGGTATGCAGATACGAAGCGCCGCCGACCTTGTTGATCTCGCCGCGCTTGGTGAGCTCGGCGGCGATCGTGATGGGGTCGGCCGGATCGCCCTTCGCGTAGACGTCGAGGATGGCCTGGTAGATCGTCTCGTGGGCGGGCTTGTAGAAGTCATGGCCCTTGAGGACCTCGACGACGTCCGCGATGGCGTCCTTGGACAGCAGCATGCCGCCGAGAACGGACTGCTCGGCGTCGAGATCCTGTGGCGGCACCCGCTCGAAGGCCGAGCCGCCGCCGTCCCATTCCCCGTTCTCCCGGCCCCGGTCGTGCTGCTCGTCACGGCTCCGGCCGCCGTCGCCGCGCCGACGGGAGACGGGCAGACGATCACTGGGACCGCTGTCGGCCCACGGGTCGTCCAAGGGCTCGGAAATACTCACCGAGCCACCTCCTCCCGTCCGCCCAGCGGACCTCGCCGTGCCTCTCTTTTCTACGGCACGGCACTGACAATTGAGAGGCCCAACTCCGTTGCTGACGCGTCGGATTTGTGACGTTTTCCGAGCACGGTGGACGGAGCGGGCGCCGGACTACGTTAGGCCCGTCGGCACCGTCAGCCAATCTGGTTATCCACAGGCCATGTGGACGGCGGCCCCGATGCTGTGGAGAACTCGGCAAAACCTGTGCACGACCCGGTGGACAGCCTTGTGAACAAGGCCTCGATTCCCTTGCGGAAAATGCCCTGACCTGGAGTTTTGCCGTCCACCGTCTGTGCAGAAGAAAAACTTCCCCAGTCGGATCAAGATCTCTTCGAACGGCGCGCCAGGCCACGCGACGTCAGACACACAGTAAGGACCAGTCGGCATTTGCACCTCTTACCTGTGGACGATTAGATTAGCGCTCATGCCATTGGCTCCCACGATCCCCAGGACCACCCGGCGACGTCACGACCGTGAGATCGTCGGGCTGGCCGTCCCGGCCTTCGGCGCACTCGTCGCCGAGCCGCTGTTCGTCATGGCCGACAGCGCGATCGTCGGCCACCTCGGCACGGCTCAGCTCGCCGGTCTCGGCGTGGCGTCGGCCCTCCTCACGACCGCCGTGAGCGTGTTCGTCTTCCTCGCTTACGCCACCACGGCCGCCGTCGCCCGCCGCGTCGGCGCGGGCGACCTCCAGGCAGCCATACGCCAGGGCATGGACGGCATCTGGCTGGCGCTGCTGCTCGGAGCCGCAGTCATCGCCGCCGTGCTGCCCCTGGCCCACGGTCTCGTGTCTCTCTTCGGCGCCTCGCACACCGCCGCTCCCTACGCGACGACCTATCTGCGCATCTCCGCACTGGGTATCCCGGCGATGCTGGTCGTGCTGGCCGCGACCGGGGTGCTGCGCGGGCTTCAGAACACCAGGACCCCGCTGTACGTCGCCGTCGCGGGCTTCGTCGTCAACGCCGCCCTCAACGCCGGGCTCGTCTACGGCGCAGGTCTCGGCATCGCCGGCTCCGCCTGGGGCACCGTCATCACCCAGTTCGGCATGGCGCTGGTCTATCTCGCCGTCGTCGTCCGGGGCGCCCGTGCGCACGGGACGTCACTGCGGCCCGACGCCGCCGGCATCAGGGCCTCCGCACAGGCCGGGATCCCCCTGCTCGTCCGCACGATGTCGCTCCGGGCGATCCTCATGATCGCCACGGCCGTCGCGGCCCGCCTCGGAGATGCCGACATCGCCGCCCACCAGATCATCCTGTCCCTGTGGAGCCTGCTGGCCTTCGCCCTGGACGCCATCGCGATCGCGGGTCAGGCCATCATCGGGCGCTACCTGGGCGCGGACGACGCCCAGGGCGCCCGCGAGGCCTGCCGCCGCATGGTCCAGTGGGGCATCGCCACCGGTGTCGTACTGGGCCTGCTCGTGGTGGCCGCCCGGCCGCTGTTCCTCCCGCTGTTCACCAGCGACTCCGTGGTCAAGAGCACGGCACTGCCCGCACTGCTGATGGTGGCCCTCTCACAGCCCGTCTGCGGGATCGTCTTCGTCCTGGACGGTGTCCTGATGGGCGCCGGGGACGGGCCCTACCTGGCCTGGGCCATGGTGCTGACCTTGGCGGTGTTCGCCCCGGTCGCGCTGCTCATCCCCACGCTGGGCGGAGGTCTCACCGCGCTCTGGGCGGCCATGACCCTCATGATGACGGTCAGGATGCTGACCCTCTGGCTGCGTGCCCGATCGGGTCACTGGATCGTGACGGGTGCGACGCGCTGACCGTTTCACGTGAAACATGAGCGTGCCGCAACTGCCCCCGGGCACGTGCCGCAACCGACCGCGGGCATGGAAAAGGGGCCGCACCCCTCAGGGATGCGGCCCCTTTCACCGGCTCAAGCGAGCACAGTGATCACGCGGCGATCAGGCCGCGACGACCTCGATGTTGACCTTGGCGGCAACCTCGGGGTGCAGACGCACGGACGTCTCGTGGGCGCCCAGGGTCTTGATCGGCGAACCGAGCTCGATGCGACGCTTGTCGACCTCGGGGCCACCGGAAGCCTTGATCGCGAAAGCGATGTCGGCCGGGGTGACGGAACCGAAGAGACGGCCGGAGTCGCCGGAGCGAACGGCCAAGCGGACCTTGACGCCCTCGAGCTGGGCCTTCACAGCGTTGGCCTGCTCGATGGTCTGGATCTCGTGGATCTTGCGAGCACGACGGATCTGCTCGACGTCCTTCTCGCCACCCTTGGTCCAGCGGATAGCGAACTTCCGCGGGATGAGGTAGTTGCGAGCGTAACCGTCCTTGACGTCGACGACTTCGCCGGCGGCACCGAGGCCGGAGACCTCGTGGGTGAGGATGATCTTCATTAGTCGGTCACCCTTCCCTTAGCGCGCGGTGGACGTGTAGGGCAGCAGCGCCATCTCACGGCTGTTCTTGACGGCCGTGGCGACGTCACGCTGGTGCTGCGTGCAGTTGCCGGTCACGCGGCGGGCACGGATCTTGCCGCGGTCGGAAATGAACTTCCGCAGCATGTTCGTGTCCTTGTAGTCCACGTACGTGACCTTGTCCTTGCAGAAAGCGCAGACCTTCTTCTTCGGCTTGCGCACAGGCGGCTTCGCCATGGTGATTCTCCTGTGTGATCAAGAAGTTTGGGTACGACCCACCCTC
Source organism: Streptomyces sp. NPDC086549 (assembly GCF_044746205.1). Taxonomy (NCBI): domain Bacteria; kingdom Bacillati; phylum Actinomycetota; class Actinomycetes; order Kitasatosporales; family Streptomycetaceae; genus Streptomyces; species Streptomyces sp. NPDC086549. The sequence goes on along the minus strand of NZ_JBIVBS010000007.1, from coordinate 247,670 downwards.
GGTCCGAAGACCTAGAAGGGGGGCTCGTCCGAGTAGCCGCCACCGCCGCCGCCGGAGTTTCCACCCCAGCCGCCGCCACCGCCCTGGTTGCCACCGGCGGGAGCGCCGGTCGCCCACGGGTCGTCGGCAGGAGCGCCGCCCTGCTGGCCGCCACCGGGGCCTCCGCCCCAGCCGCCGCCACCCTGGCCGCCACCGCCACCGCCGCCGTAACCACCCTGGCCACCGCGAGCGCCACCGGCGGTCTTGGTGACCTTGGCCGTGGCATTGCGCAGGCTGGCGCCGACTTCCTCGACGTCCAGCTCGTAGACCGTGCGCTTGACGCCCTCGCGGTCCTCGTAGGACCGCTGCTTCAGCCGGCCCTGCACGATGACGCGCATGCCTCGCTGGAGCGACTCGGCGACGTTCTCCGCCGCCTGACGCCAGACAGAGCAGGTGAGGAAGAGGCTTTCGCCGTCCTTCCACTCGTTCGTCTGACGGTCGAAGGTGCGGGGAGTGGACGCGACACGGAACTTCGCGACCGCCGCACCGGACGGGGTGAAGCGCAGCTCGGGGTCGTCGACAAGATTGCCGACGACCGTGATGACGGTCTCGCCTGCCATGGGGGAACCTCTCGGCGGGTTTGCTGCTCTGGCTGCTTGGTTGCTGCTACTCGAATCCCGGGATCAGCTGAGCTGGAGAGCTCAGTGGGTCTCGGGGCGGAGGACCTTGGTCCGGAGGACCGACTCGTTCAGGTTCATCTGGCGGTCGAGCTCCTTGACGACCGCAGGCTCGGCCTGCAGGTCGATGACCGAGTAGATGCCCTCGGGCTTCTTCTTGATCTCGTACGCGAGACGACGACGGCCCCAGGTGTCGACCTTCTCCACCTTGCCGTTGCCCTCACGGACGACGGAGAGGAAGTTCTCGATCAGGGGGGCGACAGCGCGCTCCTCCAGATCGGGGTCGAGGATGACCATCACCTCGTAGTGACGCATGTGGAACCCACCTCCTTTGGACTCAGCGGCCACGGTCGTTCCGTGGCAGGAGGGTTGTGATGCGTACGCAACAGTGTCTGTCAGTAAATCAGCCGCCACTGACAATCGGGGCTCCCGTCGGGAGTCCCTGCCATGGCCTGGGCAGACACCGGTGCAGACGGTACAGAGTACCCGCACACCTGCTTCCGGTTGAAATCCGGCCGTAGGGACCGTCAATCTGTACACGTCGGGTGTGTATGGCGCTACGATGCGCCGCCTTCCGCAGGAGGTGCCCCATGGCACAGCAGGCATTGCGACCCAACACCGCCGGATCGTTCCTCGCGACGGACGGCAGGTCCCATCCCCTCCAGGACGCGCTGACCGTGGTGACCCTGGTTCTGGGGGTGACGTCCTTCATCACGGCGATGTTCCACAACCTCCACCTGATCAGCTCCTGGGCGGGCCTGGTGGGGATCTTCACCGGCGCCTACGGGCAGTGGATCTCGGAGACCACCCGTGAGCGCCTCGGCCTGATCCTGGGTCTCGGTGCCTCGGCGGTCGGTTTCTACCTCGGAATGGCGCACGGCGGCCTGTTCGGCGGGATCGGCGGATGACCGTCCGGACACCGTCCCTCGAACATCCGTAGAACACCGCTGGCCACCTCGGTGCACGACAGGCCGGGGCGATGGACCCGTACGCCCAGTCGGGGCGCCCGCAAGGCGCAGTAGGCTTCGGCGCGAGAGCCGGAGCCCCTGTACCCATGGGGACACACCAGCCCGAGGAGCGCCCCGACATGAGCCTGACCCTGAGGACCATCAGCCGCGAGCAGCATCTGGCATACATCCAGAGCCTGCCAGCGGCGAGCCACATGCAGGTCCCGGCCTGGGCCGACGTCAAGGCGGAGTGGCGCTCCGAGAACCTCGGCTGGTTCGACGGCCGCACCGGCGAGATGGTCGGCGCCGGCCTGGTCCTCTACCGCCAGCTGCCCAAGATCAAGCGGTACCTCGCCTACCTTCCCGAGGGCCCGGTCATCAACTGGTTCGCGCCGAATCTGGACGACTGGATCCAGCCGATGCTGGCGCACCTCAAGCAGCAGGGCGCCTTCTCGGTGAAGATGGGCCCGCCGGTGATCATCCGGCGCTGGGAGGCCAACTCCATCAAGCAGGGCATCCAGGACCCGGACGTGAAGCGCCTGCGTGACATCGAGGCCGACTTCATCGAGCCGCGCGCCTTCGAAGTCGCCGACAAGCTTCGCCGTATGGGCTGGCAGCAGGGCGAGGACGGCGGCGCCGGCTTCGGCGACGTGCAGCCCCGTTACGTCTACCAGGTGCCGCTCGCGAACCGTTCCCTGGAAGAGGTCCACAAGAACTTCAACCAGCTGTGGCGCCGCAACATCAAGAAGGCCGAGAAGGCCGGCGTCGAGGTCGTCCAGGGCGGCTACCAGGACCTCGCCGAGTGGCAGCGGCTGTACGAGATCACGGCCGTGCGCGACCACTTCCGGCCCCGCCCGCTGTCGTACTTCCAGCGCATGTGGACGGCCCTCAACACCGAGGACCCCAACCGCATGCGGCTGTACTTCGCCCGGCACAACGGAGTGAACCTTTCGGCGGCGACGATGCTGATCGTCGGCGGGCACGTCTGGTACTCCTACGGCGCCTCCGACAACATCGGCCGTGAGGTCCGGCCCTCGAACGCGATGCAGTGGCGGATGCTGCGCGACGCCTACGCACTCGGCGCCACGGTCTACGACCTGCGCGGCATCTCCGACTCGCTGGACGAGACCGATCACCTCTTCGGCCTGATCCAGTTCAAGGTGGGCACCGGCGGGCAGGCCGCCGAGTACCTCGGCGAATGGGACTTCCCGCTGAACAAGCTGCTCCACAAGGCTCTCGACATCTACATGTCGCGTCGCTGACGTCACGTTCGGTGCTTCCATAGCTCTGAATACACCGCAGCCACCGACACACCGCAGCCACGAGAAAGGTTCCAGGTCCGGCCATGGCGCTCACGCTCTACGTCGACACCGCGCGCTGGCGTGCGCACCACAAGCACGTGCAGGATCAGTTCCCGGGCCTCGTCCCGGTCTGCAAGGGCAACGGCTACGGCTTCGGGCACGAACGCCTGGCCGAGGAGGCCACGCGGCTGGGCTCGGACATCCTCGCCGTCGGCACGACGTACGAGGCCGCACGGATCAAGGACTGGTTCGGCGGCGACCTGCTGGTGCTGACGCCGTACCGGCGCGGCGAGGAGCCCGTGCCGCTGCCCGACCGGGTCATCCGTTCGGTGTCGTCCATCGACGGCGTGTACGGCCTCGTCGGTGCCCGTGTCGTCATCGAGGTGATGTCCTCGATGAAGCGCCACGGCATCAGCGAGGCGGACCTGCCGCAGCTGCACTCCGCCACGGAGAACGTCCGGCTGGAGGGCTTCGCGATCCACCTGCCGCTGGACCGCACCGACGGCTCGGACGCCGTCGAGGAGGTCATCGGCTGGATGGACCGCCTGCGTGCGGCCCGCCTGCCGCTGCACACGATGTTCGTCAGCCACCTCAAGGCCGACGAACTCGCCCGGCTGCAGCAGCAGTTCCCGCAGACCCGCTTCCGCGCCCGCATCGGCACGCGGCTGTGGCTGGGGGACCACGATGCCACCGAGTACCGCGGCGCGGTCCTGGACGTCACGCGGGTCGCCAAGGGCGACCGCTTCGGCTACCGCCAGCAGAAGGCGGCCTCGGACGGCTTCCTGGTGGTCGTGGCGGGCGGTACGTCGCACGGGGTGGGCCTGGAGGCCCCGAAGGCGCTGCACGGCGTCATGCCGCGCGCCAAGGGCGTCGCACGGGCCGGCCTGGCCACGGTCAACCGGAACCTTTCTCCGTTCGTCTGGGGCGGCAAGCAGCGCTGGTTCGCGGAGCCGCCGCACATGCAGGTGTCGATCCTGTTCGTGCCGGCGGACGCGCCCGAGCCGCAGGTCGGTGAGGAGCTGGTGGCCCATCTGCGGCACACCACCACGCAGTTCGACCGGATCGTGGACCGCTGAGAAGCCTCCCGACAGCCGAAAGGCCGTACACGGTCCTCCCGTGTACGGCCTTTTCCGTGCGGTGCCCACGCCCTGTGGCCTGGCCCGCGCCACTCCTGTTCGCTCAGAGCGAACCCTCTGTGGAGGACGTCGGCCCCTGGCCGCCCCACTCCACCTGAGGAGCGTCGAAGTGCGCGGCATGCCGCGGGCGGCGGGCCGCAGCGCCGAATACGACGACGTCCTCCGCGCCGTCGAGCACCCCGCCCGAAGGGTCGTCGTCGCCCGACCGGCGCACCACGTCCCGCTCCGGCATGAGGATGTCCCGTACGACCATGGCGCACAGGTACAGGGTGCCCAGCAGGTGCAACGCGATCGCCCAGTGGTAGCCCTGGGTCGGCAGCCCCTTGTGGGCTTCTCCGCTGGTCGTGTACGCCAGGTACATCCAGATCCCCAGGAAGTACGCCACCTCGCACGCCTGCCAGATCAGGAAGTCCCGCCACTTCGGCCGGGCCAGCGCGGCCAGCGGAACCAGCCACAGCACGTACTGCGGCGAGTAGACCTTGTTGGTCAGGATGAAGGCCGCCACGATCAGGAAGGCGAGCTGGGCGAAGCGCGGGCGGCGCGGAGCGGTGAAGGTGAGCACCGCGATACCCGCGCAGCACAGCAGCATCAGCAGTGCGGCGAGCGTGTTGACCGTGTCGGTGGTGGGCGGGTTGGTCGAGTTCTGCGCCCAGATCAGCCAGAACGAGCCGAAGTCCACGCCCCGCTCCTGACTGAACGTGTAGAACTTCGACCAGCCCTCGAAGGCGAACATCATCACCGGCAGGTTCACGGCGAGCCAGGCGACCGCCGCACCGCCCAAAGCCTTGCCGAAGTCCCGCCACTTGCCCGCGCGCCAGCACAGCAACAGCAGGGGGCCGAGCAGCAGGACGGGATAGAGCTTGGCGGCCGTGGCAAGGCCCAGCAGGGCGCCGAACGCGAGGGAGCGGCCCCGGGACCACATCAGCATCGCCGCGGCCGTCAGAGCGACCGCCAGCAGGTCCCAGTTGATGGTGGCCGTCAGCGCGAAGGCGGGCGCCAGAGCGACCAGGAGGCCGTCCCAGGGGCGCCGGGCGTGCGTGCGGCTCACGCAGACGGCGATGACGGCGGCGCACACCATCAGCATTCCGGCGTTGACGAACCAGTACACCTGCTCCTGGTGCTGGAGGCTGCCGCTGCCGGGCGTGAGCCAGGCGGCCACCTCCATGAACACACCGGTCAGCACCGGGTACTCGAGGTACTCCATGTCGCCCTGGAGCTTGTCGAAGTACGGCACCAGCCCGTCGGCGAAGCCGCGCCCCTGGTAGAGGTGCGGGACGTCCGAGTAGCACGCGTGCGTGTACTGGGAGCTGGCACCGAAGAACCAGGCGCTGTTGTAGCAGGGCGCCTTCTGGACCAGACCTAGGGCGAACATGCCGATCGCCACGAGCACGACCACCCTTACGGGCGTCCACCAGGACGTCCCCAGCAGGGCGCGCCGTCCGATGGGGCCGCCGATCAGCTCACTGCCGGCCGCGGCGACCTCGTCCTCCCTGGTCGGCCGTACCGGCTCCGGCTCGTGCACGCTCGTGGGCGTCGTTTCTGCACTGGGCATGGGGCACATCCTGCCGTACGTGTCTAGGAATAAGCCGAGGGCCGCCACACCTCGTGGGGTGTGGCGGCCCGTGTTTCACGTGAAACACACTTGGCGGGTGAAATGACCACCAACCGGTCGGAATCCTCGGCTAGCCGGTCTGGCCTCCGAAGATGTTGTTGCCTCCGTTGCCGTTGCCTCTGGTGGTACCGCTGGTATCAGTGGGCGTGGGACTGGTGGTCACGCCCCCGTCGGTCGTACCGCCGTCCTGGCCTCCGGTGGTGTCGCACTTCCAGTTCAGGTTGTTACAGGTATCACTCGGGGTCGGCGACGGAGAGGTGACCGTCTCGCTGGGCGAGGCGCTGGGCGTCTCGCTCGGCGTCTCGCTCGGCGTGATGACGGCCGACGGGGTGGGAGAGGGAGCACCCGCCTCGTCCGCGATCTTGCCGATGTCCTCGGCGGGCGGGAAGGGGCTGTCGGACTTGCCCTTCAGCGCGGCCTTCATGTACTCGGTCCACACCAGCGTCGGAATGTCACCACCGTGGATGGACTCCACGCCGGCCGTGCCGTTCATGGAGAGCAGCTCGTGGTCCTTCGGGTTCTCCCGGAACATCGCGACCGACGTCGACAGCTGCGGGGTGTAGCCGACGAACCAGGCCGACTTGTTGCTGTCGGTGGTACCGGTCTTGCCGGCCGCCGTACGGCCCAGGGCCTTGGCGTTCTGGCCCGTGCCGTTCTGGATGACGTTCTCGAGCGTGTCCGTGACGTTGTTCGCCACGTCGGACGGGATCGCCTGCGTGCGCTTCGGCTTGGCGAAGCCGGGCACGTCCTGACCGTCCTTCTTGACTCCGGTGACCGAGTACGGGTCCGCCTGCTTGCCGGAGGCGGCGAAGGTCGCGTAAGCGTCGGCCATGCGGATCGCGCTGGGGGTCGAGGTACCGATGGCGAACGACGGGTTGAGGTCGACCGACATGGTGTTGGGCAGGATGCCGGCCGCCTTGGCGACGTCACGCACGTGCGTCATTCCCACGTCCACGCCGAGCTGCACGAACGGCGTGTTGATGGACTGCTCCATCGCCTTGCGCAGGGTGATGTAGCCCCAGGCGTGGTCGCTCTCGTTGCGCTGCCGGAAGATCGACTGGTCCTTGTTGAGGAAGTAGCTGCCGTCCGGCCTTCTGACCTTGAGATTGTCGTCGCCGTTGTACTTGGCCAGCGGCGACAGACCCTCTGGATTGGTCTCGTACGTGCCGTACTTCATGGCCGCCGCGAGCACGAACGGCTTCCACGTCGAACCGACGGGGACACCCTGGGTGTCGGCGTTGTTGGTGAAGTGGTTGTTCTCGTAGCCCGCGCCACCGTAGAGCGCGACGATCGCGCCGTCGTTGGGCACCACCGAGGCCGCACCGAACTGGACGTACTTGTCCTTCTCGCGGGTCTTCGGGTCGAGGCGCTGCTTCTGGATCTTCTTCACCGCGGCGGTCAGGGCTTCGACGTTCTTCTTGTCGAACGTCGTGTAGATCTGGTAGCCGCCCCGGTCGAACTGCGTCTCGCTGATGTCGGAGTGGGCCAGCACGTACTTCTTGGCAGTGTCGGCCAGGTAGCTGATCTGGCCGGTCATGCCCTTGGTCGCCTTGCGGCCCTGAGGCTTCGGGTACGCCTTGATGGCTGTCTGGTACTCCTGGTCGGTGATGCGCTTGTCCTTGTGCATCTCGCCGAGGATCCAGGACCAGCGCTCCTCGGAACGCTTCCGGTTGGCCCCAGGTGACGCGGCCTTGTCGATGTCCTGGTTACCGGCCGGGTCGTAGTATGTCGGCCCCTTGAGCAGCGCGGCGAGGAAGGCACACTGGCTCGGGCTGAGTTTGACCGCGTCCACGCCGAAGTAGGTCTGCGCGGCGGCCTGGATGCCGTAGGCGCCACGGCCGTAGTACGAGGTGTTCAGGTAGCCCTGCAGGATCTGCTGCTTGGTGAGCTTGGTGCCCACCTTTATGGAGATGAACATCTCCGTGAACTTCCGGGTGAGCGTCTGGTCCTGGCTCAGGTAGGTGTTCTTGACGTACTGCTGGGTGATCGTGGAACCACCCTGCGTCTGACCACCGCGGGCCATGTTGACCAGGGCGCGGGCGATACCCATGGGGTCGACGCCCGAGTCCTGGTAGAAGCTCTTGTTCTCCGCCGAGATCACCGCCCACTGCATGGCCTCGGGGATCTGGTCGATGGTGACGTTCTGCCGGTTGACGCCCGTGCCGGTGGCGACCATCCGCTCGCCGTTGGCCCAGTAGTAGACATTGTTCTGGGACTTGGCCGCGTCGTTCTCGCTGGGGATGGAGACCATCGCGTAGCCGACGCCGACCATGGCCACGAGGCTGCCCACGAAGCCGATGAACAGCCCGGTGACAAGCTTCCAGGAGGGCACCCAGCGGTGCCACCCGTCCTTGTCATAGCGCGGGTAGTCGATGAACCGCTTCTTCGCCGGCGCGGTCGCACGGCCTCTGCCGCGCCCGGGACCGGTGGACCCGCCCGGACCGCCTCGTCGGCCGCCGGGACCCTCGTCGGCCGCCCTGCGGCGGCCTCCTGTGCTTCTCTGCGCCGCCCGACGAGCCTCGGTACGGCTGCCGTAGGGGCGCTCTTCACCCCCCGAGCCATAGGAGTCCGACCCGTAGGAGTCGGAAGGCGACCCGGTGGTGCCTCGCGGTGCCGCACGGCTGCCAGGGGACGAGCCGGACTGGCCGCGTCGGCCCGCGGCACGTCCGCCTCCCTGCGGCTGCGGCGGTTTGCGACGGTGCTCGCTCATCGAACGATTACTCCTCGGGCAGGCGCACCCTTGCGCGCCTGGAAACGGCGGCTGGTTTCCGGTCCCCCCGAAGTACGGATGCGGTCGTTTCAGCATTCACCCGTACTGCACCGAGGGCGATGACGTCCCCAAGCGTCACTTGGTTCCCGGTGGTGTGCATGCCGCACAGACTACGCACCGCCAAAACCTTCCTAGCTCCGAAGTTCGTACCAAATCGGGCAACTCGCCTCCGACGAATCGGTGATGTGATCCCGTTCACCGTCCCCCCTCTTGTCGCATGCGGAACGCCGTTCTATCGTCGTGATGTATCGAGTCGATACATCAGCGCGAGATAAGGACGAGAGGAGGCGACGATGAGCCGACGTTCCGGCATCCTCGAGTTCGCCGTACTCGGCCTGCTCCGCGAGTCTCCGATGCACGGCTATGAGCTGCGCAAACGCCTCAACACGTCACTGGGTGTATTCCGTGCGTTCAGCTACGGGACGCTCTACCCCTGCCTCAAGACGCTGGTCGCCAACGGCTTGTTGATCGAGGAACCGGGCAGCACCCACGAGGACGCCCTGGCCGCTCCCCTCGCCGGACGCCGCGCCAAGATCGTCTACCGATTGACGGCAGAAGGTAAGGAGCACTTCGAGGAACTTCTCTCGCAGACCGGCCCCGACGCGTACGAGGACGAGCACTTCGCCGCCCGGTTCGCCTTCTTCGGGCAGACGTCACGCGACGTGCGCATGCGCGTACTGGAGGGCCGCCGCAGCCGGCTGGAGGAGCGCCTGGAGAAGATGCGCGCCTCGCTGGTGCGTACGCGGGAGCGACTCGACGACTACACGCTTGAGCTCCAGCGCCACGGAATGGAGTCCGTGGAGCGCGAAGTGCGCTGGCTGAACGAGCTCATCGAGAGCGAGCGGGCCGGACGGGACCTGAAGGGTTCCGCCTCAGGGGGGTCCGCTCAGCAGAACACCACAACTGGAGCGACGGGCGGCCTGCCCCGTGCCGGGGACGCCCCCGGCACGGATACGCCCGGCGACACCGCCACGTGAGAGCCCACGCAGGGCCTCACTCGTACACACAGGGAGCAACCCAAATGGGTTCGGTTCGCGTAGCCATCGTCGGCGTGGGTAACTGTGCCGCGTCGCTGGTGCAGGGCGTCGAGTACTACAAGGACGCCGACCCGGCGTCCAAGGTGCCGGGCCTGATGCACGTGCAGTTCGGCGACTACCACGTCGGTGACGTCGAGTTCGTCGCCGCCTTCGACGTGGACGCCAAGAAGGTCGGCCTCGACCTCGCGGACGCGATCGGTGCCTCCGAGAACAACACCATCAAGATCACCGACGTTCCGAACACCGGCGTCACGGTCCAGCGCGGCCACACCCTCGACGGCCTCGGCAAGTACTACCGCCTCACCATCGAGGAGTCCGCCGAGGAGCCGGTCGACGTCGTCCAGGTCCTGAAGGACAAGCAGGTCGACGTGCTCGTCTGCTACCTGCCCGTCGGTTCCGAGGACGCGGCGAAGTTCTACGCCCAGTGCGCCATCGACGCCAAGGTCGCCTTCGTCAACGCCCTTCCGGTCTTCATCGCCGGCACCAAGGAGTGGGCGGACAAGTTCACCGAGGCGGGCGTCCCGATCGTCGGTGACGACATCAAGTCCCAGGTCGGCGCCACCATCACGCACCGCGTCATGGCTAAGCTGTTCGAGGACCGTGGTGTGCGCCTGGAGCGCACGATGCAGCTGAACGTCGGCGGCAACATGGACTTCAAGAACATGCTCGAGCGTGACCGCCTGGAGTCCAAGAAGATCTCCAAGACGCAGGCCGTCACCTCCCAGATCCCCGACCGGGACCTCGGCGAGAAGAACGTCCACATCGGCCCGTCCGACTACGTCGCCTGGCTGGACGACCGCAAGTGGGCGTACGTCCGCCTCGAGGGCCGCGCCTTCGGCGATGTCCCGCTGAACCTGGAGTACAAGCTCGAGGTCTGGGACTCCCCGAACTCCGCCGGCATCATCATCGACGCCCTGCGCGCCGCGAAGATCGCGAAGGACCGCGGCATCGGCGGCCCGATCCTGTCGGCGTCCTCCTACTTCATGAAGTCCCCGCCGGTCCAGTACTTCGACGACGAGGCCCGCGAGAACGTCGAGAAGTTCATCCGCGGCGACGTCGAGCGCTGAGGCCGACGCCTTCCGCTCGCACGAGAACGCTCCTGCCAGGGCTGAGAGGGTCCCCGGGTTTCCACGACCCGGGGACCCTCCCCGTGTGTGAGGCTGTGCCCCATGCCCGTCGTTCGCGACCTGCGCGTCCTGCTCCGCTTCCGGGACTTCCGCCGCCTGCTCGCCGTACGCCTGCTCTCCCAGGGGGCCGACGGTGTCTATCAGGTCGCGCTCGCCACGTACGTCGTCTTCTCCCCGGAGAAGCAGACCTCGGCCGCCTCGATCGCCTCGGCGATGGCCGTGCTGCTGCTCCCGTACTCGCTGGTCGGCCCCTTCGCGGGCGTCCTGCTGGACCGCTGGCGGCGTCGGCAGGTCCTCGTGTACGGCAACCTGCTGCGTGCCCTGCTGGCGGCGGCCACCGCCGTCCTGATGGTCAGCCAGGTGCCGGACTGGCTGTTCTACGTCTCCGCGCTGTGCGTCACCGCCGTCAACCGTTTCGTCCTCTCCGGCCTCTCCGCCTCCCTGCCGCGCGTGGTCGACACCGAACGCCTGGTGATGGCCAACTCCCTCTCCCCGACCGCCGGAACACTCGCCGCGACCGCGGGCGGCGGCCTCGCCTTCGTCGTACGGCTGGTGGTGTCGGACTCCGACGCCGCGGTGGTGCTGCTCGGCGCCGTGATGTACCTGTGCTCGGCCCTCACATCGCTGACGATGGCGCCTGAACTGCTGGGTCCCGACAGGGACTCGACGCAGCCACGACTGGGGACCGCATTCGTCGGCACCGCGCGGGACCTGTGGGCGGCCGTACGGCATCTCGCCGAACCCCAGCGCCGGGAAGCCGTCTGGGCGCTGCTCTCTATGACGCTGATGCGCTTCTGCTACGGCGCGCTGCTGGTCATGGTGCTGATGCTCTGCCGGTACGCCCTCTCCACGACCCCGGAGGAAGGACTGCGCCTGCTGGGGCTGGCGTTGGGGGTGTCCGGGATCGGCTTCTTCACTGCGGCCGTGGTGACCCCCTGGGCGGCCGGCCGGCTCGGACCGGGCCGCTGGATCGCCGTGTGCGCCGGGGCGGCCGCGCTCCTGGAACCCGCCCTCGGTCTGCCCTTCGCCACCGGCCCCATGCTGGTCGCGGCCTTCGTCCTGGGGCTCATCACGCAGGGCGCGAAGATCGCCACGGACACGATCGTTCAGTCCTGCGTCGACGACGGTTTCCGGGGCCGGATCTTCTCCGTGTACGACGTCCTGTTCAACGTCGCCTTCGTCGGCGCCGCGGGGGCGGCCGCACTGATGCTCCCACCGGACGGACGCTCGACGGTCCTGGTGGTCACGGTCGCCGTTATCTACGGAGCAGTTGCTGTCGCTATGGCCCGCTTTGAACGCCGGTAAGTGTCACATCAAAGACACAGAGCCCCTCTGGGTTTCAGGGTTGTCAGTGGGAACCGCTAACTTACGTGCGTCTTATATCGCGCCATGCGCAGCCACGTTTGCCATGCGCACCCACGTTCTAGGGGGGACCCCAAAGTGACGACTCCGCCGCCCCAGGGCCAGGCTCCGTACCCGCCGCAGGACGGCGTGCCGCAGCAGGGCCAGGCCCCGTACCCGCCGCAGCCCGGCGCGCCGTACGCTGCGGTGCCCCCGCAGCCCAAGCGCAAGATGAGCTTCCGGATGATCCGGTTCATCATCGTCATCCTGATCGCAATCGGTGGCGCCATCTACGGCTTCATATCGAGCCAGGACGACGCCAACACCGCCAAGGTCGGCGACTGCATGCACCGCGGCAGCACCAACGACACCGACCCGGACCTCGAGGTCGTCGACTGCAAGTCGACGAAGGCCCAGTACGTGGTACTGGCCAAGGTCAAGGGCGAGTACAAGACCGAGGCCACGGCCTCGGCCAAGTGCGAGGCCGCGGCCAAGGACTTCCAGTACACCTACACCGAGACCGGTGACGGCAGTGACTTCCTGCTCTGCCTGAAGGACTACAAGAAGTAAGGCAGACGTGCCGAGGGGCGGTGTTTCACGTGAAACACCGCCCCTCGGCACATCCGGGCGGCGGCATGTTTCACGTGAAACATGCCGCCGCTTCACATACTCAGCCTTGCTCGGCCCACCACTCCTTGAGCGCCGCCACCGCCGCGTCATGCTCCATCGGCCCGTGCTCCAGACGGAGTTCCAGCATGTGCTTGTAGGCGCGACCGATGACGGGTCCAGGACCGATGCCCAGAAGTTCCATGATCTGGTTGCCGTCGAGGTCCGGGCGGATCGAGTCCAGCTCCTCCTGCTCCTGGAGCTGAGCGATGCGCTCCTCCAGGCCGTCATACGCCCGGGACAGCGCGGCGGCCCTGCGCTTGTTCCGGGTGGTGCAGTCGGAGCGGGTCAGCTTGTGGAGACTGTCGAGGAGCGGTCCCCCGTCACGGACGTAGCGGCGGACCGCGGAGTCCGTCCACTCACCGGTGCCGTAGCCGTGAAATCGCAGGTGCAGTTCGACCAGACGTGAGACGTCCTTCACCAGCTCGTTGGAGTACTTGAGGGCCGTCATGCGCTTCTTGGTCATCTTCGCCCCGACCACCTCGTGGTGATGGAACGAGACCCGGCCGTCGTTCTCGAAACGGCGTGTGCGCGGCTTGCCGATGTCGTGCAGCAGAGCGGCCAGGCGGAGGGTCAGGTCAGGGCCGGCCTCCTCCAGGGCGATCGCCTGTTCCAGGACGATCAGCGTGTGCTCGTACACGTCCTTGTGCCGGTGGTGCTCGTCACGCTCCAGGCGCAGCGCGGGCAGCTCGGGCAGGACATAGTCGGCCAGGCCGGTGTCCACCAGGAGCGTGAGGCCCTTGCGCGGGTTCGCGGAAAGGATCAGCTTGTTCAGCTCGTCCCGGATCCGCTCCGCCGAGACGATCTCCAGGCGCCCGCCCATCTCCTTCATCGCTCCGACGACCTCGGGGGCGACCTCGAAGTCCAGCTGGGCGGCGAAGCGCGCCGCGCGCATCATCCGCAGCGGGTCGTCCGAGAAGGAGTCCTCCGGCGCGCCCGGAGTGCGCAGCACCCGTGCCGCCAGGGCCTCACGGCCGCCGTACGGGTCGATGAATTCCTTCTCCGGCAGCGCCACGGCCATCGCGTTCACCGTGAAGTCACGCCGGACGAGGTCCTCCTCGATGGAGTCGCCGTACGACACCTCGGGCTTGCGCGAGGTGCGGTCGTACGCCTCCGACCGGTAGGTGGTCACCTCGACCTGGTAGCCGTCCTTCTGCGCCCCCACCGTGCCGAAGGCGATCCCGACCTCCCACACGGCGTCCGCCCAGGGCCGCACGATCTTCAGTACGTCCTCGGGTCGGGCGTCAGTGGTGAAGTCCAGGTCGTTCCCGAGCCGGCCGAGCAGCGCGTCCCGGACCGAGCCGCCGACCAGGGCGAGCGAGAACCCGGCCTCCTGGAAACGGCGGGCGAGGTCGTCGGCGACGGGAGCCACCCGCAGCAGCTCGCTCACCGCGCGCTGCTGCACCTGGCTCAGGGCAGTGGGAGTGTCTTCGTTGGCGTTCGGCACAACAAAAGAGGGTACGTGGCCCGGACGACCGGGAGCGCCTCCATTAAATGCGCACGAACACATCCCCCATACCCGCGCAGGCACCGCTCCGGAGACTTATATCCTTTTTCCGCTCACTGCCGACAATAGGGGACAGGTGGCTCCGGTCTTCCGATCTTGCGGAGCAGACCGTGGCACTTCCCCTCAGCGCACATCGTTACCATGCGGGGACGCACATTCCGACGACCACTGACGACGACGAGGGACGGGCGAGCGCGTGGCCGAGGCGGCAGACTTCCAGGGGATGAGTTCCTCACCTGCCCGTCGGTGGCTGCGGCGCACCGGGGCACTGCTCGCCGGGGCGCCTCTGCTGGCCGGTCTGCTCCAGCTGCCCTCGGCGACCCCCGCGGAGGCCGCCTCCTCGGACGCGGTGTCCGTCTCCCTGGACTCCCTCAGCCCCAGTGTCCCCCTGGACGGGGACACCCTGACCGTCTCCGGCACGGTGACGAACAACGGCAAGCAGGCGGTCACCGACGCCCACGTGGGGCTGCGTGTGGGACCTCTGCTGACCACCCGCTCGGCCATCGACACCGTCGCCGAGCGGTCCGACGACCTCCAGGCGTCCGTGGGCTCCGAGGTCGGAGGCGACTACGTCGAGAAGTTCCCCAAGCTCTCTCCGGGCGTCGCCCAGCACTTCAGCGTCTCCGTGCCGGTCGACAAGCTCGACCTCGGCCGGGACGGCGTCTACGAATTCGGCGTCGCGCTCTCCGGCCAGACCACCGCGCAGCCGTGGGAGCAGGTGCTGGGCATCCAGCGGACGTTCCTGCCGTGGCAGCCGGACGAGGCCGACACCAAGACGAAGACGACATATCTCTGGCCGCTGATCTCCACCGTCCACATGACGGCCAAGACGGGCGCCGGTGAGCAGCAGACCCCGGTCTTCCTCAACGACGACCTCGCCGAGGACATCTCGCCGGGCGGCCGCCTGGCCCAGATGCTGGCCATGGGCAAGGACCTCGACGTCACCTGGGTGATCGACCCCGACCTGCTGGCCTCCGTGGACGCGATGACGCGCAGCTACCGGATCCAGGGCCATGACGGCACCACCACGGCCGGCACTCACCAGGCGGTCGCCAAGCAGTGGCTCGCCGACCTGCAGAAGGCCGTGACGGACAGGGAGGTCGTCGCGCTGCCCTTCGCGGACCCGGACCTGGCCTCCCTCGCCCACAACGGCACGAGCGTCACCGGCTCGCTGAGCCACCTCAAGGACGCCACGGACGTCGTCACGAACACGGTGGAGCCGATCCTCCATGTGAAGCCGACCACGGACTTCGCCTGGCCCGTGAACGGCGCCGTCGACCCGTCGATCATCAAGGTCGCCACCTCCGCGGGCGCCGACATGGTGATCGCCCGCAGCGACAGCCTCCAGGAGACCGGCGGCCTGACCTACACGCCCTCGGCGGCCCGCCCGATCGGCGGGGGTACGACGGCGGTGGTCGCGGACGCGAGGCTGTCCACGGCGTTCCAGGGCGACCTGACGAAGGCGGACTCGGCCACGCTCGCCGTCCAGGAGTTCCTGGCCCAGAGCCTGGCGCTGAACGTCCAGACGGCCAAGCAGCGGAACATCGTCGTCGCGCCGCAGCGCATGCCCTCCTCGAGCCAGGCCCAGGCGATGGCCCAGTCGATCACGGCTCTCCAGGGAGGAAACTGGGACGAGTCCCAGGAGCTCATGTCAGCCGCCAAGGCCAAGCCCGACCCGGACGCCACGACGAGGATCCCGTCGACGTCCGCCTACCCCTCCTGGCTGCGCAAGCAGGAAATGCCCCGGGGCGCCTTCGGGCAGATCGCGCGGACACAGGACAAGCTCGACAACTTCCAGGTGATCCTGACCGACGAGTCCCGGGTGGCGACCCCCTTCGGGCGGGCCACGAACCGTGGGATGTCCACGTCGTGGCGTGGCCGGGCAGGTGAGGCGAACAGCTTCCGTCAGGGCGTGGAGGCCTGGCTCGACGAGCTCACCGACCAGGTCAAGCTGATCGACAAGTCCGAGACGAAGCTCTCCGGCCGCAGCGCCACCATCCCGGTGACCGTGCAGAACAACCTTGTGCAGGGCGTCGACCACCTGGTCCTGCGTCTCACCTCGAGCAATCCCACCCGCCTCAAGATCGGCGGCAAGGCCTACTCGGAGCAGCGCGTCGCGGTCAACGGGGGCCACAGCCAGTCCGTGAAGTTCACCACGTCGGCCAACGCCAACGGCCCCGTTACGGTGTACGCCCAGCTGTACACCGAGGACGGCCAGGAGTACGGCGGCCAGGTCCAGTTCGACGTGAAGGTGACCGAGGTCACTCCCACCGTGATGCTGGTCATCGGCGGCGGTGTCCTGTTGCTCGTCCTCGCCGGCTTCCGGATGTACACGCAGCGCAAGCGTGCGGCCGCCAAGGAGGCCGCGGAGGACGGCCCCGAGGAGGCGGGCGAGGACGACCCCGAGGAGGCGGACGAGAACTCCGACGGCCCGGAGAACCCGGAAGGGCCCGGCGACCGTCTTCAGGAGGAGTCCGACGCCCGCTCCCGGGCAGACGACCCGGAGCAGCCGAGTGACCCGACACCGGACACCGCACCGGAAAACACCGACCCGTCCGGGACGGGTGAGAGAGTGGACCGTTGAGCGATGTCGTGGCCGGTGGGCCCGGGACGATGAGGTGGGGTAACCATGAACGCGCCGTACGACGGTGACCGCGGCCAGGCCGCGGCCGGCTCGGGCTACCCCGAGCCGGCTCCCGAGCCCGGCCAGGTGCCGCCGCAGCACGCGGCTGACATGTACCTCCAGGACGCCTACGACCAGGACCCCTACCGGGCGCACGACCTCTCCGCCCAGGACCCGGTCGCCGAGGCGCTCTACGACCGCGCCTCGCACCCCCCGCCCCCGCCCGGCACGTACCAGCCGCAGCAGCCGCTGTACGCCCAGCCGGCCCAGTCGCCGTACGCCCCAGACCCGCACGTGTGGGCCCAGACCCCGGCGCCGGAGCCGGAGGGGCCTGCGACGCAGTACCTGCCGTACGGCGACGACCCCCGTACGACCCAGTTCGTGGGTGTGGACGACCTGGTCACGAACTCCGGTGAGGAACAGCACGAGCCGGACGCCTTCGCACACCTCTTCCAGGACCAGCAGCAGGGCGGCGGACGCCCGCAGACGGGCGCGCCTGCCGTTCCCGGCCCGGCCGGCGCGCCGGTGACCGGGCAGGGGCCCCTGGGGCAGTACCAGGCGCACTCCCAGGCCGCCGGACCTGGCACGGCGGCCCCGTACCCGTCGGGTCCCTACCAGGCGGCCCCGCCCGCGGCCCAGGCTTCTTCCGCCCGGACGCGCGAGCCCGAGCCGGCCCCGGCCGCTCCCGCTCCCGCTCCCGCCGCGAAGAAGGGCGGCCGCGCCTCCGGCCTGCTGAAGTCCAGCGCCGTGATGGCGGCGGGCACGATGGTCTCCCGCCTCACCGGGTTCGTCCGCTCCGCCCTGATCGTTTCGGCGCTGGGCACGGCGTTGCTCGGTGACACGTTCCAGGTGGCGTACCAGCTGCCGACGATGATCTACATCCTCACGGTCGGCGGCGGCCTCAACTCCGTCTTCGTGCCCCAGCTCGTCCGCGCCATGAAGGAGGACGACGACGGAGGCGAGGCTTTCGCCAACCGGCTGCTGACGCTGGTCATGGTGGCCCTGGGCGTGCTCACCGCCCTCACCATGTTCGCGGCGCCGCTCCTGGTACGGATCCTGTCCACCAAGGTCGCGGACGACCACGCCGCCGGCGAGGTGGCCATCACCTTCACCCGGTACTTCCTGCCCTCCATCTTCTTCATGGGCATCCACGTGGTGATGGGTCAGATCCTCAACGCCCGCGGCAAGTTCGGCGCGATGATGTGGACCCCGGTCCTCAACAACATCGTCATCATCGTGACGCTCGGGATGTTCCTGTGGGTCTACGGCACTTCCGCGGACTCCCACATGAACGTCACGAACATCCCCCCGGAGGGCCAGCGCCTGCTCGGTGCCGGCGTGCTCCTCGGTCTCGTCGTCCAGGCGCTCGCGATGATCCCGTACCTGCGTGAGACCGGGTTCAAGCTGCGGCTGCGCTTCGACTGGAAGGGCCATGGCCTCGGCAAGGCGGCGATGCTCGCCAAGTGGACGATCCTGTTCGTCCTCGCCAACCAGGCCGGCGCCCTCGTGGTCACCCAGCTCGCCACCGCCGCGGTGACGGACACGAATATCCCCGGCACCGGCTTCAGCGCCTACGCCAACGCCCAGCTGATCTGGGGCCTGCCCCAGGCCATCATCACCGTCTCCCTGATGGCGGCCCTGCTGCCGCGCATCTCGCGCTCGGCCGCCGAGGGCGACGGCGGTGCCGTCCGTGACGACATCTCACAGGGCCTGCGGACGACGGCCGTGGCGATCGTGCCCATCGCGTTCGGCTTCCTGTCCCTCGGCATCCCGATGTGCACGCTGATCTTCGGCTCCTCGGGCACCTCGGCCGCCACGAACATGGGCTTCATGCTGATGGCCTTCGCCCTCGGCCTGATCCCGTACTCCGTGCAGTACGTCGTCCTGCGGGCCTTCTACGCGTACGAGGACACCCGGACGCCCTTCTACAACACGGTGATCGTCGCCGCGGTCAACGCGATCGCCTCCGCCCTCTGCTACATGCTGCTTCCGCCCCGCTGGGCCGTGGTCGGCATGGCCACCGCGTACGGCCTCGCCTACGCGATCGGCGTGGGCGTCGCCTGGAACCGGCTGCGCAAGAAGCTCGGCGGCGACCTGGACGGCGCCCGTGTCACCCGCACCTACGCGCGCCTGTGCATCGCATCGGTGCCCGCGGCGCTGCTCAGCGGCGCCGCCTGCTACGGGATCGGACACACCCTCGGCCAGGGCGTCATCGGCTCCTTCGCCGCGCTGGTGGTCGGCGGCGCCGTACTGCTCGGCATCTTCTACGTCGCGGCCCGCCGCATGCGTATCGAGGAACTCAACTCGCTCGTAGGTATGGTGCGCGGGCGTCTGGGGCGCTGAGTAGGGGGTACGCGCACAACCATCGTCTGCCGCCGCGTGTCGTGCATAGCGGCAGACTGTGGGCACAATTGGTTTCGGCGTCGGACAGCGTGCAACGGATGGGGAGGCAGGGACGACGGTGGCGGAACGGAGCACGGCTGCCGTCGACGTGGCAGACAACAGCGGTGACGAGCCGCTGACCGCCAAGGCGGACCAGTCCACGGCCGACGGGGTAACCAAGAACCCGGAGCGGGACACGGACAGCAACGAGGCACAGGGGAGCGGCGGAACAGGCGGTCCGGGTAAGGCCTCGCCTCCCGAACTGCACAGCGGTCACAAACTCGCCAGGCGTTACCGCCTGGAGGAGTGCGTCACCCGTCTGGACGGATTCAGCAGTTGGCGTGCGGTCGACGAGAAACTCCGTCGCGCCGTCGGCGTCCACATCCTGCCCGCGGACCACTCACGAGCCCGCTCGGTGCTGGCCGCGGCCCGCTCCTCCGCGCTGCTCGGCGATCCCCGATTCGTCCAAGTCCTGGACGCCGTCGAGGAGAACGACCTGGTCTATGTCGTGCACGAGTGGCTGCCCGACGCCACCGAGCTGGGCACCCTGCTCTCCTCGGGGCCGCTGGAGCCGCACGACGCCTATCAGATGGTCAGCCAGGTGGCCTCCGCCATGGCCGCCGCCCACCGCGAGGGCCTCGCCCATCTGCGGCTCAACCCGAACGCCGTGCTGCGCGCCTCCACCGGTCAGTGGCGCATCCGGGGGCTCGCCGTGAACGCCGCGCTGCGCGGCATCAGTTCCGACACCCCGCAGCGCACGGACACCGAGGCGATCGGTGCCCTGCTCTACGCGGCGCTGACCCAGCGGTGGCCCTACGAGAGCGATGCGTACGGCCTGTCCGGGCTGCCCAAGGACGTCGGCCTGATCGCACCCGACCAGGTGCGCGCCGGCGTCCACCGGGGCCTGTCCGAGCTCACCATGCGCGCGCTCGCCAACGACGGTGCCACCGCCTCCCGGCACGAGTCCGCCTGCACCACGCCGGAGGAGCTGGTGAAGGCGATCGGCGAGATGCCCCGTATCCGCCCGCCGGAGCCCGCGTTCACGGCGCCGCCCGAGTACCAGCGCACGACGTACCAGCAGGGCACGTACGGCCGCCCGGCACCGCACCCCGGCGCCACCCAGCCGATCACCACGCCTCCGCCCCCGCTGCAGAGCCGCACCGGCAAGGCCCTGAAGTGGGCGGTCTCCGCCCTGCTGATCGCCGCCCTGGGCCTGGGCAGCTGGCAGCTCGCGGACGCCCTGATGGGCCAGGACGGCAAGCCCGGGGACACTCCGAGCACACAGCCGACGGGCGACGGCGACAAGGGCAAGACGACCACCAAACCCGCCGCTCCGATAAAGATCCAGAACAGCCAGGAGTTCGTCACCGACGGCGGCAGCCAGCACCCCAACGACGTGAGCAAGACCTACGACGGCAGCACCTCGACCTACTGGAGGACGAGGACCTTCACCGCCGGTCCCGAGCTCGCGCCCTACAAGCCGGGCGTCGGCATCGTCTACGACCTCGGCTCCGTGAAGGAACTCTCCACGGCCAGCATCGGGCTTCGCTACCCTGGCGATCACACGACGGTCCAGCTGTACGCGGCCGACTCCCTGACGCCGGCGCCGTCGTCGCTGGGGTCGATGGAGAGGATCGGCAAGGTCACCACGACGGGCAACACCGCCACGGTGGAGCACGCCAAGACCGTGAAGACGCGGTACGTGCTCGTCTGGCTGACCGCCGTACCGAAATCGGGTCCTGACCCCGAGGCGTATGCCGACACCGGCTTCAAGCAGGCCATCACGGAAGTGAAGTTCACGGGCTGACGTCTCACCGGAGGCGGAGGGGGCAGATGGCGGAAGGCGCCGGATACGACGGAGTGAGCGACCAGGACCTGCTCGCCCGCCATGTGGAAGGCGACCCCGATGCCTTCGGTGAGATCGTGCGGAGGCATCGGGATCGGCTCTGGGCCGTGGCGGTGCGGACGCTGGGGGACCGCGAGGAGGCCGCTGACGCGGTCCAGGACGCTCTGGTGTCCGCGTACCGGGCCGCCCATACCTTCCGGGGCCAGTCGGCCGTCACAACGTGGCTCCACCGGATCACGGTGAACGCATGCCTGGACCGTGCCCGCAAGGCGGCCTCCCGGAAGACCGCTCCTGTCGACGACACCGAGCGCCTGGAGCAGCTGCTGGAACCACATGAGTCGGCCTCAGCTCCGGTCGAGCGGAACGACCTGCACCGCCAGCTCCTCGAAGCCCTCGGCACGCTTCCCCATGACCAGCGGGCGGCCCTCGTCCTGGTGGACATGCAGGGCTACCCCGTCGCGGAAGCGGCCCGCATCCTCGACGTCCCGACCGGAACAGTGAAAAGCCGCTGCGCTCGGGGTAGAGCCAAACTGCTGCCGCTGATCTCCCATCTCCGGCCGGAAAGCGCCGGTGGCGGGCCAGAGCCGGACCCGGCACGGAACCGGGGGCCGGGGACATCCGTCCCACCGGCAGCGGGACCTCAGGACGGAGGTCCACACACCACGGGGCCGAGCGATTCAGCTGCAGTGAAGGGCGGAGGTGGGCGAGCGTGACTTCCACGACGGACGCGACCGGGCACCCGGACGTCGCCGAGATCTCCGACCTCACCGAAGGCCTGCTTCCGCCCTCCCGGACGGCGGACGTACGGCGCCATCTGGACGAGTGCGAACTCTGCGCGGACGTCCATGCCTCGCTGGAGGAGATCCGGGGCCTGCTGGGCACGCCGGCGGGCCCGGTGCACATGCCTGCCGACGTAGTGGGCCGTATCGATGCCGCCCTCGCCGCCGAGGCCCTCCTGAATGCCACCACACCCAATTCCGTGAACACGCCGACCCAGATCTTCGCTTCCCCTGGACGGACCGACGAGGACACCGAGACACATGTTTCACGTGAAACATCGGTTCCGGTGAACCGACCCGCCGGACGTCCGCACGCGGCGACCGGCCCAGGCCGCAAGGATCGCGAGCGGGGCCGACGCCGCAGGGGGGTGGTCCTGGGAGCCGTCTTCACCGCCGCCCTCCTGGGGGCCGGGTCACTGTTCCTGCAGTCGCTCGGGAACGGTGGGTCCACCACCGCGGCACACGGCACCTTCTCCGGCAGCAGCCTCAAGAGCCAGGTGACAGACCTGCTGGCCGCAAAGCAGGGCATCCACCAGGGCACCGGGAAGCCGCGGCTGGGCATCGAGTCCCAGACGGACACACCTGGATCGACCCCGAGCGTGAGTACCCTCATCCAGACCCAGATCCCGGTGCCGGACTGCGTACGGCAGGGGATCAACAGCGTGGGCGACATCCTGGGCGCCAAGACAGGAACGTACGAGGGGAAGAACGCCTACCTCGTCGTCGTGCCCGTCGCCGGCGACATCACGCGAGTGACGGCGTACGTCGTCGACGCCTCCTGCGTGGGCCGGCAGGATGCTGCTCCGGGCAAGGTCCTCCTGAAGCAGTCTTTCGCACGTCACTGAGTGATCGTTCTTCGACTCGAACCACCGCGGTGATTCCCTACCGTGTGGCATCCCGTGTGCCCTGACACACCGGGAATGCGGGACCCTTAGGATCCGTTGGGTGGGGTGAGAGCTCCGAGAGGGGCTCCCACCGGTCGAATGACACAGACCAGAGACGAGGAATCAAGCCGTGAGCGACGTCCGTAACGTGATCATCATCGGCTCCGGGCCCGCCGGGTACACGGCGGCGCTCTACACCGCGCGCGCGTCGCTGAAGCCCCTGGTGTTCGAGGGCGCCGTCACCGCCGGCGGTGCGCTGATGAACACCACCGAGGTGGAGAACTTCCCCGGCTTCCGCGATGGGATCATGGGCCCCGAGCTCATGGACAACATGCGCGCCCAGGCCGAGCGCTTCGGCGCCGAGCTGATCCCGGACGACATCGTCTCCGTCGACCTGACGGGTGAGATCAAGACCGTCACGGACACCGCGGGCACGGTCCACCAGGCCAAGGCCGTGATCGTCACCACGGGCTCGCAGCACCGCAAGCTGGGCCTGCCCAACGAGGACGCCCTCTCCGGCCGCGGGGTCTCCTGGTGCGCCACCTGTGACGGGTTCTTCTTCAAGGACCAGGACATCGCCGTGATCGGTGGCGGTGACACCGCGATGGAGGAGGCCACCTTCCTCTCCCGGTTCGCCAAGTCCGTGACGATCGTCCACCGCCGGGACAGCCTCCGCGCCTCCAAGGCGATGCAGGAGCGTGCCTTCGCGGACCCGAAGGTCAAGTTCGTCTGGGACAGCGAGATCGCCGAGGTCCAGGGCGAGCAGAAGCTGTCTGGCCTCAAGCTGCGCAACGTCAAGACCAGTGAGCTCTCGGACCTGCCGGTGACGGGTCTGTTCATCGCGATCGGCCACGACCCGCGCACCGAGCTGTTCAAGGGCCAGCTCGACCTGGACGAGGAGGGCTACCTGAAGGTCGCCGCGCCCTCCACCCGTACCAACCTCACCGGTGTCTTCGCCGCCGGTGACGTGGTCGACCACACCTACCGCCAGGCGATCACCGCGGCCGGCACCGGCTGCTCCGCCGCTCTCGACGCCGAGCGTTTCCTCTCCGCCCTCGCGGACGAAGAGAAGGCCGAGCACGAGAAGACCTCCGTCTGATTCCCCTTCCGCCTCACAGCACGATCAAGTTAAGGAGCCATCCGTGGCCGGCACCCTGAAGAACGTGACCGACGACTCCTTCGAGCAGGATGTCCTCAAGAGCGACAAGCCCGTCCTGGTGGACTTCTGGGCCGCCTGGTGCGGTCCCTGCCGCCAGATCGCGCCGTCCCTTGAGGCGATCGCCGCCGAGCACGGCGACAAGATCGAGATCGTCAAGCTCAACATCGACGAGAACCCGAGTACGGCCGCCAAGTACGGCGTCATGTCCATCCCGACGCTGAACGTCTACCAGAACGGCGAGGTCGCCAAGACGATCGTCGGCGCCAAGCCGAAGGCCGCGATCGTCCGCGACCTTGAGGACTTCATCGCCGAGTAGCCGGCGGGGCCGTCGAGGCGACGGCACATGTTTCACGTGAAACACGAATGGGCCAACCCGAAGGGGTTGGCCCATTCGACATTCCGGAGGCTCTCAGAGCGGCCGCAGCGCCGGTTCTTTCTGTACGGCTCCCAGCAGCCGGTCGAGCGCCAGCTCCACGTCTTCCTTCCACGAGAGCGTCGACCGCAGTTCCAGCCGCAGCCGCGGATGGGTGGGGTGCTGCCGGACCGTCTTGAAGCCGACGGCCAGGAGGTGGTCGGCGGGCAGCAGACAGGCCGGCTCTCTCCAGCGGGCGTCACCGAACGCCTCGATCGCTTTGAACCCGCGTCGCAGCAGATCCTTGGCGACCGTCTGGACCATCACACGGCCGAGCCCCTGTCCCTGATAGCCGGGCAGGATGAAGCCGGTCATCAACTGCACGGCGTCCGGTGACACCGGGCTCGTGGGGAACGCCGTCGAACGGGGAACGTAAGCGGGCGGAGCGTAGAGCACGAAACCCACTGGCGCGTCGTCGACATAGACCACCCGGCCGCAGGACCCCCAGTCCAGCAGGACGGCGGAGATCCAGGCCTCCTTCTCCAGTGCGGGGGTGCCCGCCTTTATCGCGGCCGCACCGCTGACGGGGTCCAGCTCCCAGAAGACACACGAGCG
This sequence comes from Streptomyces sp. NPDC086549, assembly GCF_044746205.1. Lineage (NCBI taxonomy): Bacteria > Bacillati > Actinomycetota > Actinomycetes > Kitasatosporales > Streptomycetaceae > Streptomyces > Streptomyces sp. NPDC086549. The sequence goes on along the minus strand of NZ_JBIVBS010000007.1, from coordinate 222,930 downwards.
ACAGCGCTTGGGAAGGTCCTGAAGGTTGTCCAGCGTGAGCGGTACGAGCCGACGCCCCATGAAGGCTGTTCCTCGCTTCCTTCGCCCGCGGCATCGCGAGCGGCTGTCAGAGCGCTGCGTTCCCTGAGCAGACTGCCGACGAACCCGCCGACCGCGCCCAGGCCCAGGCCCGCGCTCACCAGACCGGTACGGCTCATCGTTCGCATGGCCCCCGCCTCCCACTCCGCGGTGTTGCCAGGTGGATCAGAGGTACTGCCAGGTGGATGCGCCAAACCCGATCGCATCGTATCGACGATGCGATTGCATCGATACCGCCTGAAAGCAAAGAGCGAACCGTGTTCCGGCACACACCGGACACGATCCGCTCAACTGCCTCACACGACTGAGCCCCGCCCGAGCAGGACCGGTCGTGAATCAGTCCTCCGGCTCCTCGGACTGATCGTCCTGGAGACCCGTCTGAAGGACCGGGCCCTCTCCCGGAGCAAGGGTGCCGAGGATCCGCTCAAGGTCCTCCATGGAGGCGAACTCGACAGTGATCTTGCCCTTCTTCTGCCCCAGGTCGACCTTCACCCGTGTCTCGAAGCGATCCGACAGACGTGTCGCGAGCTCGTTCAGCGCCGGGGAGACCCGGCCACCGGCACGCGGTCCCTTGGAGCGCTGCACCGTCTGGGGTCGCGAGCCCATCAGGGTCACGATCTCCTCAACGGCCCGCACCGAGAGGCCCTCGGCCACGATCCGATGGGCCAGCCGGTCCTGCTCCTCCGAATCCTCCACGGAGAGCAGCGCACGGGCGTGCCCGGCGGAGAGGACTCCGGCGGCGACGCGTCGCTGGACCGCCGGTGAAAGCTTCAGCAGGCGCAGGGTGTTGGAGACCTGAGGACGAGAGCGCCCGATGCGGTCCGCCAGCTGGTCGTGCGTGCAGTTGAAGTCCTTCAGCAACTGGTCGTAGGCAGCAGCCTCTTCCAGCGGGTTCAGCTGGGCACGGTGCAGGTTCTCCAGGAGCGCGTCCAGGAGGAGCTTCTCGTCATCCGTGGCCCGCACGATCGCCGGGATCGCTTCGAGGCCGGCCTCGCGACAGGCCCTCCAGCGCCGCTCGCCCATGATGAGTTCGTAGCGGGCCGGACCGAGCTGCCGTACGACGACGGGCTGGAGGAGACCGACCTCCTTGATGGAGGTGATCAGTTCGTGCAGCGCATCCTCGTCGAAGACCTCACGGGGCTGGCGCGGGTTCGGTGTGATCGAGTCGAGGGGGAGCTCGGCGAAGTGGGCCCCCACGGGAGGGGCGGGCGTCTCCGCGAAGCCGTTCAGCAACGGCTCCTCGGTTTCATGTGAAACAGGCGACAGACTGGCCACCTTCGCCGCGGCCACCCCACGGTCCGTCGACGCCACCGGAACCACTGCGGGGGACAGGGAAGCCGCACCACCCACCACGGCCGGGGCCGGGGTCTTCTCCGTCGGGGCAGCAGGGATCAGTGCGCCAAGACCACGACCCAAACCCCTCCGTCGCTCGCTCACTGGATCCCCTCCACCATGCTTGGGTTGTTCTGGGCGCCGATATGAGCCTGCGTCGGGTCATAGCTGACACCGACTCCCTTCAGCGCGATTTCACGGGCCGCCTCAAGATAGGAGAGGGCACCGCTTGATCCTGGATCGTAGGTCAGCACCGTCTGCCCATAGCTCGGCGCCTCGGAGATACGGACCGAGCGAGGAATGCTCGTCCGCAGCACCTCGTCACCGAAGTGGCTGCGCACCTCGTCCGCGACCTGGGAAGCGAGACGCGTCCGGCCGTCGTACATGGTGAGCAGGATGGTCGACACATGCAGATTGGGATTGAGGTGTCCCCGCACCAGGTCGACATTGCGCAGCAGCTGACCGAGGCCCTCCAGCGCGTAGTACTCGCACTGGATCGGGATCAGGACCTCCTGGCCCGCGACCATCGCATTGACCGTCAACAGGCCGAGCGAGGGCGGGCAGTCGATGAGGATGTAGTCCAGCGGCTGCTCGTACGCCTGAATCGCCCGCTGCAGCCTGCTCTCTCGCGCCACCAAGGACACCAGCTCGATCTCCGCACCGGCGAGATCGATCGTGGCGGGGGCGCAGAAGAGACCCTCGACATCGGGGACCGGCTGGACGACCTCCGCGAGAGGCCTGCTCTCGACCAGCACGTCGTAGATGGAAGGAACCTCGGCGTGATGGTCGATCCCCAGAGCAGTGGACGCATTGCCCTGCGGATCGAGGTCGATCACCAGGACACGGGCACCATGTAGGGCCAGTGAAGCGGCAAGGTTGACGGTCGTCGTCGTCTTGCCCACACCGCCCTTCTGGTTGGCGACCACGATGAAACGGGTCTGCTCGGGCCGTGGCAGGCCTTCGCCAGCACGGCCCAGAGCCTCCACCGCCAGTTGGGCAGCACGACCGATGGGAGTGTCGTCCATCGGAGGCGGTGTTTCACGTGAAACATCCACCCCCATCGACTCGGTACGGGGACCGGGGACCGGATCGGTCATCGGTCCCGCGATGTTGGCGTCGGACCGCAAGGATTCACTCTCCTCGGCTTCAGGCTCGCGATGAACAGAGCCTGCCATGTCTTCGGGGTCGCGAACCAGTGAGGCCTGTTCTTCTGTGGAGAAATCCACCTCTGTGGACAACTTCGTTACCTCTCCCAGGGACCCGAGAGGCTTACGGTCGCGAGGTTCGGCCGCAGCGCGGCCGCGACTGATGATGCCGTGCAACAGTGAGCGACGTTTCACGTGAAACACGATGCACAGCGTTCGCGGCCGGGCCCTCGCGACACTCCGACCCGGTTCGGTTTGGCACCTTGTGTGGAGTACGTCTCGTCCGCAGGGTCGATCAGCGGCGCCGACGAGCGCGCCCCGCGCGGGCAGCCTTCGCCCGCTTGGCCGCAAACCGTACGCCGCCGGGGCTTTCCCCGACCTCGACACGCACGACCGTGGACAGCGGGTCCACGACCCCCTCACCCACGTGAAGGACGGACGTCGCCACCGCGCCGAGCTTGCTCAGTGCCGTGGCCGCGCTCTTGAGCTCCTCCTCCGCGGTGTCCCCCTTGAGTGCGAGCATCTCCCCGTACGGCCGCAGCAGCGGGATCCCCCAGGTGGCCAGCCGGTCCAGCGGAGCCACGGCACGCGCAGTCACCACATGGACCGGCTGCAGCTTGCCCATGACCTCTTCCGCACGGCCACGAACGACCGTGACATGGTCCAGGCCCAGGAGCTCGACGACCTCGGTCAGGAAGTTCGTACGCCGCAGCAACGGCTCCAGAAGAGTGATCTTCAGGTCGTCCCGGACGAGCGCCAGGGGGATGCCCGGGAGGCCGGCGCCCGAGCCGACGTCGCACACCGTCACCCCCTCGGGGACGACTTCCGAGAGCACCGCACAGTTCAGCAGGTGGCGTTCCCACAAGCGGGGCACTTCCCGTGGGCCGATCAGACCACGCTGCACGCCCGCCTCGGCGAGCAGTTCCGCGTAGCGGACCGCATCGGCGAAGCGATCACCAAACACCTCCCGCGCCTTTTCGGGCGCAGGGGGGAGCTCCGCTGCCTCCGTCACGGGGACCGTCCTTCCGTACAGCGCCGACGCACCGAGCGTCGACCACCAGAACTACCAGGCTGACAAAGTTCGGCCCCGCCTGCGCAACAGACGGGGCCGGTGGAACGTAGAGACCGATCAGGCGGGCAGCACGACGACGAACCGCTGCGGCTCCTCGCCCTCCGACTCGCTGCGCAGCCCCGCGGCCTTGACCGCGTCGTGCACGACCTTGCGCTCGAACGGAGTCATCGGCTTGAGCTTCACGGGCTCGCCGCTGCTCTTGACCTCGGCGGCGGCCTTGGCGCCCAGCTCGGAGAGCTCGGCACGCTTCTTGGCGCGGTAGCCCGCGATGTCCAGCATCAGCCGGCTGCGGTCCCCGGTCTCCCGGTGCACGGCCAGCCGGGTCAGCTCCTGCAGCGCCTCAAGCACCTCGCCGTCACGGCCGACCAGCTTCTGCAGGTCGCGGCCGCCCGTGTCGCTGATGATCGACACAGAGGCGCGGTCGGCCTCGACGTCCATGTCGATATCGCCGTCGAGATCGGCGATGTCCAGCAGACCCTCGAGGTAGTCCGCCGCGATCTCGCCCTCCTGCTCCAGGCGGGTCAGGGTGTCTGCACCCTCGGCAGCGGCGGAGGTGGTGCCTTCCGTCACGGGATGGGCTCCTTCTTACTTCTTGGACGGGGACTTGGGCCGCTGCGGACCCTTGCGCTGACCGGACTGGGCCTTGCTGCGGGTGCCGGTGCCGGGCGCAGTGGCCTTCTTGGCGGCGGGCTTGGCGTCCTGCGGCGTGGCGTCCTGCGGCTCGTCGGACTTCTCCAGCGACGTGGACGGCGTGGGGTCACCGGCCTGCTTGGGGCCACCGGACTGACGCTGCGACTTGCTCTGGCGCTTGGGCTGCTGGCGCCGGGCGGCGGCCGCGCCGTCCTCGGTCGGGGCGACGGCCTGGGCCTCGCCCTTCACCACGGTGCCGTCGGCCTGGGCCGCGAGGCCGGCCTTGCTCAGAGCGTTGATGAACATGCGCTCGGCATCGTTGCGGTCACGGCCCTTGGCGACGATCGCCTTGATGATGGCCTTCTCACCCCGGCTGCGGGTCTTGCCGTGGTGCGTGACGTGCTTGGTCAGGCGCTCCAGGAAGGCGGCCTGGGCCTTGGAACCCGGGGTCGGGTTGTTGTGGATGACGTACATCTGCTGACCCATGGTCCACACGTTGGTGGTCAGCCAGTAGATGAGGACACCGACCGGGAACCTGATGCCGAAGAAGGCGAACATGATGGGGAAGACGTACATCAGCATCTTCTGCTGCTGCATGAACGGCGTCTTCACCGTCGTGTCGACGTTCTTCGTCATCAGCTGACGCTGCGTGTAGAACTGCGACCCCGACATCAGGACGATCATGATCGCGGTGACGACCCGGACGTCCGTCAGCGAGGCACCGAGCTTCTGGACCGTGTCGGCGCTGTCCAGGAACTTCGAGGCCAGCGGGGCGCCGAAGATGTGTGCCTTCTGCGCGCTCTGCAGCAGGCTCTGGTTGATCACGCCGATGGTGTCACCCGACGCGATGCCGTTGAGCACGTGGTACAGGGCGAAGAAGAACGGGGACTGCGCCAGGATGGGAAGGCACGAGGAGAGCGGGTTGGTGCCCGCGTCCTTGTACAGCTTCATCATCTCTTCGGACTGGCGCTGCTTGTCGTTCTTGTAGCGCTCCTGGATCTTCTTCATCTCGGGCTGCAGCGTCTGCATGGCCCGGGTCGCCTTGATCTGCTTCACGAAGAGCGGGATCAGGCAGATACGGATCAGGATCACCAAGGACACGATCGACAGGCCCCAGGCCCATCCGGTGTCAGGACCGAAGATGGCGCCGTACACCGTGTGGAACTGGACGATGACCCAGGAAACGGGTGTCGTGATGAAGCTGAACAGGCTGGCAATCGTGTCCACTAATCATGCTCCTTGGGCATGGGACGGGGTCTCTGCGGCCGGGCTCGAAGGAAGCTTCCCCTCGATGGCCGGTTCGGCGGCGGAGGGCCCGCCCCTGCGTGCGCGCCAGGCGCTGCGCAGCATTTCGTGCCACCGCGGGCGCTTGCGCGGCGGAACATGGTCCACACCGCCGAGCGACCACGGATTGCACCGGAGGATTCGCCAGGCGGTGAGCGCCGTTCCCTTGACCGCACCGTGCCGGTCGATGGCCGTGTAGCCGTAATGGGAGCACGACGGGTAGTACTTGCACACGGGCCCGAGCAGCGGACTGATCGTCCACTGGTACAGCTTGATCAGGGCCAGCAGTGGGTACTTCATCGCGCGCCCCCTCCCAGCAGCCGTTGAAGGGCGGCATCCAGGTCTCGGGCCAGCTGTGCATGGTCTGCGTCACCCGCTCCGGGCAGCGCTCGTACGACTACCAGGCTACCGGGGGGAAAAAGGGCGACTCGGTCACGCATCAGATGGCGAAGTCTGCGCTTCACTGTGTTCCGCACGACCGCACCACCTACTGCCTTGCTCACGACGAAACCCGCACGCGTCGGGGGAGCGCTCTCCCCAGGCGCGTGCGGGTCCGTGGAACCGCTACGAAGGTGGACGACGAGGAGCGGGCGTCCAGCCCGACGGCCTCGTCGTACCGCGGTCGCGAAGTCCTCGCGCCGCCTCAGCCGGTTCTCGGTGGGCAGCACGACGTCATGACCTGATCGGGATCAGGCGGACAGACGGGCGCGACCCTTGCCACGGCGGGACGCGAGAATCGCGCGGCCGGCACGGGTGCGCATACGCAGCCGGAAGCCGTGGGTCTTCGCGCGACGACGGTTGTTCGGCTGGAAGGTGCGCTTGCTCACTCGGGGGCTCCAGAAAATATCGGGTAGTTGCGGGGTGCCGTCCTGGCTGTCACCGTGCGCCCACGAGTAGCTCGCGTCACGCCCGAGTGCACCGCTTACCGGTCACCTTCAGTGACCTGTGCCCATCGGAGGCAGGCGGCAGCAGCCATCGACAACTCGACCTGGTTACGGTACGCGGGGCTGCGCCGTCCGGTCAAACCACGGGGCACTAAGAGACACTATCCACAGGCTGGGGACAACAACTTGAACCGCACCCGCCGCGCTGACTACCGTGGCTGAACTCCGATTCGTTCCCTAGTCCCCAGCCGAGCCGGGTCCTTCCCGCCCGCTCACCCGATTTGCATCCCGACCCGTCCCACAACCACACGTTCGTGGGACCTGTGAGAGAGCGTGCCCTGTGGCTGACGTACCTGCCGATCTTGCCGCAGTGTGGCCACGAGTTCTGGAGCAGCTCCTCGGAGAGGGCCGCGGCCAGGGGGTCGAGGCGAAGGACGAGCACTGGATCCGACGCTGCCAGCCCCTCGCGCTGGTCGCGGACACCGCCCTGCTCGCCGTACCGAACGAATTCGCGAAAGGCGTGCTCGAAGGCCGCCTCGCCCCGATCGTCAGCGACACCCTGAGCCGCGAGTGCGGCCGCCCGATCCGCATCGCGATCACCGTCGACGACTCCGCGGGCGAGCCTCCCGCCCCGCCGGCGCCCTCCCCGCAGCCGCAGTCGCGCTACGAGGAGCCGGAAATCCCTCACGGGCAGTACGAGGGCTACGGCCGCCACCGCGCCGACCAGCGGCAGGGCGGTGACCCGGCCTCCCGCGCCGATCAGCTCCCCACCGCCCGGCCGGCCTATCCCTCCGAGTACCAGCGCCCCGAGCCCGGCGCCTGGCCGCGCCCCGCACAGGACGAGTACAGCTGGCAGCAGCCCCGGCTCGGCTTCCCGGAGCGCGACCCCTACGCGTCGCCGTCCCAGGATTCCTACGGACCGCCGTCGCGCGACAGCTACGGGCCGCCGCCCCAGGACACGTACGGCTCCGGGCAGGACACATACAGGGCCCCGTCCCAGGAGTACCGCCCGCAGCCGATGGAACGCCCTTCGTACGACCAGCAGCGCTCCGACTACGACCCGTCACGCGTCGAATACGACCAGCGCGACCCCGCCCGCCGCGACCTGCCCGAGCCGCCCGGCTCCGGTCATCAGGCGCACCGCGGCGGCCCAGGCGTCTCCGGGCGCCCGGCCACCGGTGCCCCCGGCCCGCAGACCGCACAGCCCGGGCCGGCGAGCGGTCCCGGCGAGCCGACCGCGCGGCTGAACCCGAAGTACCTCTTCGACACCTTCGTCATCGGCGCCTCCAACCGCTTCGCACACGCCGCCGCGGTCGCCGTCGCCGAGGCTCCCGCCAAGGCGTACAACCCCCTCTTCATCTACGGAGAGTCGGGGCTCGGCAAGACCCACCTGCTGCACGCCATCGGGCACTACGCGCGCAGCCTCTACCCGGGCACGCGAGTGCGCTACGTGAGCTCCGAGGAGTTCACCAACGAGTTCATCAACTCCATCCGCGACGGCAAGGGCGACAGCTTCCGCAAGCGCTACCGCGAAATGGACATCCTGCTCGTCGACGACATCCAGTTCCTGGCGGACAAGGAGTCGACGCAGGAGGAGTTCTTCCACACCTTCAACACGCTCCACAACGCGAACAAGCAGATCGTGCTGTCCTCCGACCGGCCGCCGAAGCAGCTGGTCACGCTGGAGGACCGACTGCGGAACCGCTTCGAGTGGGGTCTGATCACCGACGTCCAGCCGCCCGAGCTGGAGACGCGCATCGCGATCCTCCGGAAGAAGGCGGTCCAGGAGCAGCTGAACGCCCCTCCGGAGGTCCTGGAGTTCATCGCCTCCCGGATCTCGCGCAACATCCGCGAGCTGGAGGGCGCGCTGATCCGGGTGACGGCGTTCGCCTCGCTCAACCGGCAGCCGGTGGACCTGGGCCTGACGGAGATCGTCCTCAAGGACCTGATCCCCGGCGGCGAGGACCTGACTCCGGAGATCACCGCGCCGGCCATCATGGCGGCGACCGCCGACTACTTCGGCCTCACGGTCGAGGACCTGTGCGGCACCTCGCGGGGCCGCCAGCTGGTCACGGCCCGTCAGATCGCCATGTACCTGTGCCGCGAGCTGACCGACCTGTCGCTGCCCAAGATCGGCGCGCAGTTCGGCGGCCGTGACCACACGACCGTCATGCACGCCGACCGCAAGATCCGCGCGCTGATGGCCGAGCGGCGCTCCATCTACAACCAGGTCACGGAGCTGACCAACCGCATCAAGAACGGCTGACGACCGCAGGCGTACGACGCTCAGGGGCGCCCCCGGAGGACATCCGGGGGCGCCCCTCGTCTCGTTCCGCTGCCGTGCCCCGCCGTGGCTCCGCGAGCACACCGGACCGGCCGCACCGGCCCCGCCACACCGGCCCGGCCACACCTCCGGACCCGGGTCCGGCAGGCCCCGGACCATCGGTCCGCAGCCACCCGGTGTTCGATTAGCCGCGAGGTTACGGCCGCTCTCCACAGATTCGGTGACTTTCTTCCGTCCACATCCTGGGGACTGTGGAGTTGTCCAGATCGTGTCCACAGCGGAGCCGGTTGAAAGACCATCAGACCAGGTCATCGGGTTGTGGATTCGTGGACGAACGATCTCCACAGCCTGTGGATGAAGCGAAGATCCACAGGCTGTGCACGAAGTTGTCCACCGGCGCCCCACAGGCTGGGGCCGGTTGTCCCCAGCGATCCGTGGCTTCTCCACATGGCTGTCCACTGTTCGGCAACACGACGCCCCTGATCACCGCGTCGAGTGAAAGGCGTCACACCGAGATGCCGGATTGGGGTGTGGGAAACGTGGGTAAACCTGGGGACGCAGCTGGGGAGAACTGCCCTCGGGCTGTGGGCGGTGTGTGCAGAACTTTCTGTTCTCCACAGAAACGCCAAGTTGTCCACTGCTGTCACCCACAGGGCCGGTGGACAAAATTTCCGCGCTGAGCTGGGCAAACGTGGTTATCCACGGTATCCACAGGCCCTACTACTACTTCCAACTAGAGAGAGTGCGGAATCCGTTTCGAAGTGGGGCCTGTGCACAACTCGCCGTCTCGAGCCCGGCTGCCCCTCGGCACGACTTGACCCCGACAGGCACCTACTGTCAGTGCGGTGCGTCAGACTGGTCCCCGGTGTCCTTCCCGTCGCAGAGGGCAGTGACACCGAGTCGTAGGGCTCAGTAGCAACAGCAGGAGGCGGCTTACGGTGAAGATCCGGGTGGAACGCGACGTACTCGCGGAGGCAGTGGCCTGGGCGGCACGCAGCCTTCCGGCCCGTCCGCCGGCGCCTGTCCTCGCCGGCCTCCTGCTGAAGGCCGAGGACGGCCAGCTGAGCCTGTCCAGCTTCGACTACGAGGTCTCCGCCCGGGTGTCCGTGGAGGCGGAGGTCGAGGAGGAGGGCACGGTCCTCGTCTCCGGCCGCCTGCTCGCCGACATCTCCCGCGCCCTCCCCAACCGGCCGGTGGAGATTTCCACAGACGGTGTACGGGCGACGGTGGTCTGCGGCTCCTCGCGATTCACACTCCACACCCTGCCTGTGGAGGAGTACCCGTCCCTGCCGCAGATGCCGAACGCGACCGGCACGGTCCCTGGCGAGGTCTTCGCCTCCGCCGTCCAGCAGGTCGCCATCGCCGCGGGCCGCGACGACACGCTGCCCGTCCTCACCGGTGTGCGCATCGAGATCGAGGGCGACACGGTCACCCTGGCCTCCACCGACCGCTACCGCTTCGCGGTCCGCGAGTTCCTGTGGAAGCCGGAGAACCCGGACGCCTCCGCGGTCGCCCTGGTGCCCGCCAAGACGCTCCTGGACACCGCAAAGGCGCTCACAAGCGGCGACAGCGTGATCCTGGCGCTGTCCGGTTCGGGCGCGGGCGAGGGGCTGATCGGTTTCGAGGGCGCCGGACGCCGGACGACGACCCGGCTGCTGGAGGGTGACCTCCCCAAGTACCGCACGCTGTTCCCGACCGAGTTCAACAGCATCGCCGTGATCGAGACCGCCCCCTTCGTGGAGGCCGTCAAGCGTGTGGCCCTGGTGGCGGAGCGGAACACCCCGGTGCGGCTCAGCTTCGAGAAGGGCGTGCTCATCCTGGAGGCCGGCTCCAGCGACGACGCACAGGCTGTGGAAAGGGTGGACGCGCAGCTGGACGGCGACGACATCTCGATCGCCTTCAACCCGACGTTCCTGCTCGACGGCCTGAGCGCCATCGACTCCCCGGTGGCCCAGCTGTCCTTCACGACGTCCACGAAGCCCGCGCTGCTCAGCGGCAAGCCGGCGTTGGACGCCGAGGCGGACGAGGCCTACAAGTACCTGATCATGCCGGTGCGGCTGAGCGGCTGATGCCGTTCACCGCCCTCCGTCGGTCGAAGCCGCAGGTGAGGGCATACGCATGAGCGCGTATGCCCACAGATGTGCGTGAGCGTCCGGGTTTAGGCTCGGACACAGGTACGAACGTGCCCCACACGTCACACAGCAACCTAAGGATCAACTGATGGACCTCGGTCTCGTCGGCCTCGGCAAGATGGGCGGCAACATGCGCGAGCGGATTCGCCGCGCGGGCCACACCGTCATCGGATACGACCGCAACGCGGACCTTGCGGATGTCCACAGCCTGGAAGAGCTTGTGGGCAAGCTCTCCGGCCCGCGCGTGGTTTGGGTGATGGTCCCGGCCGGCGAGCCCACGCAGTCCACGATCGACCAGCTCGCCGAGCTTCTCGAGCCCGGCGACGTGGTCGTGGACGGCGGCAACTCCCGCTGGACGGACGACGAGAGGCATGCCGAGGAGCTGGCCGCCAAGGGCATCGGCTTCGTCGACTGCGGCGTCTCCGGCGGCGTCTGGGGCCTGGAGAACGGCTACGCGCTGATGTACGGCGGCGACGCCGAGAACGTCGCCAAGGTGCAGCCGGTCTTCGACGCGCTCAAGCCGAAGGGCGACTTCGGCGCGGTGCACGCGGGCAAGGTCGGCGCGGGCCACTTCGCGAAGATGGTCCACAACGGCATCGAGTACGCGATGATGCAGGCCTACGCCGAGGGCTGGGAGCTCCTGGAGAAGGTCGACTCGGTGACCGACGTCCGTGAGGTCTTCCGCTCCTGGCAGGAGGGGACGGTCATCCGTTCCTGGCTGCTCGACCTCGCGGTGAACGCCCTCGACGAGGACGAGCACCTGGAGGAGCTGAAAGGTTTCGCACAGGACTCCGGCGAGGGCCGCTGGACTGTGGAAGCCGCCATAGACAACGCGGTGCCGCTTCCCGCGATCACCGCCTCGCTGTTCGCGCGGTTCGCGTCCCGCCAGGACGACTCGCCGCAGATGAAGATGATCGCCGCGCTGCGCAACCAGTTCGGCGGCCACGCCGTAGAGAAGAAGTAGTCCACAGGGTCGCTTCGCGATCCACAACCCTGGGGGAGGTCGGCGAAACGACCATGCACGTCACGCATCTGTCGCTGGCCGACTTCCGCTCGTACGCCCGGGTCGAGGTCCCGCTCGACCCGGGCGTCACCGCCTTCGTCGGCCCCAACGGGCAGGGGAAGACGAACCTCGTCGAGGCGGTCGGCTATCTCGCTACCCTCGGCAGCCACCGCGTCGCCTCCGACGCGCCCCTGGTCCGTATGGGTGCCGACCGCGCGATCATCCGGGCGCAGGTCCGGCAGGGCGAGCGGCAGCAGCTGGTCGAGCTGGAGCTGAACCCGGGCAAGGCCAACCGTGCCCGTATCAACAGGTCCTCGCAGGTCAGGCCTCGTGATGTGCTCGGGATCGTACGGACCGTGCTGTTCGCGCCCGAGGATCTAGCCCTGGTCAAGGGCGACCCCGGTGAGCGTCGGCGCTTCCTCGACGAGCTGATCACGGCCCGCTCCCCGCGTATGGCGGGCGTGCGCTCCGACTACGAGCGGGTCCTCAAGCAGCGCAACACGCTCCTGAAGACGGCCGCGCTGGCCCGCCGGCACGGGGGCCGTTCCATGGACCTGTCCACGCTGGACGTCTGGGACCAGCACCTCGCGCGGGTGGGTGCCGAGCTGTTCGCCCAGCGCCTCGACCTGGTCGCCGCGATCCAGCCGCTGGCCGACAAAGCGTACGAGCAGCTGGCCCCCGGAGGCGGTCCCGTCGCCCTGGAGTACAAGCCGTCCGCGCCCGGCGAGGCCCATACGCGCGAGGACCTCTACGCCCAGCTGATGGCGGCCCTGGCCGACGCCCGCAAGCAGGAGATCGAGCGGGGTGTCACGCTCGTGGGCCCGCACCGGGACGACCTGGTGCTCAAGCTCGGTCAGCTGCCCGCGAAGGGCTACGCCTCCCACGGTGAGTCCTGGTCCTACGCGCTGGCGCTGCGCCTGGCGTCGTACGACCTGCTGCGCGCGGAGGGCAACGAGCCGGTGCTGATCCTCGACGACGTGTTCGCCGAGCTGGACGCCCGGCGTCGCGAACGGCTGGCGGAGCTGGTCGCGCCCGGCGAGCAGGTCCTGGTGACCGCCGCTGTGGACGACGACGTACCGCATGTGCTGGCGGGGGCGCGGTACGCCGTGTCCGACGGGACGGTGGAGCGCGTATGAGCACGGACGAACCCACCCCTCAGGGATCCGGGAAGAGTCCCGAGCCCTCCGGAGTCGACCTCGCGCGCGTGGCGCTTCGTGCCGCCAAGGAGCAGGCACGCGCGCGTGGGGCCGCGGCGCAGCAGAAGAAGCAGGCTCGGCGGGGCGGGGGCCTGCGCTCGGGCGCGCGTGCCGACGGGCGTGACCCCATGGCGCTCGGTGCCGCGATCAACAGGTTGATCAATGAGCGCGGGTGGGAGACTCCGGCCGCGGTGGGCGGGGTCATGGGGCGCTGGCCGCAGATCGTCGGTGAGGACCTGGCCAAGCACTGTGTGCCGCAGCGGTACGACGAGGACGAGCGTGTCCTGACCGTGCAGTGCGACTCCACGGCGTGGGCGACGCAGCTGCGTCTACTCGCCCCGACGCTGGTCGCCCGCCTCAACGAGGATCTCGGGCAGGGGGCGGTGAGGCTGATCAAGGTGTTCGGCCCGGGTGGTCCGGCCCGTCGTTACGGCTCTCTGCGGGCCCCGGGGAGCACGGGCCCCGGCGACACCTACGGGTGACTTACGTCACGTACCGGAGTTCGTGCGTGCCTTTGTCGTACAACCGCACGCTGTTGCGAATCCCGACCTGACCCCGGAGTAGCCAAGGGTTGACAGCCGGAAGCGCTGAGTGCCTCCGTGAGCCTCTTGGAGCCCCCATCCGTATATCGGGACCCGGTCGGGACCGGTTCAGGGCGGCACATGGGGACTCAGGTACCGGCAAACCCCCATCACTGTCGGCGCTACCGGTAGACTGGAAGCCAATCCCGCCCCAGTCGTGGGGAGGTCCGGGAAAAGCTGAGCAACGCTGAGTCAAGGCTTACCAACGCAACATGCCGCAGCCGCTCCGGCAACCCTCCCCCAGAGGGGGTGTCCCCAGGAGCCCGGCTCGTGCTGATGTGCCAGAAAGGGCGCTTCGTGGCCGATTCCGGCAACCCCAACGAGAACATCCCGTCCACCGACGCCGGCGCGAACGGTGAGGTCACCGCCTCGTACGACGCCAGCGCCATCACCGTCCTCGAAGGGCTGGACGCGGTCCGCAAGCGACCCGGTATGTACATCGGCTCTACCGGCGAGCGCGGTCTGCACCACCTGGTGTACGAGGTCGTCGACAACTCGGTCGACGAGGCACTGGCCGGTCATGCGGACACCATCGACGTGACGATCCTGGCCGACGGCGGTGTGCGCGTCGTCGACAACGGCCGTGGCATCCCGGTGGGCATCGTCCCCTCCGAGGGGAAGCCGGCCCTGGAGGTCGTCCTGACGGTGCTGCACGCGGGCGGCAAGTTCGGCGGCGGCGGCTACGCCGTCTCCGGCGGTCTGCACGGCGTCGGCGTCTCCGTCGTGAACGCCCTGTCCAGCAAGGTGTCGGTCGAGGTCAGGACCGACGGCCACCGTTGGACGCAGGACTACAAGATGGGCGTGCCGACGGCTCCGCTCGCCCAGCACGAGGCGATCGACGACACCGGCACCTCGGTGACCTTCTGGGCCGACCCGGACATCTTCGAGACCACCGAGTACTCCTTCGAGACGCTCTCGCGGCGTTTCCAGGAGATGGCGTTCCTCAACAAGGGTTTGACAATCAAACTCACTGATGAGCGCGAGTCGGCGAAGGCCACGTCCGGAGCGGACGAGGCGGGCGCCGACGAGAAGGCCGAGGTCAAGACCGTCACGTACCACTACGAGGGCGGCATCGTCGACTTCGTGAAGTACCTGAACTCCCGCAAGGGGGACGTGGTCCACCCCACCGTGATCGACCTGGATGCCGAGGACAAGGACAAGAGCCTGTCCCTCGAGGTCGCGATGCAGTGGAACAGCGGCTACAGCGAGGGCGTGTACTCCTTCGCGAACATCATCCACACCCACGAGGGCGGTACGCACGAAGAGGGCTTCCGTGCCGCGCTGACCTCGCTGATCAACAAGTACGCGCGCGACAAGAAGCTGCTCCGCGAGAAGGACGACAACCTCACGGGCGACGACATCCGCGAGGGTCTGACGGCGATCATCTCGGTGAAGCTGAGCGAGCCGCAGTTCGAGGGCCAGACCAAGACCAAGCTGGGCAACACCGAGGCGAAGACCTTCGTCCAGAAGGCGGTCTACGAGCACCTCAACGACTGGCTGGACCGCAACCCGAACGAGGCGGCGGACATCATCCGCAAGGGCATCCAGGCGGCCACCGCGCGCGTGGCGGCCCGCAAGGCCCGTGACCTCACCCGCCGCAAGGGCCTCCTGGAGAGCGCGTCCCTGCCGGGCAAGCTGTCGGACTGCCAGTCGAACGACCCGACCAAGTGCGAGATCTTCATCGTCGAGGGTGACTCCGCCGGCGGCTCGGCCAAGTCCGGCCGCAACCCGCAGTACCAGGCGATCCTCCCGATCCGAGGCAAGATCCTCAACGTCGAGAAGGCGCGGATCGACAAGATCCTGCAGAACCAGGAGATCCAGGCGCTGATCTCCGCCTTCGGCACGGGCGTGCACGAGGACTTCGACATCGAGAAGCTCCGCTATCACAAGATCATCCTGATGGCGGACGCCGACGTCGACGGCCAGCACATCAACACCCTGCTGCTGACCTTCCTGTTCCGCTTCATGCGGCCGCTGGTCGAGGCCGGGCACGTGTTCCTGTCCCGTCCCCCGCTCTACAAGATCAAGTGGGGCCGGGACGAGGTCGAGTACGCGTACTCCGACCGCGAGCGCGACGCGCTGCTGGAGTTGGGCCGTCAGCGCGGCAAGCGCGTCCGCGAGGACTCGATCCAGCGCTTCAAGGGTCTCGGCGAGATGAACGCCGAGGAGCTGCGCGTGACCACCATGGACATCGAGCACCGCGTCCTCGGCCAGGTCACACTCGACGACGCCGCCCAGGCCGACGACCTGTTCTCGGTCCTCATGGGCGAGGACGTCGAGGCCCGCCGCGCGTTCATCCAGCGCAATGCCAAGGACGTCCGCTTCCTCGATATCTGAGTCGGTCTCAGCTGACCGCACCAGGAAGGATCTTCACCAGCAATGGCCGACGAGAACACCCCTGTCACCCCTGAAGAGAGCGGCGAGGCGACCGTCCGCGTCGAGCCCGTCGGGCTCGAGACGGAGATGCAGCGCTCGTACCTCGACTACGCGATGTCCGTCATCGTGTCCCGCGCGCTGCCCGACGTCCGCGACGGTCTCAAGCCCGTCCACCGCCGCGTCCTGTACGCCATGTACGACGGCGGCTACCGTCCCGAGCGCGGCTTCTACAAGTGCGCCCGTGTCGTCGGCGACGTCATGGGCAACTACCACCCGCACGGCGACTCCTCGATCTACGACGCGCTGGTGCGCCTCGCCCAGCCGTGGTCGATGCGGATGCCGCTGGTGGACTCCAACGGCAACTTCGGCTCTCCGGGCAACGACCCGGCGGCCGCCATGCGCTACACCGAGTGCAAGATGGCGCCGCTGTCGATGGAGATGGTCCGCGACATCGACGAGGAGACCGTCGACTTCACGGACAACTACGACGGCCGCTCCCAGGAGCCGACCGTCCTGCCGTCGCGCTTCCCGAACCTGCTGATCAACGGCTCGGCCGGTATCGCGGTCGGCATGGCCACCAACATCCCGTCGCACAACCTGCGCGAGGTCGCGGCCGGTGCCCAGTGGTACCTGGAGAACCCGGAGGCCTCGCACGAGGAGCTCCTGGACGCGCTCATCGAGCGCATCAAGGGCCCGGACTTCCCCACCGGCGCGCTCGTCGTCGGCCGTAAGGGCATCGAGGAGGCCTACCGCACGGGCCGCGGCTCGATCACCATGCGCGCGGTCGTCGAGGTCGAGGAGATCCAGAACCGCCAGTGCCTGGTGGTGACGGAGCTGCCGTACCAGGTGAACCCCGACAACCTGGCGCAGAAGATCGCCGACCTGGTGAAGGACGGCAAGATCGGCGGCATCGCCGACGTCCGTGACGAGACCTCGTCCCGCACGGGCCAGCGCCTGGTCATCGTCCTCAAGCGGGACGCGGTCGCCAAGGTCGTGCTGAACAACCTCTACAAGCACACCGACCTGCAGACGAAC
The DNA here is from genome assembly GCF_044746205.1 of Streptomyces sp. NPDC086549. NCBI lineage: Bacteria > Bacillati > Actinomycetota > Actinomycetes > Kitasatosporales > Streptomycetaceae > Streptomyces > Streptomyces sp. NPDC086549. Next base: position 205,898 of record NZ_JBIVBS010000007.1, on the reverse strand, counting down.
TTCGGCGCGAACATGCTGGCGCTGGTCGACGGCGTTCCGCGCACGCTCTCGCTGGACGCGTTCATCCGCCACTGGGTGACGCACCAGATCGAGGTCGTCGTCCGCCGTACGCGCTTCCGGCTGCGCAAGGCCGAGGAGCGGGCGCACATCCTGCGCGGTCTGCTGAAGGCCCTGGACGCCATCGACGAGGTCATCGCGCTGATCCGGCGCAGCGAGACCGTCGACATCGCGCGCACCGGCCTGATGGGGCTCCTGGAGATCGACGAGATCCAGGCGAACGCCATCCTCGAGATGCAGCTGCGGCGCCTGGCCGCCCTGGAGCGTCAGAAGATCGTCCAGGAGCACGACGAGCTCCAGGCGAAGATCAGCGAGTACAACGGGATCCTCGCCTCCCCGGTCCGTCAGCGGGGCATCGTCAGCGAGGAACTGGCCGCGATCGTCGAGAAGTTCGGCGAAGACCGCAAGACCATGCTGGTGCCCTACGACGGCGACATGTCCATCGAGGACCTCATCGCCGAGGAGGACATCGTCGTCACCGTCAGCCGCGGCGGCTACGTCAAGCGGACGAAGACGGACGACTATCGCGCCCAGAAGCGCGGCGGCAAGGGCGTACGCGGCACGAAGCTGAAGGAAGACGACATCGTCGACCACTTCTTCGTGTCGACCACGCACCACTGGCTGCTGTTCTTCACGAACAAGGGCCGGGTGTACCGGGCGAAGGCGTACGAGCTTCCGGACGCCGGCCGGGACGCGCGCGGGCAGCACGTCGCGAACCTGCTCGCCTTCCAGCCGGACGAGGCGATCGCCGAGATCCTCGCGATCCGCGACTACGAGGCGGCGCCGTACCTGGTGCTGGCCACCAAGGCGGGTCTGGTCAAGAAGACACCGCTGAAGGACTACGACTCCCCGCGCTCGGGCGGCGTCATCGCGATCAACCTGCGTGAGCGTGAGGACGGTTCCGATGACGAACTGATCGGAGCCGAACTCGTGTCGGCCGACGACGATCTGCTGCTGATCAGCAAGAAGGCTCAGTCGATCAGGTTCACCGCCACGGACGAGTCGCTGCGGCCCATGGGCCGGGCCACCTCGGGTGTCAAGGGCATGAGTTTCCGCGAGGGCGATGAACTTTTGTCGATGAACGTTGTTCGACCCGGTACGTTCGTGTTCACTGCCACGGACGGCGGATACGCGAAGCGGACCGTTGTCGACGAGTACCGCGTCCAGGGTCGCGGCGGCCTCGGCATCAAGGCCGCCAAGATCGTGGAGGACCGCGGTTCTCTCGTCGGCGCGCTGGTGGTCGAGGAGACCGACGAGATCCTCGCCATCACGCTCGGCGGCGGTGTGATTCGTACGCGAGTCAACGAGGTCAGGGAGACGGGCCGTGACACCATGGGCGTCCAGCTGATCAACCTGGGCAAGCGCGATGCCGTGGTCGGTATCGCACGTAACGCCGAGGCGGGGCGCGAGGCGGAGGAAGTCGACGGCGACGTGGCCGTGGACGAGTCCGCCGAGGGTGCCGCGACCGCCGGCACGGACGAGGGTGAGGCGCCCTCGGCCGAGTAGGACGAGGAGAGAGTCATCGTGAGCGGAGCCACGGGCGCCGGTTCGGTCGGTACCTCGACCGGTACCTCTGCCGACAAGCACAAGGACGGCGGCGGCCGTGGCTCCGCCACGAGCGCGGCGAACGCGACGGACCCGCACACGACCAATCTCAAGGCGGTCAAGTCCCCCGAGACCGACGCGCACTCGCCCGACACGCATGGATCCCAGGGGGGAACTGTGACGGACACCCGAGGCTCGGGGACCCAGCAGCACGCGGCTGGAGCGGCCTCCCCGGCCGCTCCGGGCGCCCAGCCCTCGGCTCCCGCGCCCGAGGCGCAGGCGGCCTCGCCGCTGCCGGGTGAGCGCCAGCCCCAGGAGTCGTCCGAGCCCTACCACCCGCCGCAGGCCTACCCGGCGCAGGCCGCGACGGGTGCCGTGCGCCGGCCGCGCACCGGCGCTCGCACCACGCCCCGTACCCGCAAGGCGCGGCTGCGCGTGGCCAAGGCCGACCCGTGGTCGGTGATGAAGGTCAGCTTCCTGCTCTCCATCGCCCTGGGCATCTGCACGGTCGTCGCGTCCGCCGTGCTGTGGATGGTCATGAACGCGATGGGCGTGTTCTCGACGGTCGGCGGCACGATCTCGGAGGCGACCGGCTCGAACGAGGCGAACGGCTTCGACCTGCAGGCCTTCCTGTCCCTCCCGCACGTCCTGACGTTCACGACGATCATCGCGGTCATCGACGTCGTCCTCGCGACGGCCCTGGCCACCCTCGGCGCGTTCATCTACAACCTCTCCGCGGGCTTCGTCGGTGGCATCGAGCTGACGCTGGCCGAGGACGAGTGACGTTCCTCGTCCTGGCGGTTCCAAACCTCCACTGACGGTCCCCCGACAACCGATTTTGGGACTGCGCCGGTCGTGCGCTAATCTTCAGGAGTCAGCGCGCGGGACACACACCGCAAGGCGCGGCGGGGCTATAGCTCAGTTGGTTAGAGCGCATCCCTGATAAGGATGAGGCCACAGGTTCAAATCCTGTTAGCCCCACCAGCACGAAGACCCCCAGCCGATCACGGTTGGGGGTCTTCGGCATATACGGCCGACACCAACCGATGAGGTGCGATGGCCGACCCTGACAGACCCGCCGGCGGTCACCATCACTACGACGATCCCTATGAACGCGGGAAGCTGGACCGGGCCTCCTGCGGCCGGATCCTTCTCGGTGCGTTCCTCATCGTGGCGATCACGCTGGCCGCGCTGATGCTGGCGCTCGTCTTCGGCGATGATCCCCAGTACTAGTCCTCGTCAGCACTGGTCCTCGTCAGATCACCGCTGGGACCGCTGTGGGAGCACACGGCGCCGGAAGGCGGCCCAGCCGTGGCGCGCCGGGGCATGAAAGCGCCCGACCGCTGGCGACGGGGGATGCACCAGCGATCGGGCTGTGGCCAACAGTAACAAGGCTGCTCGCACGGCGGGAGCCGACTGCTCTGCTGTGATGAGCAGTTGTGATCGGGATCACGCAAGCGCTGTCTGAAACGGGTCGGAAACGGTCGGTCCGATCACCTTCCGCAGGGGGGCTCGTACGAGAGCCGGGGCAGGTACTCGTGCCACTTCTCCGGCGTCAGGACGCCCCCGGTGGTCGAGCAGATGCGGTGGATCGCCTCGTCGACGTCCAGGTCCCACAGCCGGATCGTGTCGGCGCCGCTCGAGACGCCGAGCAGATGGCTGTTGGGGCTGAACGACAGGAAGTTGCCGGTCTTGGCGTTGGGGCTCATCGACTGGCCGATGGCCTCGGCCTTCGCCGGGCTGGACACGTTCCACAGACGGACCGTGTTGTCGTTGCCGCCGCTCGCCAGGGTGTTGCCGTCCTGGCGGAACGTCAGCGACACCACCGCCTCCGTGTGGCCGGTCAGGGGGGAGCCCAGCCGGCTCGGCCTCAGGGGATCGCCGATGTCCCAGAGGCGGACCGTGTCGTCGTCGCTGCCACTGGCCAGGGTGTGGCCGTCAGGGCTGTAGGCGAGCACGTTGACGGGGCCGTGGTGCCCTTCGAGAGGCGCGCCGCGCGGGGTCGCGTGCCGGGGGTCCGTCACGTTCCACAGGCGGATGGTGGTGTCGGCGCTGCCGCTGGCCAGGGTGCGGCCGTCCGGGCTGAAGACCAGCGCGTTGACGTAGCCCTTGTGGCCGGTGAGCGGGGTGCCGAGGGCCTTGACGTGGGAGGGGTCGCCGACGTTCCACAGCGCGATGGTGCGGTCGTCGTAGGCGGTGGCGAGGGTGCGGCCGTCCGGGCTGTAGGCGAGCGCGTCGGGGCCCATGAACCGGGTGCGCAGGGTGATGGGCGGCCCGTAGGAGACCGGCTGGGCGGGGTCGGTGACGTTCCACAGGTACACGGCACGGTCGCCGGTGAGGACCGCGAGGGTGTGGCCGTCGGGGGAGAACGCCAGGGCCCGGTCACCGCCGTCCCCGGGCATGAACGGCTTGCTCAGGGAGTGGGGCCGGTCGGGGCGCGCCACGTTCCACAGCCGGATCCGTCCGTCGCGCGCGGCCGTGGCGAGCACCTGCCCGTCCGGGCGGAACGCTCCGCTGCGGCCGATCATGTCGGACGTCGGTATCGACCACAGACGCACCTTGCTGTCGCCGCTTCCGGTGGCGAGGGTCTTGCCGTCGGGGCTGAAGCCCAGGGCGTACATCTCGCCGCTGCTGCCCGCGAGGGGCTCGCCGACCTGTGACGGGTACGCCGGGTCGCTGACGTTCCACAGGCTCGCCGTGCTGTCCGCGCTGGCGGCGGCGAGCATGGTGCCGTCCGGACTGAAGGCCACCGACCAGACCGGGCCGGTGTGGCCGGTCAGCGGCGAGCCGAGGGGGGTGGCGTGCCGGGGATCGGCGACATTCCACAGCCGTATGGTGTCGTCCGCGCTGCCGCTGGCGAGTGTCTTGCCGTCGGGGCTGAAGGCCACCGAGTGGACCGTGCCCGTGTGGCCGGTCAGCTCCGTGTCGAGCCGCTTCGGCCGGCGCGGATCGGCGGTGTTCCACAACGCGATCGTGTTGTCGTCGCCGCCCGCGGCCAGGGTCCGGCCGTCGGGGCTGAACGCCACCGAGCGGACGGCGGCGGTCCGGCCGTTCAGGGTGCTGAGCGTCTTCGGGCGGCTCGGGTCGCTCACGTCCCACAGGCGGACGGTGTGGTCCTCGTCGGCGCTGGCCAGGGTGCGCCCGTCGGGGCTGAAGGCGACCAGGTAGATCGTGCCGTCGTGGCCGGTCAGGGGCGCACCGAGAGGCTTCGGGTGACCCGGGTCCCGTACGTCCCACAGCCGGATCGTGCCGTCGTCCGACGCGCTGGCCAGCGTGTGGCCGTCGGGGCTGAAGACCGCGCTGCTCACCCAGCTCGTGTGACCGGTGAGGGGCTTGCCGAGCGGCTTGGGGCGGGTCGGCCGGCGTACGTCCCACAGGCGTACGGTCCGGTCGTAGCTGGCGGTGGCCAGGGTGTGGCCGTCCGGGCTGAACGAGGTGAGATAGACGGCGCCGGTGTGGCCGGGGAGCGGTGTGGCCAGGGGGGCGTTGACGATCGAGATCAGCCGGTTGTTCGTGCCCTCGTCGTCCGAGCGCAGGCCGTGCGCCACCAGGTCGAGCTGGGCGGACAGCGACGGGTCCGTGTACTGGACGCGGTCGGCCTCGGCGAGCACCTGCTCGAACACGGCGTCGTCCCGCTGCTGCCAGGCCACCACCGCCGCACCGGCGGCCAGCACCGCGAGGACGACCAGGGCCGACACCGCGCCGCGGCCGATCCACACCATGCGCTTGCGCAGTCTGACCGAGGCGGCCAGGAACTCCACCGCGCTGCGGGTCAGGAAGGTGTTGTCGGCGGACTTGGCCCAGGTGTGCGCCTGTTCCAGCCGGGAGCCGCGGTAGAGCAGCGAGGAGTCGCGGTTCGAGCCCTCCCAGGCCCGGCCGTCCTCCTCCAGCCGCTGGCGCAGCAGATGGTCGCTGCGGTCCTCGTCGATCCAGTCGCGCAGGCGCGGCCAGGCGTGCAGCAGCGCTTCGTGGGTGATTTCCACGGTCTCCGCGTCGAGGGTCACCAGGCGGGCGCGGACCAGCGCCTCCAGCGACTCCTCCGTCTTGCCGGGGTCCGTCGACTCGTCCGACAGCTGGCGTCGCGTCCCGCGCCGGCGGGTGGCCTGGGTGTCCTCGCCCAGCCGCACCAGCCGGAGCAGCAGCAGCCGCGCGGCGGAACGGGCCGCCGGGTCGAGGCCGGACCAGGCCCGCTCGGCGGTCGCCGCCACCGCTCCCTGGATTCCGCCCGCGGCGCGGTAGCCGGCCAGCGTCAGCCTGCCCGCCTTGCGGCGCTGCCAGGTGGCGAGCAGCGCATGGGACAGCAGCGGCAGCGCGCCCGCGTCGTGCGCGCCGCCGGGGCTGTCGACGCTCACCTCACGGACGATCAGCTCCGCCAGGCCCGGTTCGAGTTCCAGTCCCACGGCCTTGGCCGGGCCGGTGACCGCCTCGCGCAGCTCCGTGGTGGTCAGCGGGCCGAGCACCATGTGACGGTGCTGCAGCGCGTCGGCCAGTTCGGGATGGGCGAGGCACTGCTCGTAGAAGTCGGCGCGGATGCCGAGGACGACGAGGACGGGGGCGGGGGCGTCCGGGCCGGCGGGTGAGCAGGCGGCGTGCAGGACCTGGACGAAGGTGCGTCTGATCGTCTCGTCGGAGCAGAGGGTGAAGGCCTCCTCGAACTGGTCGACGATGACGACGGGGCGCCCGGTGGATGCCGTGTCGCGCCGTGCCCACGCCGTGACCGCCTCCCGCACCGCGTGCGCGAACCGCGGGGTGCCGGGTTCCTCCCGTGAGGAGACGGCCTGTGCGAGTTCCGGGATACGGCGGGTCAGTTCGGCGAGGGGATCGGCTCCCGGCACGAGCTGAAGGGTGTCCCTGGCCGGACCGTCCTCGCCGTCCGGCGCGCCGTTCTGCAGCGCGGGCACCAGGCCGGCGTTCAGCAGGGAGGACTTCCCGGCCCCCGAGGCGCCGACGAGCATGACCAGGCCACCGGTCCGCTCCGCCGCGCGGAGCTGGGCGACCAGGGCGTCCGTGCTCCGCTCCCGGCCGAAGAACCAGCGGGCGTCCTGCCGGCGGTACGAGGCCAGCCCCCGGTACGGGCAGACACCCGCGACGGTCGAGGCTTCGGCCGGGCCCTGTTCCTCCTCCTCCGCGGATTCCGGGGGGCGGTCGCCCACCGGGTCGGCCACCGCGCGCTCCCACAGGCGCTGCCACTGGGCCAGGTCGTACAGGCCCGTGGACACCGGCGCGGGCTGCGCGCGCCGTGCCTGGGGGATCAGTACGTGCAGCACCGCGGCGAGGGCGGCGAACTGGGCCGGCACGTTCTTCGCCCGCCGCCAGTCGCTGATCCGCTGGGCGGAGACCCGTACGGGACGCCCTCGTTCGTCGACCCGGTGAAGTCGGTCGACCGCCTCGGCCACGCGTTTGAGGGGAGGGTTGCCCGCCTCCTTGTACAGCAGCGCGAGACGTTCCGCGAAGGCTGTGCGTGCCCCTGAGTCGGAACTCAAGGCCTCCACCCCTTACTTCCCCCCGCATCTGGACATCCGGACCGGAAAACTCACTTTATATGGCTGACCTGCGGTGAAGTCGGGGTCCGGACACCGGAACCTCCCCGGCGGGGGCCTCAGATGGCAGGATCTCGACGCACTGGCGCGCCGATCGGGCGTCGACCGGCCAGGCCACCTGCTCAGCGTTCGAAGAGACAGCTCACGACGCCGCATGTTCTCGGTCAGCTTCCGCCGGTGTCACGGGACGGCGGCGTCGCTCTTGTCGCACGAGCACGAGAGACCCGTGTGGACAGTCCCTCGCGGACTGCCGTCCGCCGACGACGGGTCCGGCCTGTCCCCGGCCCGCGCCGTCATGGCGCGGGCCGGCACGGCCCGCGGGGGGGGGGGGGGGGCCCCCCCCCCGGGGGGGGGGGGGGGCGCGCCCCCGGGGGGGGGGGGGGGGCCGGGCCCCCCGCCCCCCCCCCCCCCCCCCCCCCCCCCCCCCCCCCCGCCGCCGGGGGGGGCGGGGGGCCCCCGCCCCGCGGCCGGCCGGGGGGGGGCGGCCCGGCGGGGGGGGGCCCCCCCCGGCCCCCCGGGGGGGGGGGCCCGGGCCCCCCACGACGCGGTGGTGGAAGGGCGTTTGCTACCGGGTCCAGCCCGCCTCGCGCGCGGTGGCGACCGCGTGCGCCTCCGCGTCGTCGGCCGCCCGGTTCAGTGACACGTCCCTTCCCGCCGCCGTTCCGCCCGCCGCGACCGCGGCTGCCCGAGAGGCGGCGAGGGCCGCGCGCAGGGCAGTGAGGGCTTCGCCGCTGTCGTCACGCGACTGGGCCACCTGCGCGGCCAGGGCAGCCGCCGCGGCGGCGTTGCGGGCGCAGCGGGCGTCCGCCGCGGGGTCGGCCGTCCGCTCGGTGAGGGCGGCGATCGAGTCGGCGGACAGGTGCAGGGCGCCGGCGGCCCTCCCGACGGGGCTCCTGGGCACGATCTCGGCCGCGTCCCGGTCGAATCCGGCGTGGCGGCACGTGGTCACGGCGCGGTCGTACGCGCTCTGCGCGCGGGTGGAGTGGACCTTCCTGAGCTCCTCGGCCGACAGCGCGCTGGGTACGTCTTCCCATTCGGTCATCTCTGCCTCCTCCTCCGCCGGGGCGGCGTGCGACGCGGCTCGGCGGCGCGGGCAGGGTGCCACGACGGCGGTGAAGAGGCCAGACGCGCGTGCCTGCGCATGCGGTGTGCCACCGGCGGCTCGGTGACCCGGCGGACGCTCCCCTTGCCCGTCAAGTGAGTCGGCCCTAACCTGTTTCTGACGGACCGTCAGATCTGCGTCGGCTAGTGAGAGGCGAGGCCATGGTCACCAGCGTCGGCGAAACCAGCGAGCTGCCGAAGGTCATCAGCGTGGACGATCACGTGATCGAGCCCGCGCACCTCTTCGAGACGTGGCTCCCGAGCAAGTACCGCGACAAGGGCCCGAAGCCGTTCACCGCGGGCATCGGCGAACTCGCGTACATCGGCGGGAAGTACCGGTTCACCACCGACCCGGAGGGCCAGATCACCGACTGGTGGGAGTACGAGGGCGGGCTCTTCCCGTACAAGCGCATCATCGCGGCCGTCGGCTTCTCCCGGGACGAGATGACGCTCGACGGCATCACGCGGGAGCAGATGCGCCGCGGCTGCTGGGACCCGAAGGCCCGGCTGGAGGACATGGACATCAACCATGTGGAGGCCTCGCTCTGCTTCCCGACCTTCCCGCGCTTCTGCGGGCAGACCTTCGCGGAGGCCGAGGACAAGGAGGTCGCCCTCGCGTGCGTGCGCGCCTACAACGACTGGATGGTCGAGGAATGGTGCGGTGACAGCGGTGGCCGGCTCATCCCGCTCTGCCTCATTCCGCTGTGGGACGTCCGGCTGGCCGTCGCCGAGATCCGGCGCAACGCGGCCCGGGGCGTACGGGCCGTGACCTTCAGCGAGATCCCGACCTACCTGGGGCTTCCGTCGATCCACTCCGGCTACTGGGACCCGTTCTTCGCGGCGTGCGAGGAGACGGGGACCGTGGTCAACATGCACATCGGGTCCTCGTCGCAGATGCCGGCCGCCTCCCCGGACGCGCCGCCCGCCGTGCAGGCCTCGCTGAGCTTCAACAACGCCATGGCGTCGATGATGGACTTCCTCTTCTCCGGGGTCCTCGTGAAGTTCCCGCGGCTGAAGCTCGCGTACAGCGAAGGGCAGATGGGGTGGATCCCGTACGCCCTGGAGCGCGCCGACGACGTGTGGGAGGAGCACCGGGCCTGGGGCGGGGTGAAGGACCTGATCCCGGAGCCGCCGTCGACGTACTACTACCGGCAGATCTTCTGCTGCTTCTTCCGCGACAAGCACGGCATCGAGGCGATCGAGACCGTGGGCGTGGACAACGCGACCTTCGAGACCGACTATCCGCACGTCGACTCGACCTGGCCGGAGACGAAGAGGGTGGCCCAGGAGCACGTGGGCGGCCTGCCCGCCGACGTGGCCTACAAGCTGCTGCGGGGGAACGCGATCCGCATGCTGGAACTGCCCTTCGCGTAGCCGCGGGCGCCCCGGGGAAAAGGGCACGCATGAAGGTCTCCATCGACGCCGGCCTCTGTTACGGCTCCGCCGAGTGCGCCCACCGCGCGCCGTCCGTGTTCGCGTTCGAGGACGGATACGGCGTCGTCCGGCCCGGTCGCGCGGACACCGGAGACGCTCCACTGGTGCGTGAGGCCGCCGAGCGGTGTCCGTCCCAGGCCATAAGGATCACCGAGGACACAGCCGCAAGGATCTCCGAGGACACCGCCACAGGAATCACCGAGGACACATGAGCTGACGCGACGGCGGGGCACCGGGTGGTGTCACGCCACCGCGGGCGTCACGCAGGCGGATAGTGCCAGTGGGTGTCCGCCAGGGCCCGCGCCCTGGCCTCGACGACCGCCATGCGCGCCGTGCGTTCCACCGGGTCGGCGTGGGAGGCCTGGCCGGTCGCCTGCCCCTCCCACTTCCGGTAGAGCAGCCCCACCTCCGCCGAGAACCAGCCACGGCTCACGGCGTTCAGCGCGAGCAGCAGACCTGTGTCCTCGGACGCCGGCAGGGCCATCCAGCCGCCGAGGGCGAGCAGCAGGTCACGGCGGACGAAGAGGGTCGCGGGGTGGACCTGGGCGAGGAAACCGTTGGTCTTCCAGAAGGCGAGCACGGCCCCGCGTTCGACGGGGCCCTCGTCCGGGTCGCTCGCGAAGCCCACCGTCGAGCCGTCGGGCAGCAGGTCCAGCGCACGCGAGGTGGCCCACCCGATGGTGCGGTCGGCCTCCAGCGCGGCCAGGTCACGGGCGAGCGCACCCGGCGTGAGCTGGTCGTCGGCGTCCAGGATCCTGACGTAGTCGCCGTCGGCGTGTGCCAGGGCGATCGTCCGGGCGACGCCGGGACCGCCGGGCCGGCCCTGGCGGAAGGTCACCCGCTCGTCGTCGGGGACGTACGGCCGGACCTCGTCGGTCCGCCCGTCCTCCTGGACGGCCCAGTGCCACTCCCAGCCGTCCGGGAGCCACTGCTCGCACAGCGACTTGTAGGCATCCGGCAGGAACCGGGCCGAGGGAGCGTGCACAGCGGTGACGATGACGACGCGCCGGCTCACGGCGGCACTCACCACCTTTCCAGGGACGTGGTGAAGAGCAGTTCCGTACGGTCGCCCGGCAGCGTGACGAGGGTGACGTCCACGACGCGGTCGCGGATGTCGTACGAGGTCTTCCGCAGGAGGATCACCGACGTGCCCGCCGGGAGATCCAGGGCCTTGGCCTCCTCCGGTGTCGGAGGACGGGCGGTGAGGCGTTCCTCGACGCGGTCGACCTCGATGCCGAGGGTGTGGAGCTGGTTCTGGGTACCTCCCGGCCAGGGCTCCTTGGTCTCGTCCAGCAGGTCGGGGTTGGCCGCGATCATCTCGCGGACGAGGTAGGAGGTGACGAGGCTGAAGGGCGCGGACTCGGCCGCGTACCGCGTCCTGTACGTGCGTTCGAGCAGCAGCGTGCCCACCCGTACCCCGAAGACGGCCGCCAGCTCGTCGGGGGCCTCGATCTCGCGGTACCGCGCGTAGAAGACGAGGTCGTCGACTCGCAGACCGGTGTCGTGCTCCGTGACTCCGGTCTCGGCCCGGGTGGCCTCCGGTGCCCGCGCGCGGTTCTTCTCCCACTGGTGCCGCCCGTTGTCGCGCACCGCGAGCGTGCGAGGGCGGCGGACGAAGGTGCCGCGGCCGTGCCGCTTGTCGATCAGGCCTTCCTCGCTCAGCAACCGCAGGGCGTTCTGCACCGTCGGCACGCTCCTGCCGTAGTGCTGCGCCAGGTCCGCCTCGGACGGCAGCCTGTCGCCGGGCTTGCGCGTGCCCTCCCGGATGGAGCGGCGGATGTCGTCCGCGATCTCCTCGTAGGCCTTGGGCACGGCTTCAGCCTATCGACTCCTAAAGAGGTCTTGATGAGTCGAGAGGTTTTGCAGAGTCGAGAGGGCTCGGAAGAGCCGACGAAGACCCCCGGCCTGTGGGGGCCGAGGGTCGCGGGCGTGGTTGTTCGGTACGCAAGCTCGCCGGTACGTCGCTCTGAGTCGTGTCGCTTCTGTCTGTCAGCAGGCGAGGGGGGCTGTGGGCTCGTCCGGGGTGACCGCCTCCGCGTCGTCGAGGGGGCGGTGGCGGCAGCTGGGGGACTTGCCGTGGGCCTCGGCGCCGATGCGCTGCTTCATCGTGGGGGGCAGGGCCTTGGCATGGGACCAGGACCAGAACCAGTGGGACATCGGCATCGTCGGCAGCGTCAGGTGCGTGGTCCTGTTGCGCGGGGCCTCCGGCTGCGGTACCGCCGCGGCGGTGGTCGCCGTGACGAGGCCGAGCGTCGTGCACAGCGCGAGGAAGGCGGTGACGATGGCGGTCCACAGCTTCATGACCTTGTTCCGGGCCATGGCCCCTCACTTTCGGGTCGGACGATTTGCGTACTTTCCTCATGATGTGTATGGGGGCCGCGAAGTGGTGGACCGACGCCCGTGGCGCGTCGATGTTCAGATGAACACCACCCGGATGGGCGCAAGAGTGTCGGAAATCCCAAAAAACAAGTCGGATGACACCGAAGAGGGAGCAAAGTAACCGTCCGTGGAGGTGTGATCACCCTCCGATCGGAGCGGTGCGGGCTCCGCTTATCACGCTGTCGCGGGCGGGAGTTGGGGTCCGACGCAGGTCACCGATCGATATCGGTCGGTGTGTATAGTCGGGCGCCAGAGGTCCCCTACGTCAAAGAAAGACGAGGTCGCGCGGTGAAGAAGCTTCTCCTGGTCGCACTGGCCGCCATCGGCGGGCTCCTCGTGTACCGCCAGATCCAGGCGGATCGCGCCGAGCAGGATCTGTGGACGGAGGCGACCGACTCCGTGCCCACGGGTTCGTGAGTACCGACACCGGAATCTGATCAGACCCCGACCGCCCTAGCGGTCGGGGTTTTGTGTTGCCGGAGTGGTACCACGCCGTCCCTGCGGCGATGCGTTTTGGACACCCGTCCGGATTTCGAGGATGCCGCGCGGCCCGACGAGGCAGGATGGTCACGGTCCGGTACGACTCGGTCACACCGGCGGCGCAGGACGACGAGGGGGGCGCGCGATGGTGCGGCGTACGGTGTGGTGGCGGGCCGGGGGGCACCGGAGTCGCCGTCTCTTCGCTGCCGCCGCGCGTGCCACCGCCGTCGGCGCGGTGCTGTGCACGACGGCCGCCTTGCCGGGCGGCAGCGCGGTTGCGGCCGGCGCGCCGGGCGGCGACACTTACGCCTTCGCCGAGGGCGACCGCACCGTCGCCGGGGCCAAGAGCACCACGGACGCCGCACGGCTGAAGCCGGGCGAGACGTACCGCAGCTCCATCGCCAAGGGCGCCGAGCTCTCCTACCGCCTCGAACTCGACGACGCCACGACCACCGCGTACGTCCCCGTCACCGTCGTACCCCCCGCCGGCGCCACGGTCTCCGCCACCGACGGCATCACGGTGTCGGTGCAGGACGCCAACGGCACCGCCTGTTCCTACGCATCCGCCCGCTTCGGCGCCGGACTCAGCCCCCGTCCCGTCACGGCGCTGGGCCTGCGCGAGGCAGGCAAGGCGCTGTGCCAGAAGGCGGGCACGTACTACCTGCTGGTCAAGCGTCTCGACGCCACCGGATCCGCCACCGGATCCGGCGGCGCCTCCTCGTCGGGCACCTGGGGCCTGGAACTCGCCCCCGTCACGGAGCCCCAGCCGGCGGAGGCCGGGCCCACGAACGCGCCCGAGGCCTGGAACTCCGCCTCCCCCGAAGCCGTCACCGGCGACCCCGACCGCCGCGCCGGCGGAGCGGGCTTCGCCACGGCACGGGCACTGGCACCCGGGGTGTGGCAGACCGACATCGAGCCCGGCCAGACCCTCTTCTACAAAGTGCCGGTCGACTGGGGCCAGCAGCTCTACGCCACCGCCGAACTGGGCAGTTCGAGCGGCGAACACGGCTACGTCAACGGCGCCCTCGACCTCTCGCTCCACAACCCCGTCCGCGGAAACGTCGACGACGTGGCCCGCGGCTACACCGGCAGCCAGATGGAGGCCGTCGCCGACCCCCTGCCGCCCGTCGAGTACCGCAACCGCTACGCCGTCCGCGACGACGTGCGAGCCATGCGCTTCGCCGGCTCCTACTACCTCGTCGTCCATCTCAGCGGCCAGATGGCCGACAGGTTCGGCAAGGGGCCCTTCGGGCTGACACTGCGCGTACGCGTCAGCGGCACCGCGCACACAGGCCCCGCATACGGCGGAACACCCGAGCAGCACAAGCTCTTCGAGGTCACGCGACAGGACCGGGAAGCGGCGGCCACCGGGGACGCCGGGAGCGGGGACCCCACGATGAAAGCGGTCGCCGTCGGCGGCATCGGCACGGGGACCGCACTGCTGCTCCTGCTCGCGGTGTGGACCGTGGTGGCCCGGCGGCGGGCCGGGACTCAGATCCGGGTCAGCGCCCAGAAACCCACGACGTAACAGGCCAGCGCGAGCAGCAGGATCGGGACCGCGGCCTTCGCCGGGGGACCGGGGCGACGGAGCCGGCGCGCACGGCGTCCGGAGCGGCGCGGAGAGGGCGAGGAGATCTCCTGCGCGGGCGGCGGAACCTGCGGGTCCTGAGCGGTGTAGGAGGCGGTGGATGTATCCACGCGCTGCCTCGGCACCGGGGCGAGGACCTGAGTCGGGTGTTCGGGGTGGTGTTGGTGGTGCTGGTGGTGCTGGGGATCCGAAACCGGGTGGTACGGCTGGTATTGCTGCTGCGGCTGGTACCCCTGGGGAGTGGGCGTCTCCGGCCGGTCCTCCAGCCGGTTCTCCGGGGGCTGGGGCGCACGGGGAGGGGGCAGATGGAAACTGCCGGTGTCCGACATGGAGGAGGGCCGCGAGCCGGTTCCCTCGCGCGGATCGGCGGGTACGGCGGTCTCGGCGCCGGACGTCGACGGCACCGGGCCCGAGCCCGGCACTGCGCCCGTGCCCTCCGCTCCGGCAGCCTCCGCTTCGAGGTCGCCGTCTCTGCCCGCACGCCTGCCCACCCCTGAGGCCGGCACGCTGGGCCCGGCGGGCCCGAAGCCCGGTGGGAGAGGGCCGAGTTGGTCGAATATCTCGGTCAACTCGTCGTCGGGGCCAGGCTCCGGCAGGAGCTCCATGGCCGAGACGAGAGCCTTGCGCGCCCCCGTCGCCGTGCGGAACCGGGCCTGCGGATCCGGCTGGATCAGCGTGGCCACGACCTGCCACAGCGGATCGGGGATGCCCTTGGGAGCACCCGGTGTGCCGTGCTCGGCGAAGTACTGCACGAGCGCCTTGGCGTCAGGCTTGGCACCCTCCATCAAATACAGCGCGACCAGACCCACGGCGAACAGGTCGGAGGGGAAGTCCGGTTCGGCGCCCATCATCTGCTCGGGCGCGAGGTAACCGGGCGTTCCCACCACGAGATTGGTCTCCGTCAGGCGCGGTTCGCCCAGCCGCATCGCGATGCCGAAGTCGGACAGACGTAGCCGCGGGCGGCCGGTACCGGTGGCTTCGAGCAGGATGTTGGCGGGCTTGATGTCCCGGTGCACGACTCCTTCCCCGTGCACCGCGGCGAGCCCGGACAGGAGTTGGTCGAGCAACGTGCAGACGAACGCCGGCGGCAGCGGACCGTAGTCCCCGACCAGATGGACCAGCGAACCGCCGGCGACCAGGTCCATGGTGAACAGGACCTGGTCGTCGTCGGCGGCCCAGCTGGCCGGTGCGAGCACATGAGGATGGTCGATCCGCAGGGCCTGCTCCCGCACGAAGCGCAGGAGCGAGTGGGCGTCGCGCTGCTGCAGCACCTTGGCGGCCACATAACGCCGGCGCCGGTGGTCCCAGGCGCGCCAGACCGCGCCGACTCCTCCGCGCCCGATCGGGTCGACCAGTTCGTACCGGCCGGCGAAGACCTCACCCATGGCTGTCCGTCGCTCCTCCCCCTGCGGTTACCCCGCGTCCCCTGCTTCCCCCCTGCTTCCCCCCTGCTTCCCCCCTGCTTCCCCCCTGCTTCCCCCCTGCTTCCCCCCTGCTTCCCCCCTGCTTCCCCCCTGCTTGCCCCTTGCTTCCCCCGTGATGAGTGATACGACCCCTCCGCGCCCCCGAGCACTTCCCTCGGCCCCGGCCCGCCGGACCCCCTCCGGTGGACCGGGCCGCGGGCTCAGCTCTGGTGCGACTGGTAGTGCGTGACCGCGTCGGAGGTGCGGCCCGCGCCGTACACCCGGAGGAACTCTGCCAGTTCCGGGTGGCTCGGGGCGAGGGTGTCGGCAGCGTCGATGATGTCCCCCGCGGCGGCCACCGAGCGCAGCAGCGACTGGATCTCGCGGACCACCCGCTTGACCGTGGGCGCCCCCGAACTGCTCGTCGTCTGCGTGGTGTTGCTGAGCACGGAGCCCCCCTGCGACTTCTTGATCTCGTCCATGCGGTCGGTCGCCTCGGCCGCGCTGACACTGCCGTCCGCGACCTGCGCGGCCAGGTCCTGCAGCAGCTGCACCCGCTGGACCACCGCGGGATTGCCGATCTTCGCGCGCTGCCCGCTCATCAGCTGGGACAGCATCGGCGCGGACAGTCCCAGCACCGCCGCGAGACGAGCCTGGTTGAGACCAAGATCGTCGATGAGCTTACGGAAGAGCGCCCCCAACGGCTCTCCGTACCAGTTCCGCTGCAGCTCCCGCGCTCTCGCGGTGGCTTCCTGCTGTGCGGCGTCCATTGCGTCTCCCCATCGCTTCCCCAAAACGTGGGTTCGCTGTAGCGAACCACGTCGAGCATCTTACGGAGAGTGGTCGTCCACGGGGACCCCCAAGTTTTTTGCGAGATACCGGGGGTGACCCGGTACTCTGGTCTGCGTCGCCCTCCGGAGTGTGATCCTTCCGGTGGTCGCTTCTTACGCGGGGCCTTAGCTCAGTTGGTAGAGCGCTGTCTTTGCATGGCAGATGTCAGGGGTTCGACTCCCCTAGGCTCCACACCAGGAAACCCCGCCTGGCCTGCGGAAACGTCGGCCAGGCGGGGTTTTGTGCGCCAGGGCGTCCCCGCAGGCGCGGCAGGCCAGGGCCCAGGGGAGCCGTCCGCTTCCGGCCGGGCTGCACCGCCGCCGCGGACAGCGCTCCTGTGCCCTCCTCCGCCACCGTCACCGGCCCGCTCCCGCCACCGTCCGAGACCACGCGGCGTGACGCCTGTCAGGACGGTGCCAAGGGTGGGGTCGTGGACGACGAGCTGGGTACGCCAGTGTCATGCGGGTGAGCGTGGTGGACGCGGGATCGAACACGGTCAGACTGGTGGTGGCAGACGCCGAGGGCGGAGTCCCGCTGCCGGTTCACACGGTGAAGTGGCGACTGCGCCTGTCCGAGCAGGTCGAGCCCGACGGGACGATCGGGGAGGAAGCGCTGGCACGGCTGGTGAAAGCCGTGGCCGCGGCGGGCAGCACAGCACAGCAGTGGAGGGCCGCGGGCCCGTTGGCGTTCGCGACTGCCGTGGTGCGCAACGCCCCCAACCGGCAGGACGTGCTCGACCGGGTGCGAGCGGAGACGGGCATCCGGATGTGCACCCTGCCTGGGGAGACCGAGGCGCAGCTGACGTTCCTGGCGGCCCGCCGCTGGATGGGCTGGCAGGCCGGTCCCCTCGCGCTCCTCGACGTCGGGGGCGGCTCGCTGGAAGTGGCCTTCGGACGCGGCCGCCTGCCCGACTTCGCCGCCTCACTCCCGCTCGGCGCGAACCGGCTGACCCAGGAGTTCCTCGGCTCCCAGGACCCGCCCACCCAGGCCGAGTTGAAAGCGCTGCGCCGCAGGGTGCGCCACGAGCTGCGGGACGCGGCGGCGCGAGTCCGCTGGGAGGGCCCACGCACCGCGGCCGTGACCTCCCGCACCTTTCAGCAACTGGCCCGCCTGTGCGGCACCGCCCCCGGACGCCATGGTCCCTTCGTCCAGCGCGACATGCTGCGAAAGAACCTCGGGGATGCCATCGGCACACTCGCCGCCCTACCCGCGGTCGAACGCGCCCAGCTGCCCGGAGTCTCCGCACCCCGCGCCGCCCAGAGCCTGGCCGGAGCCCTCGTCGGGCACACCGCCATGAAACTGATGGGCCTGCGCCGGGTCACCGTCTGCCCCTGGGCCATCCGCGAAGGCGTCCTGCTCCGCTATATCGAGGACGGCGCCGATTGGTGGGCGGACGTCACCGCCGACACCAGCACCGCAGCCGCACGCGAAGGCGCCCCAGGGGAACGTTCCACGTGAAACATCGCCGTGGGGCACGAGACCCTGAAGTCTCCTGCCCCCCAACGACATTCGTGAGGCCGGGCGTCACTGGCCGGGCTCGTCGTCCCGCGCCTGCTCCTCGGCCTCCTTGGCCTGCGCCTCGCGGTCGAGGCTTCCGTCCACCGACGTCAGCCGGCCCGACTCGGGCACCTCCGTCGCGTCGGGCGGTTCGACCAGCCAGTCGGGGTTGGCCTGCTTGTCCCACCACTTCCAGGCGATGAAGGCACCGGCTGCCAGGGCACTCAGCACAGCCAGCACCTTGGCGGCCCGGCCGCACTTCTCCCGCCGGGCGTGCTGACGGGCCAGCTTCTGGATCTCCTCCGGGGAGACCTGCCCACGCAGCGCGGCCAGCGCGGCGGCACCCCGCGAGGCGGCCTCGTCACGCATCGGTCCGGCCGCGGCGACGGCCTGCTCGATCCTCGGCCGCGAATAGTCGGCGGCCTGCCGGGCAGCCTTGCGGGTAAGAACGGCGGCCTCGTGTGCTGCCTGGTCGACCTTCGGCGGCACATGTGCCAGCGCCTGCTCCAGCGCCTGCTCCAGCCGCGGTGCGAGATGGACGTCGTACTGGACGCGGGCCTGTTCGGCGGCCTGCGTCATCACGGGCGCGAGCCGTACGCGTGCCTCCTGCGCGTAGTACGAAGCACGCTCCTTGGCCGTGTCGGCGTAGGGCGCCACCACTTCCGCGGCGTGCAGCACGCTGTCCTTCGCCGAGCCGGTCGCGGCGCGCACGCTCTCGATGCGGGTCACGGCTTCCTCCTCCTCGGTGGCGTACGGTAATTCGACTTTCCACACCTTTACGGATCATGCCTGCCAACCATCTGCGGGGCACGCGAGGGAGGGCATATGGGTGCTGATCCGATCGATCAATCGCAAGTAAGGATGAAAGACGAATTCTGGGCAACAGGAGCCTGTCGACGACAATGCCACGGATCGCCGCCGCGCGCCCCCGCCCAGAGGGGAGTCGACCTGTTTTTCGCAAGCGATTCGCGCGGATGAGTACCCGCCGACCGGGGTCGGGCGACGCGGGGGCCCGACCGTGCGAGGATCGGAGGATCACAGGAAGACAACGGAAGGCAGATCGTGGCTGAGCAGCTCTACGCCACCCTGAAGACCAACCACGGCGACATCGAGATCCGGCTGTTCCCGAACCACGCGCCGAAGACGGTCAGGAACTTCGTCGAACTGGCCCAGGGCGAGCGCGAGTGGACGCACCCCGAGACCGGCGTGAAGAGCTCGGACAAGCTCTACGACGGCACGATCTTCCACCGGGTGATCAGCGGCTTCATGATCCAGGGCGGCGACCCGCTCGGCACCGGCATCGGCGGTCCCGGGTACGAGTTCGAGGACGAGTTCCACCCCGACCTCTCCTTCAACAAGCCCTACCTGCTCGCCATGGCCAACGCCGGCCCCGGCACCAACGGCTCCCAGTTCTTCATCACCGTCGGCCCCACCACCTGGCTGAACCGCAAGCACACCATCTTCGGTGAGGTGGCCGGCCCGGCCGGGCAGAAGGTCGTGGACGCCATCGCCGCGGTCCCCACCACCAAGCCCAACGACAGGCCGGTCAACGAGGTCGTCATCGAGTCCGTCGTCGTCGAGAAGCGCCAGAGCTGAGCCCAGCGGCACCGACCGCCACCGCACTGGCGCGCCGGTTTCTCCCGGTGGGAACCAAACGCCCCGCTCGTCCGTAAGGATGAGCGGGGCGATGTCATCGCCCACGACGACCGAGGGGATCTCATGGACCAGGCTGCAGGCAGCGCGCAGGACGCCCAGAGCCTGTCCGTGTGCTATCGGCACCCGGACCGCGAGACCGGCGTCCACTGCTCCCGCTGCGACCGACCCATCTGCCCAGAGTGCATGGTCAGTGCCTCCGTGGGCTTCCAGTGCCCCGAATGCGTCCGCGGCGGCTCCGGAACGGGACACACACCGGCCGCGTCCCAGCCCCGGACGATCGCGGGCGGCACGGTGACGGCCGACCCCAGGCTGGTCACCAAGGTGCTGATCGGCCTGAACCTGGCCGTCTTCCTGGTTCAACTGGCCGTCGGTGACTCCTTCAACGACCGGTTCCTGCTGGTCGGCCAGGCCCGGTTCCACGACTTCGGACCGCTCGAGGGCGTCGCAGAAGGCCAGTACTACCGGATGCTGACCGCCATGTTCCTGCACGGCGGCTACATCCACATCATGTTCAACATGCTCAGCCTGTGGTGGGTCGGCGGCCCTCTGGAAGCGGCCCTCGGCCGCGCCCGCTACATCACGCTCTACTTCGTCTCGGGGCTGGCGGGCAGCGCGCTCACCTACCTGCTCGCCGAGTCCACCCAGGGCTCGCTCGGCGCCTCCGGAGCGATCTTCGGCCTCTTCGGCGCCACAGCCGTCCTCATGCGTCGGCTGAACTACGACATGCGGCCGGTCATCGCGCTGCTGGTGATCAACCTCATCATCACGTTCGGCTGGAGTTCCATCGCCTGGCAGGCCCACATCGGTGGCCTGGTCGCCGGCGTCGTGTGCGGCTACGCCATGGTCCACGCCCCGCGCAAGAACCGGAACCTCATCCAGTACGGCACCTGTGCCCTGATCCTGGCCGTCGTCGTGGCTCTGACCCTGCTCAGGACCGCTCAGCTCACCTGATACCGAACCGTTGTCCACAGCGTGTGGCGGATCTTGTGCACGCTGTGCGGGCACAGCTGTGCCCCCTGCTGCTCAGGTGTGTTTTCCCAGGTCAGGAAGGGGGCGAACGTGCTTCCGGTGTAGTGGTGTGTCAGTCGTACCGGCGTCAATGCCCGACGGGTTATCCACAGATCGTCGTTCTTTATCCCCAGGCGGGGTGTGGATATTTCTTCGACCTGTGGATAACTCGGCGGATACCTCTGGGCAGAGGTGTGTTCACCGGTGGGCAGGACCTACTTCCACTGCGTGGAGACGCCGAATCCCGCCGCGATGAAGCCGAAACCGACCACGATGTTCCAGTTGTCGAGCTTGTCGATCGGCAGGGACCCGTCGGTCACATAGAAGACGACGATCCAGGCCAGGCCGATGAGGAACATCGCCAGCATGACGGGCGCGACCCAGGCGCGGTTGGTGAGCTTGATGGCCTGCGGCTGCTTGGAGGGCGGCGGCGTGTAGTCGGCCTTCTTGCGGATACGTGACTTCGGCACGAGGGTCTCTCCTGTCGATGCGCTGCGTGGCCGCGCAGGTAACTGGGTCGGTCCGGGGCAGCGTACAAGGGGACACTTAGCGCTCCCCCGGGCGTCCGTTAGCGTAGTGCTTCCGCGGCGCCGAAGGAGATAAGGGTACGTTGAGCAATTCTGCCGACTCCCCCGGGATGGGATCAATGGGTTCCGGCCCTGCCCGCACACCTCGCGTCAAACCGGTGCGGATCCTCACGGTGGCCGTGTTCGCCCTCGCCGGGCTCATCTTCTTCACCAGCTTCAACACGGCCAAGGGCACCGACATCCGTACGGATGCCTCTTTGCTGAAGCTTTCCGACCTGATCCAGGAGCGCAGCCGCAAGAACAAGGAGCTGGACGAGTCCAACGCGACCCTGCGCGGCAACGTGGAGTCGCTCGCCGAGAGTGACGACGGCAGCACCGGGGCCCAGGACGAGAAGCTCGCCGCGCTGGAGAAGAACGCGGGCACCCAGAAGCTGACCGGCAAGGCGATCACGGTCACGCTCAACGACGCCCCGCCCAACGCCACCGCCAAGCTCCCCGGCTATCCCGAGCCGCAGCCCGACTACCTGGTCATCCACCAGCAGGACCTGCAGGCGGTCGTGAACGCCCTGTGGAAGGGCGGCGCCCAGGGCATCAAGGTCATGGACCAGCGGCTGATCTCCACCAGCGCGGTGCGCTGCGTGGGCAACACGCTGATCCTCCAGGGCCGCGTCTACTCACCGCCGTACAAGATCACCGCGGTCGGTGACCCGGACGCGCTGCAGAAGGCGCTCGCGGCGAGCCCGGCGATCCAGAACTACATGGTCTACGTCAACGTCTACGGCCTCGGCTGGAAAGTCGCCGAGGACGGGACGGTGACTCTTCCCGGCTACTCGGGCACAGTGGATCTGCACTACGCGAAGCCAGTGGAGTAGTTCGGAGCAGGTCCCCCTCAGGAGCCGCCGGTGCGCGTGATCGTCAGGACCGTCAGCGAGCTCTGCATCACCGTCGGCGCTCTGATCGTGCTGTTCGTCGTGTACGTGCTGTTCTGGACCGGTGTGAAGGCCGACAGCGTCATGGCCGACCAGATCGACCAGTTACAGAGGGAGTGGTCGAAGGGGGCGGTCAAGCATCCCGCGGCGGGCCCCGGCGCCTCCGCGAGTCCGGCCGAGCCCGCGGCGTACCACTACGGCAGACCGTTCGCGATCATGTACATCCCGCGGCTCGGTTTCACGTGGAACAAGCCCGTGCTGGAGGGCACGGGCACGGACGTCCTGAAGAAGGGCCTCGCCCACTACGCCCGCACAGCCCGGCTGGGGCAGGAGGGCAACTTCGCGGTTGCCGGTCATCGGCGTACGTACGGCGACCCGTTCAAGGACTTTCCCGAGCTGCGCCAGGGGGATGCGGTGGTGCTGACGGACGGGACGACCTGGTTCACGTATCGGATCGACAAAGGGCCTTACAAAACAGTTCCGACGGACGTTGAAGTGATCGACCCTGTCCCACGTAAGTCGGGGTATACGCGTCCAGGCCGCTATCTCACGCTGACCACGTGCGATCCGGAATGGGGGCACAGCCATAGGCTGATCGTCTGGGCGCACCTGGACTCCACACAGCCCGTGGAGGCAGGCAAACCCAGGGCTCTGCGCCGTTAGTCTGGTGGCTGTACGGCGTGGGTCAGGTGCCGTGGCGCGACGGAAGGGACGGCATGTACGGCTGGATCTGGCGGCATCTGCCGGGGAACGCGTGGGTGAAGGCGCTGGTCTCACTTGTCCTGGTCCTGGCCGTGGTCTACGTCCTCTTCCAGTACGTGTTCCCGTGGGCCGAACCGCTGCTGCCCTTCAACGATGTGACGGTGGACAACCAGTGAGTGCGCGGATTCTCGTCGTCGACAACTACGACAGCTTCGTCTTCAACCTGGTCCAGTACCTGTACCAGCTGGGCGCCGAGTGCGAGGTGCTGCGCAACGACGAGGTGTCGACGGCGCACGCCCAGGACGGTTTCGACGGGGTGCTGCTGTCGCCCGGTCCCGGTACTCCCGAGGAGGCCGGGGTCTGCGTCGAGATGGTGCGCCACTGTGCCGCCACCGGTGTCCCGGTCTTCGGCGTCTGCCTCGGCATGCAGTCGATGCAGGTGGCGTACGGCGGTGTGGTGGACCGGGCTCCGGAGCTGCTGCACGGGAAGACCTCGCCGGTCGAGCACGAGGGCAAGGGCGTGTTCGCCGGTCTGCCGTCTCCCTTCACGGCGACTCGCTATCACTCCCTGGCCGCCGAGCCGGCCACTGTTCCGCCGGAGCTGGAGGTCACGGCCCGCACGCACGACGGCATCATCATGGGCCTGCGGCACCGTGAACTGCCCGTCGAGGGAGTGCAGTTCCACCCGGAGTCGGTGCTGACCGAGCATGGGCACCTGATGCTGGCGAACTGGCTCGTGGAGTGCGGGGACAAGGGAGCGGTGGCGAGGTCGGCGGGGCTCGCCCCGGTGGTGGGCAGGGCCACGGCGTGACCGCGTTGCGCCCGGAGCGCGAGACCGATGCCTCGTACGGGGATCAGTCGTACGAGGCTTCCGGTGCGCTCGGGGACCGGTACGGGCAGGGGGCGTACGAGGAGTCGTACCTGCCCCCCATCGACGAGGAGACGGTGGCTCTGCGGCTTCCGGATCCTCCTCCGGTATCCGGGAGAGGGCCTGTGTTCGCCTCTGGGGCCTCAACAGCCTCCTCTGCCACTGGAAGCCCGACGGGCGGCCGAGCGGCCCGCAGAAAGGCCGCCAAGCGGCGTGGCGGGCGTCACGGCGGTCCGGTCAGGCCGGCGGAGTCGGGGACGGGTCCGGAGGAGGGCGGGTCCAAGGCGCCGCTGTCGCGCATGGAGGCCCGGCGCCAGGCGCAGGCGCGCAAGCCGGGCGCGGCTGTCGTCGCGAGCCGTGCGATCGGTGAGGTGTTCATCACCACCGGTGTGCTGATGCTGCTGTTCGTGACCTACCAGTTGTGGTGGACGAACGTGCGGGCGCACGCGCAGGCGGGCCAGGAGACCAGCACCCTCCAGAACGACTGGGCGAGCGGGAAGCGTGCTCCGGGGTCCTTCGAGCCCGGTCAGGGCTTCGCCATCCTGCACATTCCGAAGCTGGACGTGGTGGCGCCGATCGCCGAGGGCGTCAGCAACGACAAGGTGCTCGACAAGGGCATGGTGGGCCACTACGGCGAGGGCGCGCTGAAGACCGCGATGCCGAGCGCGAAGACGGGCAACTTCGGGCTCGCGGCACACCGCAACACGCACGGCGAACCGTTCCGGTACATCAACAGGCTCAAGCCGGGCGACGCGGTCGTGGTCGAGACTCAGGACACGTACTACGTCTACAAGATGACGTCGATTCTGCCGGTGACGGCGCCGAGCAACACGAGCGTGCTGGACCCGATCCCGAGGGGGTCGGGTTTCACCGCACCGGGCCGCTACATCACCCTCACGACGTGCACGCCGGAGTTCACGAGCAAGTACCGGCTGATCGTCTGGGGCAAGATGGTCGAGGAACGGCCGCGCAGCAAGGGCAAGCCGGATGCGCTCGTCGAGTAAGGGCAGATGAACAGTGGCAGCGACCGCCGACGGCACCGAAGAGCAGACGTCCGCGCCCGGGTCGGTGTCCGTCCCGCGCCGTCGGGGCACCGGCCGCATCGCCACGGCGGTCAGCGTCTTCGGTGAACTCCTCATCACGGCGGGCCTGGTGCTCGGCCTGTTCGTCGTCTACTCCCTGTGGTGGACGAATGTCGTCGCCGACCGGCAGGCGGACAGGCAGGGCGACAAGGTCCGCGACAACTGGGCCCACGACAGCGGTCCCGGAGCGCTGGACACCAAGGACGGCATCGGCTTCCTGCACGTGCCCACGATGAAGAACGGCGAGGTCCTGGTCGAGAAGGGCACGTCGACGAAGGTCCTCAACGACGGTGTGGCCGGCTACTACACGGACCCGGTGAAGGCGACCCTTCCCATGTCCGCCAAGAAGGGCAACTTCACCCTCGCCGCGCACCGCGACGGCCACGGCGCCAAGTTCCACAACATCGACAAGGTGGAGAAGGGCGACCCGATCGTCTTCGAGACGAAGGACAAGTGGTACGTCTACAAGGTCTACGCCGTCCTCGACGAGACCTCGAAGTACGACGTCAAGGTCCTCGCCCAGGTCCCGAAGGAGTCGGGCAAGAAGAAGCCGGGCCACTACATCACGCTGACGACGTGCACACCGGTGTACACGTCCCGGTACCGGTATGTGGTGTGGGGCGAGTTGGTGCGGGTGGAGAAGGTGGACGGGAAGCGGACTCCGCCGGAGGAACTGCGTGGCTGACAGAGGTACTTTGAGTAACTCGGTCGTCTAGCATGACGAGGGCCCGAAGCCGCAACTATCTCTTGCGGCTTCGGGCCTCTCTGGGGCACGCCGTGCCTACACCAGGATCCTCAGCGGCTCCCCGGCGCTCCACTCCTCCAGCACCCCACGGTGTACGGCGGTGATCCCGGTCTCGGCGGCGATGCTCAGGGCCTCTGGGGTGAAGGGGCACGTTGCCACATAGAGAGCCACGTCCGCGTTGTGCAGAACCTTGGCAGATCCGACGAACTTCTGAACCTCGGGGCTGGTGATGTTGAGGTAGGGCGCGAACCTCTTGCACTGGACGACGAGGCGTCGCCCGTCGGCCGTGAGCGCGATGATGTCGACGCCCCGGTCTCCGCGACCGCCCTGTACGACGACGTTGGTGCATCCGTCCCGGCGCAGGAGTTTGGCGATATGGCGCTCGAACGTGCGGCCGTTCATGGCGTCCATGGCGGCCATGACTCCGATGGCGGGCCGGTCCCTTCGTACCCCTTCAAGCCTCTGCAGCCGGGTGTGGTGCTGGTGGAGCCGTCGCTCGATGCGCTGGACTCCCGTCCGAAGGGCGATCAGCTCCTTGCGGTGCTCGCCCGATGTCTCGATGAGGGCGTTGAACATGGGGACGACGGTCTTGCCGAGGATGTGGGTGATGCGCTGGTCGATGCGGTCGTCGAGGGAGAGCGTTTCCGGCTGGGGCAGGTTTTCCACAGGCTGTGTACGCGCCAGGTACTCCATGTCGAGGAGGTAGGTACGCACCTGACGGGCGACATCGCTGTCGCGGAGGAGCATGGCGACGTTGAGGACGGCTCGGCGTGAGTAGATGGTGAGACTTCGGCGCGCTTGTGGATAACTGCCCAGCGAGAGTGACATGTTGTCACTCTCGAATTTCCGCAGGTCAGCGCCTCGCAGCACTACCATGCCGTTGGCTTCCAGCTCTTCGCGGTGGCGTTTGGTCAGCTGGCGGATGGCTTCGAGCGTGATCCCGAAGTACGCCGCCGCCATCGCCGTCGTCACATGCATCCCGTCCGGCAGCAGTGACAGCACCTTCACGCGGTCCAGTACCTCGGTGCGCTCCAGCACGCTGTCGCGCAGGGTCTTCGATTCCAGCAGCGCCGATTCGTTGATCACGTTCTGCCCCTCTCACTCGGCTGTAGCCGTTCGGCCGGGGCGGAGACACGATTCCCCACCCTGACCGGTCAACGAGTCGGTGGCATGGCAAGACACGATGGGCGGAAGAACTGGCGTGCGAGCCAATCACCTGATTGCGTCGTACATCACCCTGACGACGTGCACGCCGGTGTACACCTCGCGCTACCGGTATGTGGTGTGGGGCTGAACTGGAGCGGGTGGAGAAGGTGGACCGCAAGCGGACGCCGCCGAAGGAGCTCGGCTGACGTGACCAATCCCCTTTGCGAGGCCGAGTCACTGACCTGGCGCTTTCAAAGCCAGTTCGCTCTGGAGGGGGACTGCCTGCGCGGACGTGAGCCGGACAAGCCGAAACGGCTCGCCAGTTGAACTGACGAGCCGTCACGAAATGCCGAGGTAGTTGCCAGAACGGTCAAGGCCGCTTGCGCGCGAGCCACCAGGCCAGCGCGGCGACCCCACTCCGCGCTGCGGGGCCGGCTACCCGTCAACCGGACCTCCGGCGGCCCTGCCGGGAGAAGTCCTACGCGTAGCCACTCTCCGAGTTGCAGTACACCTCTCGGCCGGCATCGCCGTCCTTCAGGCACACCTTCACCGTGACCCGGGTGCCTTCACGGAGGTCGTTGACCCGCCTCAAGGTCGCAGGCCGAGAGCTTGTCCCCGTTGGGCGTCCAACAGGCCTCCCCGCCTGCCGGGTACCCCGTGTGTTTGTCGGTTGTCTGGACGCAGAACGTATTCGCCGCGCTCGCCGGAGGAGCGCTGAAAATCACGGATGCCACTGCCGCGGCGGCTCCCGCCGCAAGCACCCGTTGTATCACTGTTTACCTACCCCCACATGCCGCAAGCCTTCTTGCGGACAACGACTGGATGCGCCTCGTCAGGTCTCCTGGTCCGCGGAAACCCACCATGCACAGGTGCATCGGCCACGTTACTCAAGAGCCCCGGCACCCGTGTGAGAAGGGTGCCGGGGCTCTTTCGGTATGCGGTCAGCCGGTCACACCGCCGAAGAGGTTGGTACCGCCGTTGTTGCCGCCGTTGTTGCCGTTGCCGACGCTCACGGTCGTCAGGGTGATCGTGGTGTTGGCGGGGTCGTCGACCTGCTGGTTCTGCTTCGGGTCCTGATCGGAGACGAACGCCGTGTCGCTCTGGTCGCTGCCGTTGGCGAACTGGATGTTGGTGAAGCCCGCCGCGTTCAGGATCTGCCTGGCCACCGCCACCGTCCGGCCGCGGACGTCCGGGACCTGGGTCTTCTGCTGCTGGGCCTTGCCGACCTGGATCTGCACCGTGGAGTTCTTGCTGATCTGCTGACCTGCCTGCGGGTTGGTCGAGATGACCTTGCCGACCTGGTTCGGGTCGCTGGTGTCCACCTCGACGCAGTTGCCGGTCAGGTTGTTGGCCGTCATCTGGGCCTTGGCCGCGTCACAGGTCTGGCCGGTGACGTCCGGGACGGTCGACTTCTCCTCGGCCTTGGCGACCGTGAGGGTGATGACAGTGCCCTTCTGCTCCGACACGCCGCCCTTCGGGTCCTGGGTGATGACTACGCCGGGCGTCTGGGTCGACACCTGGGTCTTCTTCTCGACCTGGAAGCCCTTGTCTCTGAGCTGAGTTTCGGCCTGGTCGTACTGGATGCCGCGCACGTCCGGCACGGTGACCTTCGGTGCGCCCGTCGAGACCACCAGGTTGATCGTGGAGTTCTTCTTGACCTTGGTGCCCTGCTTCGGATCCTGCGAGCAGACCTTGCCCTTGGGCTGGTCGTCGCAGGGCTTCTTGGTAATCGACAGCTTCAGGTCGACGTTGTTGGCCATGCTCTTGGCCTCGGCCACGGTGTGACTCCGGAAGTCCGGAGCGGCGAAGGGCTTGTCCGCGCCCCCGCTTCCGTTGACCGCGTACTTCCCGATCAGGATCGCGCCGATGAGGACCAGGACGCCCGCGACGATCAGGAGGATCGTGGAGGTGTTGCTCTTCTTCTGCTGCTGGCGGCGGCGGTCGGGGCGGTCGTCGTAGCCGTAGCCGCCGTCGTCCGGGTTCATCGGCGGCAGCATCGACGTGGCGCCGGCGTCCGCGCGCAGGGCCGTCGTCGGCTGGTCGTCGGGGTAGCCGCCGTAGCCGACCGTGCCCATGGCCGCCGTGGCCGCGACCGGCTGGCCGTCGAGGCAGGCCTCGATGTCGGCGCGCATCTCGTCGGCGGACTGGTAGCGGTAGTTCGGGTCCTTGACCAGTGCCTTCAGGACGATGGCGTCCATCTCGGGCGTGATCTCGGGGTCGAAGACGCTCGGGGGCTGCGGTTCCTCGCGGACGTGCTGGTAGGCGACCGCGACCGGGGAGTCGCCGACGAACGGGGGCCGGACCGTCAGCAGCTCGTAGAGCAGGCAGCCCGCAGAGTACAGGTCCGAGCGGGCGTCGACCTGCTCGCCCTTCGCCTGCTCGGGAGACAGGTACTGGGCGGTGCCGATGACCGCGGCCGTCTGTGTCATCGTCATGCCGGAGTCGCCCATGGCGCGGGCGATACCGAAGTCCATGACCTTGACCTGGCCGTTGCGCGTCAGCATGACGTTCGCCGGCTTGATGTCACGGTGGACGATGCCGCTGCGGTGGGCGTACTCCAGGCCCTGGAGGATGCCGATGGTCATCTCCATGGCCCGCTCCGGCAGCAGCTTGCGGCCGCTGTGGAGAAGCTCACGGAGCGTGGAGCCGTCGACGTACTCCATGACGATGTACGGGATCGAGACCCCGTCGATGTAGTCCTCGCCCGTGTCGTAGACCGCGACGATCGCGGGATGGTTGAGCGAGGCGGCCGACTGGGCCTCCCGGCGGAACCGGGCCTGGAAGGACGGGTCGCGCGCGAGGTCGGCGCGCAGCGTCTTCACCGCCACGGTGCGGCCGAGGCGGGTGTCATGCGCGAGGTAGACCTCAGCCATGCCACCACGGCCGAGCACGTGGCCCAGCTCGTACCGGCCGCCGAGGCGACGCGGCTCTTCCATAGCTACCTACCAGCCCTCTCCGTCGGTCCCGACCGGCACGTGTGTGCGGCCGGAGGCTGCCGTCCGGGCCTACCGTACCCGGCTAGCTGTGTGTGACCTGGCCAAGCCCGTCACCCGATACAGGACCGGTATCGCAACGTGCACCGATGTGAAGGGGACGTGAGCGGGGTCACTTCTTGGAGTTGATGACCGCCTCCATCACGCTCTTCGCGATCGGCGCCGCGAGGCCGCCGCCGGAGATGTCGTCACGGTTGGCGTTGTCGTCCTCGATGACGACCGCGACGGCGACTGGCGAGCTGCCGTCGCTGAGCTTGGCGTACGAGATGAACCAGGCGTAGGGGTTCTCGCTGTTCTCCACGCCGTGCTGGGCGGTACCGGTCTTGCCGCCCACGGTGACGCCGTCGATCTGGGCGTTCTTGCCCGTGCCCTCCTTGACGACCGTCTCCATCATGTTCTGCAGGATCTGCGCGTTCTCCGAGGTCAGCGGCTGGCTGAGCTCCTGGGGGTCGGTCTGCGCGACGGTGTCGACGTTCGAGGACTGGAGCTTGTCGACCATGTACGGCTTCATGAGCTTGCCGCCGTTGGCGACGGCCGAGGCGACCATGGCCATCTGCAGCGGGGTCGCGGCGGTGTTGTACTGGCCGATCGAGGACAGCGCGGTCTGCGACTTGTTCATGCCGGAGGAGAAGACCGAGGCGCTGGAGCGGGTCGGGACGAACTGCTCGGCGCCGAAGCCGAACTTCTTCGCCTCCGCCAGCATCGCGTCGTTGCCCAGATCCGCGCCGATCTTGCCGAAGACCGTGTTGCAGGAGTACCGCAGCGCGATACGCATGGTCGCGTTCTTGCAGGGGATGTTGCCCTCGTTCTTCAGCGGGGTCGTGGTGCCCGGCATGATCCACGGCAGCGGCGAGTCGGTGTTCTCGTCCGCCGACTTGTACTTGCCGTTCTCCAGCGCGGCGGCCGCGGTGACCACCTTGAAGGTGGAGCCCGGCGGGTAGGTCTCGCGCAGCGCCCGGTTCAGCATCGGGTCGGCCGGGTTGTACTTCTTCTGGAGCTTCTTCCAGGCCGCGGCGTCGCTGTTCCTGTCACCCGCGAAGGTCGAGGGGTCGTACGACGGGTAGGAGGCCAGCGCCAGGATCTTGCCGGTGGACGGCTCCAGGGCGACCACCGCGCCCTTGCCGCCCTGCTTCGACAGGCCGCTGAACGCCGCCTTCTGTGCGGCGGCGTTCAGCGTGGTGACGACGTTGCCGCCCTGCTGCGGCTTGCCCGTGATCATGTCGAGGGTCTTGCGGAAGAAGAGCCGGTCGTCGTTGCCGGTGAGGATGCCGTCGTCGATCTTCTCCAGGAAGCTGCCGTCGAAGGCCTGCGAGGAGTAGCCGGTGACCGGGGCCCACATGGGCCCGTTCTTGTAGGTGCGCTTGTACTTGTAGTCGCCGCTCTTGGCCTCGACCGAGCCGGTTATGGGGTTGCCGTCGACGATGATGTCGCCCCGCGGGTATGCGTACCGCTCGATGGCCACACGGCGGTTCTTCGGGTCGGTGCGCAGTTTGTCGGCCTGGGCGTACTGAAGCCAGTTGTCACGGATCAGCAGCGCCAGGACCAGGAGTCCGCAGAAGATCGCGATTCGGCGCAGTGGCTTGTTCACGTCCGGCCTTTCCACAAGCTAACAGGTGCGCCTGTTCGCTTCAGTCTCTCGGTGTCGCTGGTGCTGGCGCTCATCCTCGGCCGCCCACAGTCTAGAGGCAGTGGCTGTGCCTTCAGGGCGGGCCGTCGACAACAGCTGATCAGTAGACGCGCCGCAGGTGTGACGGGTTCCGGAAAACGCGGACGGCTTCCGGTCCCGGCGAGTGCCGGGACCGGAAGCCGTCCGTCGCACGGTCATCCGGCGGTGGGACCGGAGCTTCCGGGGCGTACCACCTGGGTCATCTCGGCGTCGGGGCTGGCGGCGGGGCTGGGCGCGGGGCGGCGGGCGGTGTCGCTGATGCGGATGAGGATGCCGATCAGTGCCCAGTTGGCCAGCACGGACGAGCCGCCGTACGCGAGGAACGGCATCGTCATACCGGTCAGTGGGATGAGACCCATGACACCGCCGGCCACGACGAACACCTGCAGGGCGAAGGCGCCGGACAGGCCGACGGCGAGCAGCTTGCCGAACGGGTCGCGGGCGGCGAGGGCGGTGCGCACACCGCGCTCCACGATCAGGCCGTAGACCAGCAGGATCGCCATGATGCCGGCCAGCCCCAGCTCCTCGCCGAAGGTGGCGAGGACGAAGTCGGAGTTGGCGGCGAACCGGATCAGGTCCGAGTGGCCCTGGCCCCAGCCGGTGCCGAGGGTGCCGCCGGAGCCGAAGGCCCACAGGGCCTGCTGCAGCTGCTCGGAGTGACCGGCGACGCCCTGGCGGCTGAGCGTGAACTCCTTCATCGGGTCGAGCCAGGAGTCGACGCGACTCTTGACGTGCGGCTCGAAGCTCGCCACGCCGACCGCGCCGGCCGCGGACATCAGCAGACCGAAGACGATCCAGCTGGTCCGCTCGGTGGCGACGTACAGCATGATCACGAACATGCCGAAGAACAGCAGCGAGGTACCGAGGTCGGTCTCGAAGACCAGGATGAGGATCGAGATCCCCCAGACGACCAGGATCGGGCCGAGGTCGCGGCCGCGCGGCAGGTACAGGCCCATGAAGCGGCGGCTGGCGAGGGCCAGCGCGTCCCGCTTGACCATCAGGTAGCCGGCGAAGAAGACGGCGAGGACGATCTTCGCGAACTCACCCGGCTGCAGGGAACCGAGGCCGGGGATGTTGATCCAGATCTTGGCGCCGTAGATGTTGGCCCCGAGCCCCGGGACCAGCGGCAGCATGAGCAGGACCAGGGCGCCGAACATCGAGATGTAGGTGTAGCGCTGGAGGACCCGGTGGTCCTTGAGGAAGAACAGCACCACGCAGAACATGGCGATGCCGAGCGCGGTGTAGAGCAGCTGGCGGGTTGCCGCCGGGGCGAAGTCGGGCAGCGACTGCAGCAGCTTCGACTGGTCGAGGCGCCAGATGACGACGAGCCCGAGCCCGTTGAGCAGGGTGGCCAGCGGCAGCAGCAGCGGATCGGCGTACGGGGCGAACTTCCGCACGCCGAGATGGGCGACACCGGCCAGCAGACCGAGCCCGAGGCCGTACCCCAGCAGCCCGGCAGGCACCCGGTTGCTGATGGCCAGGCCCACGTTGGCGTAGGCGAACACCGGGATGACCACGGCGAACACCAGCAGCGCGAGCTCGGTGTTGCGCCGGCTCGGTGCGCCGATGGCGCCGATCGTGGACGTGTGGTGCGTCGACGTGTTGGAAGTACTGCTCATCGTGTGACGTGGCCTCTCACGGCTTGCCTACTGCTTACCGCACAGCGAGACGACCTGCTGCTCATCCTCCGAGAGCGTGGGCCCGGGGCTGGGGGTCGCGGTCGCGGACGGGGTCGAGGACGGAGACTTCGGGGACGTCGAGGAAGGTGCCGAGTTCGACGGGTTGGGTGTCGGTGAGGCTTTGGACGTCAGGGAGGTCTTCGTGGTTCCCGTGGTGCCGCCGGCCTCGCCCTGGCCCGTCTTGGAGTTCTTCCGGCTCTCGGCGGCCGTGTGCTCGGCCTCCTTCTTGCAGGCGGAGGCCTGCACGGACAGCTCATGGACCTTCGACTGGGCCTTCACGAGGTCGCCCTGCGGGATCGTGTTTTTTACCTGCTTCTGCTGGTAGGGCGGCAGGTACTTGAGTTCGATCTCGGGGTGGTCCTTCTCGACCTTCGACAGCGACACCCAGGCCAGGTCCTGGTTGATGCCGCGGTACAGCGCGACGTGCTCGCCGTTCGCGCCGACGTAGTACTGCGTCTGCGTCCAGCGGTAGCCGCCGTACAGGCCGCCGCCGATGACGGCGAGGGCGAGACCGCCGTAGAGGGATCGCTTCAGCCACTTGCGGCCCTTGCGCGGCTTGACGAAGTCGTCGTCGGTGTAGTCGCCGAAGCTGCCCGCCGGGATGTAGCCGGTGGTGTCGCCGGATCCGGGCGGGCCGAACTCGCCGCCGCCCTGGCCGTGCCCCCGGCGTCCCAGGTGCGAGGCGCGGCCGGCCGGGGTCTGCATGATGCCGTTGTCCTGCAGGTGGAGCTGGTTCTCGGCGACCGCGCCGACCACCACGGGGGTGTCGGAGAGCTGGCCGGCGAGGGTGTCGCCGGTGTCCAGGTCGAGGACGTCGGCGATGATGACGGTGATGTTGTCGGGGCCGCCGCCGCGCAGCGCGAGCTGGATCAGCTCCTGCACGGTCTCCTGCGGGCCCTGGTAGCTGGCGAGTGTCTCCTCCATCGTCTGGTGGGAGACGACGCCGGAGAGGCCGTCGGAGCAGATCAGATAGCGGTCGCCGGCGCGGACCTCGCGGATGGACAGGTCGGGCTCGACGTGGTCGCCGCTGCCCAGCGCCCGCATGAGGAGGGACCGCTGCGGGTGCGTGGTCGCCTCCTCCTCGGTGATCCGGCCCTCGTCGACGAGGCGCTGCACCCAGGTGTGGTCCTGTGTGATCTGCGTGAGCACGCCGTCGCGCAGCAGATAGGCGCGGGAGTCGCCGACGTGCACCAGGCCGAGGCGCTGACCGGTCCACAGCAGGGCGGTGAGCGTGGTGCCCATGCCCTCCAGCTGCGGGTCCTCCTCGACCATGGCGCGCAGCTGGTCGTTGGCGCGCTGCACGGCGGCGCCGAGGGAGGTGAGGATGTCGGAGCCGGGTACGTCGTCGTCGAGCGTGACCAGCGTGGAGATCACCTCGGAGGAGGCGACCTCGCCCGCCGCCTGGCCGCCCATGCCGTCGGCGATGGCGAGCAGGCGCGGACCGGCGTAGCCGGAGTCCTCGTTGCCCTCCCGGATCATGCCTTTGTGCGATCCGGCGGCGAAGCGCAGTGACAGACTCATGCGCACCTCGCCTGTCGGCTCCGGGTACATCCGCACGGTGCCCACCCTCCGGTCGGGAGCGCGCCGACGGCCGGTTCGCGGTCCGCCGCTGCGTGCTCGCTCCGCTCGCGCCTACTCATGATGTAGCACTACTTCCGCAGCTCGATGACGGTCTTGCCGATGCGGATCGGCGCGCCCAGCGGGATCGGCGTGGGGGTCGTCAGCCGGGACCGGTCCATATACGTGCCGTTGGTGGACCCGAGGTCCTCGACGATCCACTGGCCGTCGCGGTCCGGGTAGATCCTGGCATGGCGGCTGGAGGCGTAGTCGTCGTCCAGCACGATCGTGGAGTCGTGGGCGCGGCCCAGGGTGATCGTCTGGCCCTGCAGCGCGACGGTCGTGCCGGTGAGGATGCCCTCGCTCACGACGAGCTTGGTGGGGGCGTTGCGGCGCTGGCGGCCGCCGCCGGCCTGCTGGCCGCGCTGCTGCGGAGCCGCGGCGGCCTGCTGCCGTGCGGCCTGCTGCGGCCGTGCCGCCTCCCTGCGCGCGCCGCGCTGGGTGACGCGCGTACCGAACAGGTCGCTGCGGATGACCTGCACGGCCACGATCACGAACAGCCACAGTACGGCCAGGAAACCCAGCCGCATGACCGTGAGGGTCAGCTCTGACATTGCCCCCGCTTCACCCTTCGGCTTGCCGGTAAATGATGGTGGTGCTGCCCACGACGATCCGCGAGCCGTCGCGGAGCGTAGCGCGGGTGGTGTGCTGCCCGTCCACCACGATGCCGTTGGTGGAGCCGAGATCCTGGATCGTCGAGGGCGTTCCGGTCCGGATCTCGCAGTGCCGGCGGGAGACGCCGGGGTCGTCGATCCGCACGTCGGCCTCGGTGCTGCGGCCCATCACCAGCGTCGGGCGGGAGATCTGGTGGCGGCTGCCGTTGATCTCGATCCAGTAGCGGGTGCGCCCGCCGCTCGTCGGGGCGGCCGTGGGGCGCTGTCCGGCGGGCTGCGGGTAGCCGTAGCCGCCGGGCCTGCCGCCGGGCGGCGGCGCGGCCGGCATGGGCGGTGCTGCGGCGGGGGCGGCCGGCGGGTAGTTGTAGCCGCCCTGGGCGCCCTGACCGGGCCGGGCGGAGGGCGGAGCCTGCTGGCTGCTGGACGAGGCGAGCGTTCGGCTGCGCACCCGGTACAGACCCGTGTCCAGGTCGTCCGCCTTCTCCAGGTTGACCTTGATCGGTCCCATGAAGGTGTAGCGCTGCTGCTTCGCGTAGTCCCGCACCATTCCGGCGAGCTCGTCGCCGAGCTGGCCGGAGTAGGGGCTGAGGCGCTCGAAGTCCGGCGCGCTCAGCTCCACGATGAAGTCGTTGGGCACGACGGTCCGGTCGCGGTTCCAGATGGTCGCGTTGTTGTCGCACTCGCGCTGGAGCGCACCGGCGATCTCGACGGGCTGGACCTCGGACTTGAACACCTTGGCGAAGGTGCCGTTGACCAGACCTTCGAGACGCTGCTCGAACTTCTTCAGGACTCCCATGGGGCACCTCCTCTGTCGCTGCTTCCGTACTGCCTTGCCTGGTACTGCTTACTGATCGTATCCACGCGCCCGACAATCAGCCGGTTCCCCCAGCGGCTCCCCTTCGAACTCCCTCTGTCAAGGATCGTAGAGGCGGGACAAGACCAGTGTCCCGCACCTGACTGTGGACCCGGTCCGCCTCCTGGGGAGATGACGGGGACCGGTACGAGGTTGATACGTGAACAGGGACTCTTCGATACACGCCCGTCCGGCGGTGTGGGCGGGCGACAAGGGATGTGAACCCACCCTGTCCCACGTGCTAATGTTCTCGATGTCGGAAGGGGCCAGCCCACAGGGGCCGGGACCGGAGGACACACCCAATGCGCGGGTGGCGGAATAGGCAGACGCGCTGGATTCAGGTTCCAGTGCCCGCAAGGGCGTGGGGGTTCAACTCCCCCCTCGCGCACAGAGAAACCGTGAAACGGGTCTCTGCCGGTGACGGAAGTCACGGCAGGGGCCCGTTTCTCGTTGCGCTTGCGATTGTGAGGCATCGCACGGCCCGGTGGCGGGCGCAGCCGGCCCCGTCGGTGATCTATGTCACGGACCGGCTGCAACGGCTCCTGCCGGTCGTACGGTCCACGGCCGCGGAGCTGTTCATCCCGTTCACCACCCCTGAGACGGCCAAGACCTGTCCGTCCCGTGTCAGCTCCCGTGTCAGCTCCCGTTCGGCCACCACCCGGAAGCCGTGGGTCGGGCGGCCGGTGAGGTGCTGGACGGTGCCGGTGGGCTGGTCCGCGCGCTGTACGAGGCACGGCTCGAACCGATCAGGAACGCCGTCGAAGAGGGCCCGCCGCCCCTGGGGCCCGCCACCCCGCCGCTTGTGCGTGTGCCGGCCCTGCTCGACGCCGTCCTGTGCTTCAGGCTCGACAACCGTCACCTCGCACTGGCCCTGGAGCAGACCGGCGCGGACTCCTCGCCGCCACCCGGGCCGACCTCGTCGCTTACCTGGCCGGGGAGAAGGGCATGCCCCGCGAGGAACTGCGAGATCAGCTGGCGCACTTCACCACCTCGGTCCTCGGCGCCCGCACGGGCTGAAGCGGGCGGGATCACGGGCTGAAGCGGGCGTGATCAGGGTCTTCACCGTGGCGCGCCGCGCCGTCTTCGCCGTGCTGTGCCGCGCCACCCTGAATGTCGGCGGGCCGCCGGTCCGGAGCATGAAGTGCTCGGCCTGTACGGTGAGTTCGCCGTCGTGCCGCCGGCTGCGCGACGAGCGGGCACCCTCGCATCGGGAGGTGAACGCCGGCCGGAACCGTCTGCGGGCGTGACGCCGAGGCGTCCGAGGCCGGACCCCGGTTTTCCACAGCCGTGGGGTTGTCCACAGGGCCTGACGCGTTTCGGCCACCGGCTGTACGGTCTGCACGAGTTGGTGTTCGTGCGAGAGCGTGTGTGGACGCGGGGGAGGCGGTCGCGGTGACCGAGGCCGGAGCGGGAGTGGCGGAGACGGTGGGCGCGGGTGTGGCGCGCAGGCTGCCCCGGGTGGGCGGGTTCGGCCAGTGGCCGCCGCAGGGTTCGCCGAAGGAGGAGGGCAAGGCGCTGCGGACGCGCGTCCCGCGCGGTACGCACAGCGCCCTCGACCTGGACGGCTCCCGTCCCGACGCGGTGAGCGCGGTCGAGGAGTCCAACCGCGGCCGCATTCCCGGGCTCACGCCGATACGGATGGGCAGGATGGCCGCGACCCCCTTCGCCTTCCTGCGCGGCTCGGCCGGCCTCATGGCGTACGACCTGGCGCGCACGCCCATGACCAGGATCGGCACCCAGATCTGCGGCGACGCGCACGCGGCCAACTTCGGCCTGTACGGCGACGCCCGCGGCGGCCTGGTCATCGACCTGAACGACTTCGACGAGACCGTGCACGGCCCCTGGGAGTGGGACCTCAAGCGGCTCGCCGCCTCGCTGGTGCTGGCGGGCCGGGAGGCGGGCGCCGACGAGGACATGTGCCGCAAGGCGGCGTACGACGCGGTGGGCGCGTACCGGCGCACCATGCGCCTGCTGGCCAAGCTGCCGGTTCTGGACGCCTGGAACGCCATTGCGGACGAGGAGCTCGTCTCGCACACCGACGCCCACGATCTGCTCGGCACGCTGGAGCGGGTCTCGGAGAAAGCGCGGGCCAACACCAGCGGGCGGTTCGCGGCGAAGTCGACGGAGGTCACCGAGGACGGCAGGCGCCGGTTCGTCGACGCCCCGCCGGTGCTGCGGCGCGTCCCGGACGCGGAGGCGGCGGCGGTGGCCGCGTCCCTCGAGCCGTACGTGTCGACGCTCTCGGAGGACCGTCTCCCGCTGCTGGCCCGGCACGCGGTGCACGACGTGGCGTTCCGCGTGGTCGGCACGGGCAGCGTGGGCACGCGATCGTATGTCGTCCTGCTCCTTGACCACCGCGGTGAACCGCTGGTCCTGCAGGTGAAGGAGGCCCGCCCGTCCGCACTGGTCCCGCATCTGGCGACGGCCGGCTTCGACGCGGTGCCCGCGGACCACGAGGGCCGCCGCGTGGTCCTCGGTCAGAAGCGCATGCAGGTGGTCAGCGACATCCTGCTGGGCTGGACGACGGTCGACGGCCGTCCCTTCCAGGTCCGTCAGTTCCGCAACCGCAAGGGCAGTGTCGACCCCGCCGCCCTCGCCGCCGACCAGATCGACGACTACGGCCGCATGACCGGCGCCCTGCTGGCCCGCGCCCACTCCCACAGCGTCGACCCCCGTCTGATCGCCGGCTACTGCGGCAAGAA
Source organism: Streptomyces sp. NPDC086549 (assembly GCF_044746205.1). Lineage (NCBI taxonomy): Bacteria > Bacillati > Actinomycetota > Actinomycetes > Kitasatosporales > Streptomycetaceae > Streptomyces > Streptomyces sp. NPDC086549. The sequence continues at coordinate 167,256 of NZ_JBIVBS010000007.1, read as the reverse complement.
CGAGGAACTGGACGAGGCCATGGCCGAGTTCTCGGTCCGCTACGCCGACCGCACGGAGGCGGACCACGCGGACCTGGTGGCGGCGGTGCGGTCGGGGCGGATCGCGGCGGAGATGGGCGTGTGACGGGTCCGGGGACGGCCCCGTCCTGATCCGGACCACTGCGGGCGACGGGTTTCGGCCGTGGCCTAGGCTGGTCGGGTGACGACCCCGGAAGCTGAGCAGTCCCCGCCGCCAAGGCCCGAGGAGCGGCTCGAGCAGGCCGTGCGGGCCGCCGAGCAGGCGTTGATCGACTTCGAGATCGCGGTGGAGACCTTCCGCGTCGAGGTCGAGAACTTCTCCCGGCTGCACGATCAGAAACTCGGCCCGATGTATGCCCGGCTGGACGAGCTGGACGCGCGGATCGCCGAGGCCCGGGCCGCGCGCACCGGCGACCCGGAGGACATCCGGATCGCGGAGGAGGCGCGGGCCCGGGTCATGCCGATCCCCGGGGTCGAGGAGCTGCTGCACGGCTGGATGGACGGGCACGGCCTGTTCCCCGAGGCCGCGGCGATGCTCACGGACCAGGCGGTACGGCCTCCGGAGCGGGTGCGCCCGAGCGAGGAGGCCCGCAAGCTCTACCGCGAGCTGGCCCGCAAGGCCCACCCGGACCTGGCACAGGAGGAGGGTGAGCGCATGCGGCGCGAGGAGTTCATCACTCGCGTCAACGCCGCCTATGCCCGCGGCGACGAGGCGCTGCTGCGCGAGCTCGCCGAGGAGTGGGCCGCGGGTCCGGCGCCCGCCGAGCGAGCCCCGAGCCGCGCCGAGGAGCTCTACGCCCGCCTCGAGTGGCTGGCCCAGCGCAAGGAGCTCCTCGCCCTGGTCGCCCGGGAGCTGGAGGACACCGCGATCGCGTCGATGCTCCGCCTGGCCCCCGAGGACCCCGACGCACTCCTGGACGAGATCGCCGAGAAACTCCGCGTCGACGTGGCGGAGCGGGAGGCGGAGCTGGCGGGGCTGCTGGGGCAGGGGTAGCGCGAGCGCGATCCGGCTTCCGCTTCGCGTCGGGTAGCGTCGGAGACATGAGTTTCGCAGCGCGTGTGCCCACGGTCGGGGTCACGGACCTCAAGGACGACGACTTCCTGCTGGACGTCCGTGAGGACGACGAGTGGCAGGCGGGCCACGCCGAGGGGGCACTGCACATCCCCATCAGCGAGTTCGTGGCGCGCTACGGCGAGCTGACCGAGGCGGCTCCGCAGGACGGCCGGGTCCATGTGATCTGCCGGTCCGGCGGCCGCTCGGCCCAGGTCACGATGTATCTGGTCCAGCAGGGCATCGACGCCGTGAACGTGGACGGCGGTATGCAGGTCTGGCAGGCGGCCGGCCGCCCCGTCGTGACGGACGAGGGCCGGCCGGGCCACGTCCTCTAGGCCCCTCCAGGTCTCCCCAGTAGGAGCCTCCAGGTCTTTCCAGGTCTCTCCAGGCCCCTTTGGCCACCCGCCCCTTGGCGCGGGTCAGCCGCCCAGGGGGTGCGCCGCCAGCAGGTCGCCCAGCGCCTCCTCGTGTGCCGCCGCCGGGCCGAGCGCCAGCTCCAGGTGTTTGGCCCAGGCGTGGTACCGGTGCAGGGCGTACTCGGTGTCGGCGCCGAACCCGCCGTGCAGATGCTGAGCGGTCTGCACGACCCGTCGTACGCCCTCCGACGCCCAGATCTTCGCCACGGCGACGTCCCCGGAGGCGGGCAGCGCGCCCGGTGCCCCCGAGCCGACCCGCCACGCGGCCTGCCACAGGGTGGCCTCCATGGCGCGCAGGTCGATGTAGCGGTCGGCGGCCTGGACGGCGACGGCCTGGAAGGTCGCGATCGGATGCCCGAACTGCACCCGCTCGCCGGTGTAGTCGCTGGTCATCCGCAGCACCCGCTCACCCAGCCCGAGGGCCAGCGCACAGGTCCCGGTGATCAGCAGCTCCCGCAGCCACTGCCACGCTCCGTCGGCATCGATGACGTCACCGGCCGCGATCCGCACGGACTCCAGGCGCAGCTCGCCCAGCCGCTCTCCGCTGGTGGAGACCTGCTCGGCGAGGGCGACGCCATCGTGCTCCCGGGGCACCAGCGCGAGGACGCTCAGGCCGGTGCCGGTGTGCGCGGGTACGACGGTCAGGTCGGCGTCGTACGCCCACGGCACCCCCGTCTGCACCCCGTCCAGCACCCAAGCGTCACCGTCCCGCCGTGCGGTCACGGCGAGTTCGGCCGGGTCATGGCCGGTACGGCCGTTCGCGGCGACGGTCAGCACCAGTTCACCGGTCCCGGCCCGGGGCAGCAGCCGGGCCGCCAACTCCTTGCCGCCGTAGGCCTGTACGGCCGCCGCGGCCGCGCTGCTCTCCAGGAGCGGCACGCGGCCGAGCACCTTCCCGGACTCCCGCAGCACCAGGCACAGCGCGATGGCGTCCAGGCCCGCCCCGCCGTGCTCCGCGTCGAACAGCAGGCTCAGCAGGTCCGCGTCGGCGAGCCGGGCCCACAGGGCGCGGTCGAAGCCGTCGGCCACGGCGCCCGTGGTGAGCGCGGGGCTCGGTACCGCGTCGGGCGCCACCCCGGCGAACACTCCCCTGGCCGCCTCGGCCGCTGCCAGCTGCTCCTCGGTGAAGGTGAAGTCCACGGTCCTGTCCCTCCCGGCGGATCCGTTGATCTGACGGTCCGTCAAGATAGAACAGGTTCTAGAAGAAGGGAACGGTGAGGCGGCGACCCGCCGTCACTGGTCACCGGTCACCGGTCGAAGTCCAGCTCCACCTTCTCCGTCACCGGATGCGACTGGCAGGCCAGCACATATCCCGCCTCCGTCTCCTCCGCCTCCAGCGCGAAGTTGCGGTCCATGCGCACCTCGCCCGAGACCAGGAAGGCCCGGCACGTCCCGCACACCCCGCCCTTGCAGGCGTAAGGCGCGTCGGAGCGGTTGCGCAGGACCGTCTCCAGGAGCGACTCGCCGTCCTGGACCGGCCAGGTCCCGCCGCGCCCGTCGAGCCGGGCGGTCACGGTGCTGTGCGCGAGGGCCGGAGCGGCCGGTACCGCAGCCGCGCCGGCGTCCACGTGGAAGATCTCCTCGTGGATCCGGGACCGGTCCACGCCGAGTTCCCGCAGGGCCTGTTCGGCACCCTGCACCAGTCCGAACGGCCCGCACAGGAACCACCCCGCCACCCCGTCCACGGGCAGCAGCGCGGGCAGCAGCCCCGTCAGCCGCTCCCGGTCGAGACGGCCGGACGGCAGGCCCGCCTGCTGCTCCTCCCGGGAGAGCACGGTGACCAGCTGCAGCCGCTCGGGGTAGCGGTCCTTCAGGTCGGCGACCTCCTCCAGGAACATCGTGGAGGCGGCCGTCCGGTCGCTGCGGATCAGGCAGAACCGGGCCCCGGGCTCGCGCGCCAGCAGCGTCGAGGCGATCGACAGCACTGGGGTGATGCCGCTGCCGCCGACGATCGCGGCGTACAGACCGGGCGCGGGTTCCAGGGTGAAGCGTCCGGCCGGGGTCATCACCTCAAGCTCGTCGCCGACGTTCACCTCCTTGAGCGCGTACGTCGAGAAGGCCCCGCCCTCGACCAGCCGCACCCCGACCCGCAGGGTGCTCGGTCCCTCGGCGCCGGGGGCCGGGGAGCAGATCGAGTACGTCCGTCGTATCTCCGTGCCGTCGACGACCCGCCGCAGCGCGAGGTGCTGGCCCGGCGCGTGCCGGTACTGCTCGCGCAGCTCCAGGGGGACGGTGAGGGTCAGGGCCACGGAGTCGTCGGTGAGCCGGTCGACCGCGGCCACCGGGAGCGGGTGGAAGCGGGCCATCACAACTCCTTGAAGTGGTCGAACGGTTCACGGCAGTCGAGGCAGCGTCGCAGCGCCTTGCACGCGGTGGAGGAGAACCGGCTGAGCAGCTCGGTGTCGGCGGATCCGCAGTGCGGACAGTGGAGGGGGTCGGGTTCGCCGGGCAGGGTGCGGGTCGGACCCAGCGTCAGCGCGACCGGTCCGGAATCCCGGCGCTCGCGCGGGGGCGCGATGCCGAACTCCCGCAGCTTGCGCCGCCCTTCGTCCGTGATGTCGTCGGTCGACCAGGCGGGCGCCAGCACGGTGCGGACGGTGACCTCCCGCATGCCGTGCTCGCGCAGGACCCGCTCTATGTCCAGGGACATCGCCTCGACGGCCGGGCAGCCGGTGTAGGTCGGGGTCAGGTCGACGTCGACCGCGTCGGCGCCGCGCAGGCGCACCGCGCGCAGCACGCCCAGCTCCTGGAGGGAGAGTACGGGCAGTTCGGGGTCGGGCACCGAACCGGCGAGCTCCAGGAGCTCCGTCTCCAGCGCGGTCGCCGTCACCATGACGCCCCCGGGTGGCTGCGGTGCAGGTGCTGCATCTCGGCGAGCATCCGTCCGAAGGGCTCGGTGTGCAGGCCCTGCCGGCCGGCGCCCGCCGACCATGCCCCGGTGCGCGGCCCCTCGGGGACCGTGAGGGTGGCCCGGCCGAGCACGGCGCCGACGGATTCCAGCCAGGCCGCTTCCATGCCCGTCCAGTCGGCGTCCAGGCCCTCCACCGGCTGGAACATCTCTCCGGTGAACCGCCACAGCTCCCCGCACGCCCGCCGCATCCGCTCATGGCTGACGTTCGTGCCGTCCCCGAGTCGCAGCGTCCACTGCTCGGCGTGGTCGCGGTGGTAGGCGACCTCCTTGACGGCCTTGGCGGCGAGCGGCGCGAACGGGCCGTCGCCGGCCGCCAGCTGCGCGTAGAGCAGGTGCTGGTAGGTGGAGAAGTACAGCTGGCGGACGATCGTGTGCGCGAAGTCGCCGTTGGTCTGCTCCACCAGCTGGAGGTTGCGGAAGGCCCGCTCCTCGCGCAGATACGCCAGCTCGTCCTCGTCGCCCACCAGGGACAGCAGCACCCGGGCCTGGCCGAGCAGGTCCAGCGCGATGTTGGCGAGGGCGACCTCCTCCTCCAGGGCCGGGGCGTGGCCGGCCCACTCTCCCAGGCGGTGCGAGAGCACCAGGGCGTCGTCGCCGAGGGCGAGCGCCGCGCTCGCCGGAACCGTGGTGGTCACAGGTGCTTCACCCCTTCCGGGATCTCGTAGAAGGTCGGGTGCCGGTAGGGCTTGTCGGCGGCCGGTTCGAAGAAGGGGTCCTTCTCGTCCGGGGAGGACGCGGTGATCGCGGACGCCGGGACGACCCAGATCGATACGCCCTCGCCGCGCCGGGTGTACAGGTCACGGGCGTTGCGCAGGGCGAGCTCCGCGTCCGGCGCGTGCAGGCTGCCGGCATGGGTGTGGGAGAGGCCGCGGCGCGAGCGCACGAAGACCTCCCACAGGGGCCAGTCGGTGTTCGTCATGCCTGCGTTCCTCCAGTCCCGCCGGTCCGTGCTCCGCCGTTGTGCCTGGCCGCGTGCGCCGCGGCCGCCTCCCGTACCCACGCGCCCTCGTCGTGCGCCCGCCGGCGCTGGGTGATCCGCTGTTCGTTGCACGGGCCGTTGCCCTTGAGGACCTCCCAGAACTCCGTCCAGTCGATCGCGCCGAAGTCGTGGTGCCCGCGCTCCTCGTTCCACCGCAGATCCGGGTCGGGGAGGGTGAGGCCCAGGGATTCGGCCTGGGGGACGCAGATGTCGACGAAGCGCTGGCGCAGCTCGTCGTTCGAGTGGCGCTTTATCTTCCAGGTCATCGACTGCGCGGAGTGCTGCGACTCGTCGTCGGGCGGGCCGAACATCATCAGGGACGGCCACCACCAGCGGTTCACCGCGTCCTGGGCCATCGCGTGCTGCTCCGGTGTGCCGCGGCTGAGGGCGAGCAGCAGCTCGTAACCCTGGCGCTGGTGGAAGGACTCCTCCTTGCAGATGCGGACCATCGCGCGCGCGTACGGCCCGTACGAGCAGCGGCACAGGGGCACCTGGTTGGTGATCGCGGCGCCGTCCACCAGCCAGCCGATCGCGCCGACGTCGGCCCAGGTCAGGGTGGGGTAGTTGAAGATCGAGGAGTACTTCTGGCGGCCGCTGTGCAGCTTGTCGAGGAGCTCCTCACGGCTGGTGCCGAGGGTCTCGGCGGCGCTGTACAGGTACAGGCCGTGGCCGGCCTCGTCCTGGACCTTGGCCATGAGGATGGCCTTGCGGCGCAGCGAGGGCGCGCGCGTGATCCAGTTGGCCTCCGGCTGCATGCCGATGATCTCGGAGTGGGCGTGCTGGGCGATCTGCCGGACCAGCGTCGCGCGGTAGGCATCGGGCATCCAGTCGCGGGGCTCGATGCGTTCGTCCGCGGCCACGGCGGCGTCGAAGGCGCGCTGGTACGCCGCCGTGTCGGCGGTGTCCTGGGCGCCGGACGCCGGTGTGCCTGCGGTACGGTGCGCGGCTGCTGTGGCCATGCGGTCCCCCTGACCTCGGGCTCTGGCGGAAAAACGTCCCGACCGATCGTTCGGTTCGTGCGATTCAATGGTGGGGCGAGCGCCGTAAGGTGTCAACCGCTGTGGACAACCGTGACGGAGGCCTGTGGACAACCTGCGGGACCCCTGTGGAGGACGCGCACAGCGGGGCGTATGACGTCGTACGGCCTGCTGTGATGGCTGTGGGACGGTCCGTGGCCGTGCGGCGCCGCCCGGGCGCGGAGCATCCGCGGCGGGCGCGGGAACTCGGACCGGAGTGGCGATGGCCACGTGTAACGGTGGTTCCCCGGGGCTGCGCCCGTCGGGTGGGGCTGAGTACCGTTCCGTGCGAACGCCGAGGAGCGGTGCTCACGGACCATGCGGCGCATTGCGGCGGGGCGGCCGGAAGACGGAGCGGGATCGGGAAACGGGGCGGAATGGACGCGTACGACGGAGACTCGAACGCCCCGCACGGGCCGGACGGGCCGGACGGGGCGCGTCGGCCGGCGGCAGCGGACGCTGTCAGTGAGACCGGTGAGACCGGTGAGACCAGCGCGCTGGGCGGCTTTCGGCCCTCGGCCGCGGTGGAGCCCGGCGTCGCCGCGCTCGCTCCCCGTACCGGCGTCGCCGCGCTCTCCCCCCGCTACCAGATCGGGGCGGCGCTGGCCCTCGCGGTCGTCGCGGTGGCCGCCTGTGTGCACCTCGGGATGGTGTTTCTGCACGTCGCGCCGGCGAACACGGTGACGAAGAAGCACGGCACGGCGATCGACGAGTGGATTTATCCCGAGTTCGAGCAGAACTGGAAGCTGTTCGCGCCGAACCCGCTGCAGCAGAACATCGCGGTCCAGGTACGGGCGCAGGTCCGCGCGGCCGACGGCACCATGACGACCACCGGCTGGAACGACCTGTCCGCGCGGGACGGCGAGGCGATCGACGGCAATCCGCTGCCCAGCCACACCGAGCAGAACGAACTGCGCCGGGCGTGGGACTTCTTCACCGCCACGCACGACGCCGAGAACCGCCCCGTGGGCCTGCGCGGGTCGCTCTCCGGGCAGTACCTGCGCCGGATCGTGGTGATGCGCCTCTACCGGGAGGACGCGACGTGCCGGAAGGGCATCGTGCGGAGCGTGCAGGTCCGCTCGCAGACCACCAACGTGCCCCCGCCCGAGTGGAGCCACGAGCAGGTCTCCGACATACCGGTGTACCGCCTGCTGCCCTGGTGGAAGGTCACGGACGCCGAGGCCGCGAGGGGTGTGCAGTGAACCGTCTCTTCCTGTCGGTCTCCCGTGGCATCGCCCGCGTCACCGAGTCCGCCCTCGGCCCCCGGCAGACCGCCGTGATCCGCATCGGCTTCGCCGGCACCTGGCTGCTGTTCCTGCTGCGCGAGTTCCCCCACCGCCAGGAGCTGTACGGCCCCGACGGTCCGTGGAGCTGGAACATCGCCCAGCAGCTGACGTCGGACAACGGCGCCTTCACGGCCCTGTTGTGGTTCGACGGGCAGGCCTGGTTCGAGACGTGCTACGCGCTGGCCGTCGTGTCGAGCGTCCTGCTGCTGCTGGGCTGGCGCACCCGCACCATGTCCGTCCTGTTCATGCTCGGCGTCCTCTCCCTGCAGAACCGCAGCATCTTCATGGGCGACGGCGGCGACAACGTGCTGCACCTGATGTCCATCTACCTGGTGTTCACGCGCTGCGGCCAGGTGTGGTCGCTGGACGCGCGCCGGGCGGTGCGCACGGGGGCCGCACGCGCGCGTGGGGAGCGGGTCGCCGACCGGGTGGGACCGGCCCTGTGGGCGGTGCTCGGATCGGCGCTGGGCGCGGTGACCCTGTTGGGTCGCCTCGGCAGCGGCTGGCTGGTGCCCGCGCTCGTGTGGACGGTGTGGGCGGCGCTGGGCCTGTGGTGGCTTACCGGTCGTCTCACGAAGTCGGACCAGCCCCGGATCCTGCTGGACGTGATCGCCAACGCCCTCCACAACGGCGCCGTGTTCGTGATCATGGCCGAGGCGTGCCTGATCTACGCCACGGCCGGCTGGTACAAGATCCAGGGTTCGCGCTGGCAGGACGGCACCGCGGTCTACTACCCGCTCCACCTCGACTCCTTCTCGCCCTGGCCCTCCCTCGCCGGCCTGATGTCCTCCAACGGCACGATGGTCATGCTGGTGACCTACGGGACGGTGATCGTGCAGGTCGCCTTCCCGTTCACGCTGTTCAACCGGCGGGTCAAGAACGTCCTGCTGGCCGCGATGATGACCGAGCACGCCGTGATCGCGGTCGTCCTCGGGCTGCCCTTCTTCTCCCTGGCGATGATCGCCACGGACGCGGTCTTCCTGCCCACCACGTTCCTGGACCGGCTCGGCGGCTGGGCGGCACGCGTGCGTGGGCGAGTTCTGCCGCACAGGAGCCGTGTGCTGCCCCGGCCCCGCACCCCGGAGGAGGGGGAGCGCACCCGCGTAGGCTTCACGGCATGACCGACCCCGTGACCCTCTGGCGTGAGCGCGCCGGTTCCGCCGTGCTGCTCGACGGCTTCCACGCGCTCAAGCACGCCGTGCGCTTCGGGGCCGAAGTCCCGGTGGCGGTCACCACGGACCGGCGGGCGGCGCTCGCCCTCGCCGACGAGCTGGCCCCGGACGTGCGGGACGCGCTGGACGTGCTCCTGACCGAGGTGCCGGAGCGGACGTACGCCTCGGTCGTCCCGCGCCCGCACCCCACCGCCGTGGCCGCGCTGGCCGTACGGCCGTCTCGCGAGGCGGGTCTGCGGGCGCTCGCCCGTACGCCGCGCACCGCGCCCGTCGTGGTCCTCGACAACCCGCGCAACCTGGGCAACGCCGGTGCCGTGATCCGGCTGGCCGCCGGATTCGGGGCGACCGGGGTCGTCACCACGGGCACGCTCGACCCCTGGCATCCCACGGTGGTGCGCGGCGGGGCGGGACTGCACTTCGCGACCGTGGTGGAGCGGCTGACGGTGGCGGAACTGCCGTCCGGGCCGCTGTTCGCGCTCGACCCGGAGGGCGAGGACATCCGGGGCGTGAAGCTGCCGGACGACGCCGTACTGGCCTTCGGCTCGGAGCGGAGCGGTCTGTCCGCGGAACTGCGCGCGCGCACCGACCACTTGGTGGCGCTGCCGATGCGCCCCCAGGTCTCCAGCTACAACCTCGCGACCAGTGTGGCCATGACGCTGTACCACTGGAGCGCCACCGGGGGCGCACCGCTCGACTCCTAGGCGCCGATCAGGCCTCCCGGCGGACCTCCACCACCCGGAAGCGGTTCGCCACGAACGCGCCGTCGCAGAGCGCCGCGTTGGCCGCCGGGTTGCCGCCCGAGCCGTGGAAGTCGGAGAAGGCGGCGGTCTGGTTGACGTACACCCCGCCGGTGAGGTTGAGCGACAGCTGGGCGGCCTCTTCCAGGCAGACCTCCTCGATCGCCCGCTCGACGTCCCCGTCGGTCGTGTACGCGCCGACGGTCATCGCGCCCTTGTCCCGGACGGTCCGGCGCAGCAGCTCCACCGCGTGTGCCGCCGAGTCGACCGCGACGGCGAAGGAGACGGGGCCGAAGCACTCGCTCATGTAGGCGGCCTCGTCGTCCGGCTTTGCGCCGTCCAGCTTCACGACGACCGGCGTGCGCACCACCGCGTCCGGGAAGTCCGGGTTGGTGATCTCACGGGAGGCCAGGGCGACTTCGCCGAGGCCGGCCGCGGCCTCCAGACGGGCCTTCACGTCCGGGTTGACGATCGCGCCGAGCAGGGCGTTCGCGCGCGCGTCGTCCCCGAGCAGGCCGTCGACCGAGCGGGCGAGGTCGGCGACGACCTCGTCGAAGGTCTTGGGGCCCTCGTCGGTGCGGATGCCGTCCCGGGGGATCAGCAGGTTCTGCGGGGTGGTGCACATCTGGCCGCTGTACAGGGACAGCGAGAAGGCCAGGTTGGACAGCATGCCCTTGTATTTCCGGGTCGACTCCACGATGACCGTGTTGACGCCGGCCTTCTCCGTGTAGACCTGCGCCTGGAGGGCGTTGGCCTCCAGCCAGTCGCCGAACGCCGTCGAACCGGTGTAGTCGATGATCTTGATCTCGGGGCGGACCGCGAGTGCCTTGGCGATGCCCTCGCCGGGCCGCTCGGCGGCCAGCGCCACCAGGTTCGGGTCGAAGCCCGCCTCGGCGAGCACGTCGCGGGCGATCCGCACGGTCAGCGCGAGCGGCAGTACCGCGCGCGGGTGCGGCTTGACCAGGACCGCGTTGCCGGTGGCGAGGGAGGCGAACAGGCCCGGGTAGCCGTTCCACGTCGGGAAGGTGTTGCAGCCGATGACCAGTGCGATGCCGCGCGGCACCGGTGTGAACTGCTTGCTCAGCACGAGCGGGTCGCGCTTGCCCTGGGGCTTGGTCCACTCCGCGGTGTCGGGCGTGCGGACCTGCTCCACGTACGCGTACGCCACCGCCTCCAGGCCGCGGTCCTGCGCGTGCGGGCCACCGGCCTGGAACGCCATCATGAACGCCTGGCCGCTGGTGTGCATGACGGCGTGCGCGAACTGGTGCGTGCGGTCGCTGATCCGCTTGAGGATCTCCAGACAGACCACGGCGCGCAGCTCCGGGCCCGCGTCCCGCCACGCGCGCTGTCCGGCCTTCATGGCGGGCAGCAGCGTGTCGAGGTCGGCGTGCGGGTAGGTCACGCCCAGCTCGATGCCGTACGGCGAGACCTCACCGCCCACCCAGTCGTCGATGCCGGGCTGGTCGGCGAGGTCGAGGCGGTTGCCCAGGAGCGCCTCGAAGGCGACCTTGCCGGCCTCCGCGTCCAGACTGCCGTGTTCGCCGTAGGCCTTCGGGTGTTCGGGGTGCGGGGACCAGTACGCGCGCGTGCGGATGGCCTCCAGCGCCTGGTCGAGCGTGGGCCGGTGCTTGGCGATCAGCTCGTGCGCGGTCAGTTCGGCGGCCATGCGGGACCAACTCCTCGTCTCAAGAGCTCCTCGTCGAGCTCATGACCTGGGCGGAAACAGAGGCGGGAACATCCGGACAGAGTTAGAGTAACCGAACGATCGGTCGGGACAAGGGGGCCTGCCGCATCTGTGGAAAACCCCGTGCGGGAGGATCGCGCACATGACAGCACTCGACCTCAGCAGCCCCGTGGCCGTCGTGGGCACCGGCACCATGGGCCAGGGCATCGCCCAGGTCGCGCTCGTGGCGGGCCATCCCGTACGGCTGTACGACGCCCTCCCCGGGCGCGCCCGGGACGCGGCCGACGCGATCGGCGCCCGCCTCGACCGGCTGGTCGAGAAGGACCGGCTCACCGCCGCCGACCGGGACGCGGCCCGGTCGCGTCTGCGGCCCGCGGAGAGCCTGTCCGAGCTCGCGGACTGCGCGCTCGTCGTGGAGGCGGTGGTGGAGCGGCTGGACGTCAAGCAGGAGCTCTTCCGGGCACTGGAGGACATCGTCGCCGACGACTGCCTGCTCGCCACCAACACCTCGTCCCTGTCGGTCACGGCCATCGGCGGCGCCCTGCGCAACGCCTCCCGCCTCGTGGGACTGCACTTCTTCAACCCGGCCCCGCTGCTGCCGCTGGTCGAGGTCGTCTCCGGGTTCGCCACCGACGTCACCTCGGCCACGCGCGCGTACGAGACCGCCCGCGCCTGGGGCAAGACGCCGGTCGCCTGCGCCGACACCCCCGGCTTCATCGTCAACCGCATCGCCCGGCCCTTCTACGCCGAGGCCTTCGCCGTCTACGAGTCCCAGGCCGCCGACCCGGCCACCATCGACGCGGTCCTGCGCGAGTGCGGCGGCTTCCGGATGGGTGCCTTCGAACTGACCGACCTGATCGGGCAGGACGTCAACGAGTCCGTCACGCACTCCGTGTGGCAGGCCTTCTTCCAGGACGTCCGCTTCACGCCCTCGCTGGCCCAGCGGCGCCTGGTCGAGTCCGGCAGGCTGGGCCGCAAGTCCGGACACGGCTGGTACGACTACGCCGACGACGCCGAGCGCTCCGAGCCGCACACCGCCGAGATGGAGCGGCCGCCCGCCTACGTCGTCGCCGAGGGCGGTCTGGGCCCGGCGTCCGAGCTGCTCACGCTGATCCGCGAGGCGGGCATCCCGGTCCGTGAGGAGGACGAGGACCACGGCACCCGGCTGCTGCTGCCCGGCGGCGGCCAGCTGGTGCTCGCCGACGGACAGACCTCCGTCGAGTTCCGTGACGTCGTCTACTTCGACCTGGCGCTCGACTACAGGAGGGCCACCCGCATCGCCCTGTCCGCCTCCCAGGACACCGCGCCGCAGACCCTCGCGGAGGCCATCGGGCTCTTCCAGGCGCTCGGCAAGGAGGTCAGCGTGATCGGCGACGCTCCCGGCATGATCGTCGCCCGTACGGTCGCCCGGGTCGTCGACCTGGCGCACGACGCCGTCGCCAAGGGTGTCGCCACCGAGGAGGACATCGACACGGCGATGCGCCTGGGCGTCAACTACCCCCTGGGCCCGTTCGAATGGAGCCGCAGGCTCGGCCGGGGCTGGGCCTATGACCTGCTGGACGACCTGCACCTGCGCGACCCGTCCGGACGCTACGCACCGTCCCTCGCGCTCTACCGCCACGCGTACGCCACCGAGAAGCGGGAGGGCACCCCATGACCACGGCCAAGCGCGACACCTACACCCCCGAGACGCTGCTCTCCGTCGCCGTCCAGGTCTTCAACGAGCGCGGCTACGACGGCACCTCCATGGAGCATCTGTCCAAGGCGGCCGGCATCTCCAAGTCGTCGATCTACCACCATGTCGCCGGCAAGGAGGAGCTGCTGCGGCGCGCCGTCAGGCGAGCGCTCGATGGTCTCTTCGGGATCCTCGACGAGGAGCACGCGCGCGAGGGACGTGCCGCCGACCGCCTGGAGTACGTCGTCCGGCGCATGGTCGAGGTCCTCATAGCCGAACTGCCCTACGTGACGCTGCTGCTGCGCGTGCGTGGCAACACCGGCACCGAGCGGTGGGCCCTGGAGCGCCGCCGCGACTTCGACCACCAGGTGGCCGAGCTGCTGAAGGCGGCCGCCGCCGACGGGGACGTACGCGGTGACGTGGAGGTGCGCCTCGCCACCCGGCTGGTCTTCGGCATGATCAACTCGGTCGTCGAGTGGTACCGGCCGGACGGGCGGGGGGCCAGCGAGCGGGAAGTGGCCGACGCCGTGGTGCGACTGGCCTTCGGAGGCCTGCGCCGGGAGGAGTGAGCCGGCCGGCAGGCGGGTCTGCCGTCCGGCGGGTCAGCCCTCCGGCGGGTCAGCCCTCCGGCTCCAGGTCCTCCTCCTCGAACACGAGCAGCGTCCGTGTGCTGAGCACCTCAGGGATCGCCTGGAGCCGGGTGAGCACCAGCTCGCGCAACGCCCTGTTGTCCGGCGTGTGCACCAGGAGCAGGACGTCGAAATCCCCGCCCACCAGCGCGATGTGGGAGGCGCCGGGCAGCTGTCTGAGGTGCTCGCGCACCGTGCGCCAGGTGTTCTGCACGATCTTCAGCGTGATGTACGCCGACGTGCCCTGACCCGCGCGTTCATGGTCGACGCGGGCGCCGAATCCGCGGATGACGCCGTCCTCGATGAGGCGGTTGATGCGTGCGTAGGCATTGGCGCGGGAGACGTGGACGCGTTCGGCGACGGACCGTATCGACGCACGGCCGTCCGACTGGAGTATCTGGAGGATGTCCTGATCGATGGCGTCCAGCGGACGCGGGGGCGGCAGGACGATGCCGGCTTCCGGGCCCTCGGCCATTTGTTCAGGTGCCATGTCCCCCCGCCTTCCCGCCATGGACGTACTGCGTTCATTCCAGGCTGTGGAGAACCGTTTGTCCACAGCCTGACGGTGCATGTAGCCAAAATGTGCCGACGACCGAACAATCGGTAGGTGAGGCGGGTCACAGCCGACACGCCTCCCGTAGCCACTCCCACGAGGAGGTGCCGTCATGACGGTCATGGAGCAGCGAGGCGCGTACCGGCCTTCGCCGCCACCCGCCTGGCAGCCCCGTATGGACCCCGCGCCGTTGCTGCCCGACGCCGAGCCGTACCGCGTCCTCGGCACGGAGGCGGCCGGGAAGGCCGACCCGGAGCTGCTGCGCCGGCTGTACGCCCAGCTGGTGCGCGGCCGCCGGTACAACGTGCAGGCCACCGCGCTCACCAAGCAGGGCCGCCTTGCCGTCTACCCCTCCAGCACCGGCCAGGAGGCCTGCGAGGTCGCCGCCGCGCTGGCCCTCCGGGAGCAGGACTGGCTCTTCCCGAGCTACCGCGACACGCTCGCGGCCGTCGCCCGCGGAGTCGACCCCGTCGAGGCACTCACCCTGCTGCGCGGCGACTGGCACACCGGCTACGACCCGCACACGCACCGCGTGGCCCCCCTGTGCACCCCCCTCGCCACCCAGCTCCCGCACGCCGTCGGCCTCGCCCACGCCGCCCGCCTCAAGGGCGACGACGTGGTCGCGCTCGCCCTGGTGGGCGACGGCGGTACCAGCGAGGGCGACTTCCACGAGGCGCTGAACTTCGCCGCCGTCTGGCAGGCGCCGGTGGTCTTCCTGGTCCAGAACAACGGCTTCGCCATCTCCGTCCCGCTCGCCAAGCAGACCGCCGCACCGTCCCTGGCCCACAAGGCCGTCGGGTACGGCATGCCGGGCCGCCTGGTCGACGGCAACGACGTCGCCGCCGTGCACGAGGTGCTCAGTGACGCCGTGCGCCGCGCGCGCGCGGGCGGCGGTC
This sequence comes from Streptomyces sp. NPDC086549, assembly GCF_044746205.1. Taxonomy (NCBI): domain Bacteria; kingdom Bacillati; phylum Actinomycetota; class Actinomycetes; order Kitasatosporales; family Streptomycetaceae; genus Streptomyces; species Streptomyces sp. NPDC086549. The sequence goes on along the minus strand of NZ_JBIVBS010000007.1, from coordinate 152,230 downwards.
CGACGCTCGTCGAGGCGGTGACGTACCGCATCGACGCCCACACCAACGCCGACGACGCCACCCGCTACCGCGCGGACGCCGAGGTCGAGGCCTGGCGCGAGCACGACCCCATCCAGCTGCTGGAGCGGGAGCTGACCGCCCGCGGGCTGCTCGACGAGGACGGCAAGCAGGCCGCGCGCGAGGACGCCGAGGCGATGGCCGCCGACCTGCGCGAGCGCATGAACCGGGACCCGGAGCTCGACCCCATGGACCTGTTCGCCCACGTGTACGCCGAGCCCACCCCGCAACTACGGGAGCAGCGCGCCCTGTTGCGGGCCGAGCTGGAGGCCGAGCAGGAAGGGGGGCACCGATGACCACCGTCGCGGTCAAGCCCGCCACCATGGCGCAGGCCCTCACGCGCGCGATGCGCGACGCGATGGCCGCCGACCCCGCCGTGCACGTCATGGGCGAGGACGTCGGCACGCTCGGCGGCGTCTTCCGGGTCACCGACGGGCTCACCAAGGAGTTCGGCGAGGACCGCTGCACGGACACCCCGCTCGCCGAGGCGGGCATCCTCGGCACGGCCGTCGGCATGGCGATGTACGGACTGCGCCCGGTCGTGGAGATGCAGTTCGACGCCTTCGCCTATCCGGCGTTCGAGCAGCTCGTCAGCCATGTCGCGCGGATGCGCAACCGCACGCGCGGCAGGATGCCGCTGCCGATCACCATCCGCGTCCCCTACGGCGGCGGCATCGGCGGCGTCGAGCACCACAGCGACTCCTCCGAGGCGTACTACCTGGCGACTCCGGGGCTCCATGTCGTCACTCCCGCGACCGTCGCCGACGCGTACGGACTGCTGCGCGCCGCCATCGCCTCCGACGACCCGGTCGTCTTCCTGGAGCCCAAGAGGCTGTACTGGTCGAAGGACTCCTGGAACCCGGAGCACCCGACGGCCGTTGAACCGATAGGCCGCGCCGTGGTGCGGCGCACGGGCCGGAGCGCCACGCTTCTCACGTACGGGCCGTCCGTCCCCGTCTGCCTCGAAGCCGCCGAGGCGGCACAGGCGGAGGGCTGGGACCTCGAGGTCGTCGACCTGCGCTCCCTGGTGCCCTTCGACGACGAGACGGTCTGCGCCTCGGTGCGCCGCACCGGACGCGCGGTCGTCGTGCACGAGTCGGGTGGATTCGGCGGACCCGGCGGGGAGATCGCGGCCCGGGTCACGGAGCGCTGCTTCCACCACCTGGAGGCGCCGGTGCTGCGCGTGGCCGGGTTCGACATCCCCTACCCGCCACCGATGCTGGAGCGGCACCACCTGCCCGGCGTCGACCGGATCCTGGACGCCGTGGCGCGTCTGCAGTGGGAGGCCGAGGGCTGATGGCACAGGTGCTGGAGTTCAGGCTCCCCGACCTCGGGGAGGGGCTCACCGAGGCGGAGATCGTCCGCTGGCTGGTGCAGGTCGGAGACGTCGTCGCCATCGACCAGCCGGTCGTCGAGGTCGAGACGGCCAAGGCGATGGTCGAGGTCCCCTGCCCCTACGGCGGTGTCGTCACCGCCCGCTTCGGCGAGGAGGGCACGGAACTCCCCGTGGGAGCGCCACTGCTGACGGTGGCGGTGGGACCGGCTCCCTCCGGCGGCGAGACCGCGGGCTCGGGGAACGTGCTGGTCGGATACGGCACGTCGGAACCGCCGGCGCGGCGCCGGAGGGTGCGGTCGACGGCCGCTGCCAACGGGACGGCGAAGGAGCCCGCTCCGGCACCGCCCGTCCCCGCTCGCGCCCCGGCGCCTGCGCTCGCCGAGGGGCCCGTCCCCGTGATCTCCCCGCTGGTGCGCCGGCTTGCCCGGGACAACGGCCTCGACCTGCGGCAGTTGTCCGGTTCGGGACCCGACGGGCTGATCCTGCGGGCCGATGTCGAGGGCGCCCTGCGGGCCGACGCCGCCCCCGCCCCCGTGGCGGCGGAACCGGCCGCCCGCGTCTCCCCCGTCCGCAACGGCATCCGTACCCCTCTCAAGGGCGTCCGCGGTGCCGTCGCCGACAAGCTCTCCCGCAGTCGCCGGGAGATCCCCGACGCGACCTGCTGGGTCGACGCCGACGCGACGGAACTCATGCGTGCGCGGGCCGCCATGAACGCGGCCGGAGGACCGAAGATCTCCCTCCTCGCACTGCTCGCCCGCATCAGCACGGCCGCGCTCGCCCGCTTCCCCGAGCTGAACTCCTACGTCGACACCGACGCCCGCGAGGTCGTCCAACTCGACCACGTACACCTCGGGTTCGCCGCGCAGACCGAGCGCGGGCTGGTCGTGCCGGTGGTCCGGGACGCCCACGCGCGCGACGCCGAGTCGCTGACCGCGGAGTTCGCTCGGCTGACCGAGGCCGCGCGCGCCGGGAAGCTGACACCCGGGGAACTCACCGGCGGGACCTTCACGTTGAACAACTACGGGGTGTTCGGCGTCGACGGCTCCACGCCGATCATCAACCACCCGGAGGCGGCCATGCTCGGCGTCGGCCGCATCGTCCCCAAGCCGTGGGTGCACGAGGGCGAGCTCGCGGTGCGCCAGGTCGTCCAGCTCTCGCTCACCTTCGACCACCGGGTGTGCGACGGCGGCACGGCGGGCGGCTTCCTGCGGTACGTGGCGGACTGCGTGGAACAGCCGGCGGTGCTGCTGCGGACGCTCTGACCGGTTTCCCTGTGATCTGGGCGGCACGCATACTCGGAGGGTGACCCCCTCCGAGCAGCCCGCCGCCCCCGGTCCCGACATGCCGTACGTCGACGCCCCGTACGCCGTCGCGCCCTACGATGCCGTCGTGCTCGCCGGTGGTGCCGCCCGGCGCCTCGGCGGGGTCGACAAGCCCGCCGTGCGGGTCGGCGGGCGGCCGCTGCTCGACCGGGTGCTCGCGGCCTGTGCCGGGGCACGCGCGACCGTCGTCGTCGCCGATCCCCGGCCGACCGCGCGCCCGGTGCGGTGGGCCCGCGAGGAGCCGCCCGGCGGCGGACCGGTCGCCGCGCTCGACGCCGGCCTCCGGCGGACCAAGGCGGAGCACGGCCCGGAGCACGGCCCGGAGTACACGGAGTTCACCGTGGTGTTCTCCGCCGACCTGCCCTTCCTCGAAGAGGCCACGGTGCTCCGGCTGTTGACGGCCCTGCGCACCACCGGCGCCGAGGGCGCACTGCTCACCGACGCGGACGGCCGCGACCAGCCGCTCGTGGCCGCGTACCGCACGGACGCGCTGCGCCGCGAACTGGCGGCGCTCGCGCACGGGCACGGCGGCCTTGCCGGGCTGCCCCTGCGCCGGCTGACCGGCGCGCTCGACCTCACCCGCGTCCCGGACCCGTTCGCCTCCTTCGACTGCGACACCTGGGACGACATCGCCACCGCCAGGGCACGCATCAGGGAGCATGGACACGTGTTGGATGAATGGATCTCCGCAGTCAAGGACGAGCTGGGCATCGACCTGGACGTCGACACCGGCGTCCTGCTCGACCTCGCACGTGACGCCGCCCATGGCGTGGCCCGCCCCGCGGCCCCGCTGACCACCTTCCTCGTCGGCTACGCGGCTGCGCAGGGCAAGGGCGGCCCCGAGGCGGTCGCCGAGGCCGCCCGCAAGGCGGTGGCACTGGCGCTGCGCTGGGAGGAAGAGAACAGCTCCCCGCAGCCCGACCCGGGGCCGGACGCCGGATGACCGCCCGCGGCAGCAGGATCGGCGCGCACGCCCAGGACGCCGACGACCTCGATCTCGAGGAGGCGCTCGCCCTCGTGAGGGAGCCCAGGCCAGATCGTGGCCCCGCCCCGGGCGGCCACGTGCCCGGGCCCGCCTCCGACGACCGCCACCACAAGGCCACCCCCTGGCCCCGGGCCCGCGAGATCGCCGCCCGTGCCGCCCGCTCCGGCGCCCGCCGTACCCCCGTCCCGGTGCCGCTCGGCGACGCCCTCGGCCTGGTCCTGGCCGCCCCCCTCGACGCGCTCACCGACCTCCCCTCCTTCGACACGTCCGCGATGGACGGGTGGGCGGTCGCCGGGCCCGGTCCCTGGGCCGTACGGGCCGAGGGCGTCCTGGCCGGCCAGGCCCAGCCGGAGCCGCTGTCGGACGGGGAAGCGGTACGGATCGCGACCGGCGCCCGTATCCCGCCCGACACGACAGCCGTCCTGCGCAGCGAGCACGGCCGCATGGACGACAAGGGCCGCCTGCACCCCACCGGGGAAGTCGGCCACGGCCAGGACATCCGCCCCCGCGGCCAGGAGTGCCGCACGGGCGACCAGCTGCTGCCCGTCGGCACCCTCGTCACTCCGGCCGTGCTGGGGCTGGCCGCGGCCGCCGGATACGACAGCGTCACCACGGTCCCCCGCCCCCGCGCCGACATCCTGGTCCTGGGCGACGAGCTGCTCACCGAAGGGCGCCCGCGCGAGGGGCTCATCCGTGACGCGCTCGGCCCGATGCTGCCGCCCTGGCTGCGCGCGCTCGGCGCGGAGGTCACCGGGGTGCGCCGACTCGGCGACGACGCCGAGGCCCTGCACCGGGCCGTCACCTCGTCCGACGCCGACCTCATCATCACCACCGGGGGCACCGCGGCCGGTCCCGTCGACCACGTCCACCCCACCCTGCGACGCATCGGAGCCGAACTCCTCGTCGACGGCGTCAAAGTACGCCCCGGTCATCCCATGCTGCTGGCCCGCACCAAGGAGAACCAGCACCTCGTCGGCCTGCCCGGAAACCCCCTCGCGGCCGTCTCCGGCCTGCTCACGCTCGCCGAACCGCTGCTGCGGACCCTCGCCGCGCACCCGGCCCCCGAGCCGTACGCGCTGCCCCTGCGGGAGACGGTGCACGGGCATCCGTACGACACCCGGCTCATCCCCGTGGTGCTGCGCGGTGACGGTGCCGTGCCGCTGCACTACAACGGCCCGGCGATGCTGCGTGGTGTCGCCGCCGCCGACGCGCTCGCGGTCGTACCGCCGGGCGGCACCCAGCAGGGGCAGGAGACGGAACTCATCGATCTTCCGTGGGCGACCGCCGGGATCGGGGTGTGTTTCACGTGAAACTTCCGGTCCCTGACGCCATGGCCTTGCCCGGAGGCCGCACCGGCGGAGGGTAGCGTCGCTGTCATGCATGCGATCACGATTCCCGAACCTGGTGGGCCCGAGGCGCTGGTGTGGGACGAGGTCCCCGATCCGGTGCCGGGCGCGGGCGAGGTGCTGGTCGAGGTGGTGGCCAGCGCCGTCAACCGGGCCGACATCCTGCAACGCCAGGGCTTCTACAATCCGCCGCCGGGCGCGTCCCCGTACCCCGGACTGGAGTGCTCCGGCAGGATCGCCGCGCTCGGTCCCGGGGTCTCCGGCTGGGCCGTCGGCGACGAGGTGTGCGCGCTGCTCGCGGGCGGCGGCTATGCCGAGAAGGTCGTCGTCCCCGCCGGGCAGCTGCTGCCGATTCCCGAGGGTGTCGACCTCAAGCAGGCCGCCGCGCTGCCCGAGGTGGTCTGCACGGTCTGGTCGAACGTCTTCATGGTGTCCCACCTGCGCCCCGGCGAGACGCTGCTCGTGCACGGCGGATCCAGCGGCATCGGCACGATGGCGATCCAGCTCGCCAAGGCGGTCGGTGCGAAGGTCGTGGTCACGGCCGGCACCAAGGAGAAGCTGGACCACTGCGCCCAGCTGGGTGCCGACATCCTGATCAACTACAAGGAGCAGGACTTCGTCGCCGAGGTCGGCAAGGCCACGGACGGTGCGGGTGCCGACGTCATCCTCGACAACATGGGCGCCGCATACCTGGACCGCAACGTCCAGACCCTCGCCGTCAACGGCCGTCTCGCGATCATCGGCCTGCAGGGCGGTGCCAAGGGCGAGCTGAACATCGGCGCGCTCCTCACCAAGCGGGCCGCCGTCAGCGCGACCTCGCTGCGTGCCCGCCCGCTCGCCGAGAAGGCGGCCATCGTCGCGGCCGTACACGAGCATGTGTGGCCCCTGATCGCCGCCGGTCACATTCGCCCGGTCGTCGACCGTGAGCTGCCGATGCCGGAGGCCGCCGAGGCCCACCGGGTGGTGGAGGCGAGCGGCCACGTCGGCAAGGTGCTCCTGGTCGCGCCGTAGCGGCCCGGGTGGCGGGCCTCAGCCCCTCCGTACCCGTAGGGCGACGAACGCCAGCCCCAGCCCCAGCCCGATGAGGACCAGGCCGGTGCCCAGCGGCAGGATCTGCAGGACGGGCTCGGCGGGGGCGCCGGCGGTGTCGGAGCCGGCCTGCCCGGCGGGCCGCAGCGGTGGCACGGAGGGGACCACCGCGGCCTGCTGGGGCGATTCGGAGGGTGTCGAGGCCAGGGTCTCAAGGGCGCTCTCCACGCCGCTCTCGTCGGGATCCGCCTCTTCCCCGGACGCGGTGTCATCGCCCTCGACCTCCGCCGCGGGGCCCTCCGGCCGCCCCGGCCGCACCCGCCCCTCACCGGCCCGGCTCCCGGCCCGGGACGGATCGGCCGAGACCGAGGCCGAGGCCGAGGCAGAGTCGGAGGAGGAGGGAGAGGAAGAGGGGGAGGCGGAGCCGGAGCTGCCGGAGTCGGCAGCCGAGGCAGAGGCCGGGGCAGAGGCCGCGGCAGAGGCAGAGAGAGAAGAGGAGGGGGCGCGCGAGCCCGACGGCGCGGCCTCGGCGCCGTACGAAGGCCCGGCGCCGCACGGCACGGCGACCACACCCAGGACGAGTGGCAGTCCCGCAGCGCGGAGCGTGAGACGCAGCCATGGAGCCACGGCGGTGACCTCCCGGAGCACAGTCGCCAAGACCGACGGAAAACCGACGGAAATAAGCCTCACATTTGCGGATCGTCCCGGCATTCCGGATTCGGCCGACGGGTCTAAACGGTGGATCAGGCTCCATGGGGGGCACCACGGTGATGAGGTGTACGGGTGCGAGAGAATGGCGGCATGGAGATGCCGAGGAGCGAAAGGTCGCCGGAGAACCCCCAGATCCTGGTCTTGGGCCAGGACGGGATGGCGCTCGGTGGCGTAGGAGACGAGGACTCCCGCGAGACGCCGGTGACGGATCAGGTGGAGCAGCCTGCCAAGGTCATGCGGATCGGCAGCATGATCAAGCAGCTCCTGGAGGAGGTGCGTGCCGCTCCTCTGGACGAGGCCAGCCGGGCCCGGCTCAAGGAGATCCACCGTAGCTCGGTGAAGGAGCTGGAGGACGGGCTGGCCCCGGAACTCGTCGAGGAGCTGGAGCGGCTCTCCCTGCCGTTCACGGACGGGGTGACGCCGAGCGATTCCGAGCTGCGCATCGCGCAGGCCCAGCTGGTCGGCTGGCTGGAGGGTCTGTTCCACGGGATCCAGACGACGCTTTTCGCCCAGCAGATGGCGGCGAGGGCGCAGCTGGAGCAGATGCGCCGTGCCCTGCCGCCGGGCATGGGCCACGACGGTGACGAGCCGCGCGCGAGCGGCCGCACCGGCGGGCCTTACCTGTAGGTCCCCCGGCGACCGTCAGTCATGACGAAAGGGCCCGGCAACAGGCTGCCGGGCCCTTTCCCACGCGCGTGTCCGGGCTCAGCCGGTCGGCGGGTTGCCCGACGAGACGAAGAGCTGGATCTCGACGTCCTTCGGGTCGACGTCCGAGCCGGCGGCGGGGAGCTGGTTGGTGACCGCGCCCTGGCCGTACGTGTTCTCGTCGACCGGCACGGTCTTCACGGTCCAGCCGGCGGCCTGCGCGCAGGCCTTGACCGACTTGATGTACTTGAAGCGGAAGTCAGGGAGCTGGATCTTGTCCGGGTCGTCGTACGACTCCGACGGCTCGGTGCACTCGGTGGTCTCGATCGTCTTCGACGTGTCCGGCCCGCGGTAGCCCTCCGCGTGCGCGGCGGCCGAGGTGCTCGCGCTGCTTCCGCCGCCCTTGACGTCGTCGTCGCTGCCCATGTTGAGGGTCAGCGCGACGATCAGGCCGGCGACCGCGAGCAGGGACACCGTGATCGAGCCGATGATCACCGGCTTGTTGCCCCTGCCGCCGCCTCCGCCCGTGGACGGGACCGAGGTCTGGGGCGAGATGGTGTACGGCGGGGTCGACGGCGCCTGCTGCCCGTACCCGACCGGAGGGGTCTGGTAGCCGCCCTGCTGCGGGTAGCCGTAGGCCGGGGCGGGCGTCGGGGGCACTGGGGTGCCGTACGGGTTCGGGTTCGGGGCCGGCTGGTACGGCGTCTGCACGGGCCCGGCGGGCGCCGGCGCGGCCCCGTCGACCGGCGGGAACACCGCGGCGCCGACGCCCGCGCCGCTCTGCGCCGGGGTGCCCGGCACGATGCTCGGCGGGGCCGCCTGGACGGACGCGGCGACGCGCAGGCACTCGTCGCGCATGGACTCGGCGGACGGGAAGCGCTCGTTCGGGTTCTTCTTCAGCGCGCGGGCGACCAGCGCGTCCACGGCCGGAGGGAGCGAACGGTTGATCGACGAAGGAGCCACCGGCTCCTCCTGCACATGCGCGTACGCGATGGCGAGCGGGGAGTCCGCGTCGAACGGCAGCCGCCCGGTGACCAGCTGGAACAGCATGATGCCGACCGAGTACAGGTCGGAGCGGGCGTCCACGCCCCGGCCGAGGGCCTGCTCGGGCGAGAGGTACTGAGGGGTGCCGACGACCATGCCGGTCTGCGTCATCGAGGTGACACCGGACTGCATGGCACGGGCGATGCCGAAGTCCATGACCTTGACGACGCCGCGCTTGGTCATCATCACGTTGCCGGGCTTGATGTCGCGGTGGACCAGCCCCATCTCGTGGCTGACCTCCAGCGCTGCCAGCACGTCCGCGGTGATCTTCAGTGCCTTGTCGACGGGCATGGCGCCCTGCCGCCGGATGTCCTCCTCGAGGACCGAGCCCAGCGGGCGGCCCTCGACGTACTCCATGACGATGTACGGGGTGGGCATCCCGTCGCCCGCGGCGGAGCCGCCGTCGGACAGCGTGTCCTCGCCGGTGTCGAAGACGGAGACGATGTTGGTGTGAGTGAGCTTCGCCACGGCCTGGGCCTCGCGGCGGAACCGCTCACGGAAAGCCTGTTCCCGGCCCAGTTCCGTGTGCAGGGTCTTGATCGCGACGTGGCGGTCGAGCACCGCGTCGTGGGCCAGGTGCACCGAGGCCATGCCGCCCTCGCCGAGCAAGTCGCGCAGCTGGTAGCGGCCGCCGGCGAGCGACCGCCCCGTATACCGGCCCTGTGCGCCGTCCTGGCTCATCGTTCCCCGTCCCCCACTAGGCCGTCAGGTGAGCGCTCGTTGACCGGCCGTCGTTGATCGAATGCGTCATTCCCGGCCAAGTCTGCCCCAGGGCACTGACACGTCAAGCGCGGTGCCCGTTCCGTGACCGTACGCGAAGGAAGCGTCGCGGAAGCGTTACAGCGGCCGTACGACCACTGCACAGAATTTGCACGACAGCGCGTGCTACGGGTTTCATGACCGGTCAGGCTCGGGCCGGTCGCGGTGCCCGTCTCGGACCGGAGGCTTGCGCGGAGGCTGTAGCGTGGCCGTCGGAGACCGTAACAACACCGCGCGCACCGCGGGCAGAAACGACGGCGAGGACCGATGGCACAGACGCACAGCGCCCAGGGCCCGTCCGACCCCGAGGCGACTGGCGGCGGCATGTCAGACGCGCCGGAGATGTGGGGCAACGGAGGGCTCGTCGGCGACGGGCGGTACCGGCTGACCCACCGGCTCGGCCGGGGTGGCATGGCCGAGGTGTTCGCGGCCGAGGACGTGCGCCTCGGACGCACGGTCGCGGTCAAGCTGCTGCGCGCCGACCTCGCCGAGGACCCGACCTCCAAGGCCCGCTTCACGCGCGAGGCCCAGTCGGTGGCCGGCCTCAACCACCACGCGATCGTCGCCGTGTACGACTCCGGCGAGGACGTCGTGGGCGGCCAGTCGGTGCCGTACATCGTGATGGAGCTGGTCGAGGGCCGCACCATTCGCGATCTGCTGATCAACGCCGAGGCGCCGGGCCCCGAGCAGGCCCTGATCATCGTCTCCGGTGTCCTGGAGGCGCTGGCCTACTCGCACCAGCACGGCATCGTGCACCGCGACATCAAGCCGGCCAACGTCATCATCACCAACAACGGTGCCGTCAAGGTGATGGACTTCGGCATCGCCCGCGCGCTGCACGGCGCGTCCACGACGATGACGCAGACCGGCATGGTCATGGGCACGCCCCAGTACCTGTCGCCGGAGCAGGCGCTCGGCAAGGCCGTCGACTACCGTTCCGACCTGTACGCGACGGGCTGCCTGCTCTACGAACTCCTCGCCCTGCGGCCTCCGTTCACCGGTGAGACCCCGCTGTCGGTGGTGTATCAGCACGTCCAGGACATGCCCGTTCCGCCGTCGCAGAACTCGGACAGCTCGCCGCCGGAGCTCGACGGCCTGGTCATGCGCTCGCTCGCCAAGGATCCGGACGACCGCTTCCAGACGGCCGAGGAGATGCGCGGCCTGGTCCAGTACGGCCTGCAGATGCTGTACGACATGGGCGGCCACACGGGCACCTGGAACACCGGGCCCGTGGAGATGCACGACGGCCGGCACACCCCGGCGGGCGGCTTCGGCGGCACGACCGCGATGCAGCACCCCGGCGACTTCGGTGCCGGAACCGCCCAGATCCCGCAGCCGATCCTGCCCGCCGGGTACGGCAGCGGCGACGACGGAGGCTTCGAGGGGTACGGCAACAGGGGCAGCGGCCGGGGCAAGTTGTGGATCCTCGCCGTCCTCGCGGTGATCGCCATCACGGCGGGCGTGGCGTGGGCGATGCGCCACACCGTTAACGGCAGCACCGGTTCGAGCGACAAGCCGACCCCGACCAGCTCGCACAGCAAGAAGGCGGAGACGGCCTCGGAGAGCCCGTCCGACGATACGACGGACGAGGCCACGGACCCGGCCACGGACGACACTTCGGACACGGGCACCGGCACCGACTACACGCCCTCGTACACGCCGTCGTACACACCGTCCGACACGGTCAGCAGCGAGCCGACCGATGAGCCGACGGACCCGGCGACCTCCGAGGAGCCGACGGATCCGGGGACCACGTCGCAGCCGGAGTCCTCGGACCCGGCGACGGACCCGACGGGCGGAACGGACCCGGGCACGGCGAACGGCGGTGACCAGGGCGCTCCTTGAAGGACGTCGTTCCCGACGCCGTCCCTCTGAAGACGACACCCACGCGCGCGTGCGAGCCGGTCCGGGCTCCACGCGCGCGTCGCGTTGTGGGCCCTGTCATTCCACGAACGCGTCGCATACGGCGTCGTACTCCCGTGTCCACCACACCGCGAGCGCGGAGGCGGCCGGGAACTGGGGGTCGGCGCGGGTGTCGCCGCGCTCGTAGTGCCAGCGCAGCATCCAGAAGTCGTTGAGCCGTTCCCACCACACGCGGTGCACGGCCGCCGCGAGTTCGGAGGGCGTGGCTCCGGCGGCGCGCCGGTACGCGCGCGCGTACGCCCGCACCTTCGGCAGGTCGAGGGCACCGGCGGGCCGTACGAAGAAGATCGCGGCGGCGCGTACGGCCTCCTCGGCGCGGGGCTGCACTCCGAGCCGGTCCCAGTCCACGATCGCGGCGGGCGCGTCTCCCTTGTAGAGCAGATTGAAGGGGTGGAAGTCCCCGTGCACCCAGCCCACCGAACCGCCGCGCGGGGGGCGCCGGTCCGCGTGCTGTTCGAGGAGCGCGCGGCGTTCCAGCAGACGGTGCCGGGCCAGTTCGTCGAAGGCGTCGGAGGGGCGGTGGCGGCTGACGTGGGCGAGCAGGTCGTCGATGAGGGCGAAGGTGTCGGCGGGGTCGGCGCTCTTCACGGGGTGGGGGCTCGTTGCCGGGCGCGTGCGCCCCTTGGGTGGCATCACGCGCTCCAGGGCGGCGTGCACGGCACCCAGGAGCGCTCCGAGCCGTACGCACTGGCCCTGCGTGAGCTGGCCGCCGTGGCGGTGTCTGCCGTCGATCCAGGGGTGCAGGGCGTAGGCGTGGCCGCCGACGACGGCGACGGTGCGTCCGTCGCGGCCGGGGAGCGGCGGGGCGACCGGGACGCCCAGGTCGGCCAGGCGCTGGGTGGCGCGATGCCGGCGTTCGATCGCGGCCGGGTCGGCGGTGTCGGGGTCGAAGTGGTGCTTGAGGAAGTAGCGGCCGCGGGTGGTGCACAGGCGGTAACCCCGATTGAGCAGCCCCTGCTCGACGGGCTCGCAGGTGAGGGCGGAACCGGCGGCATACAGGCGGAGCAAGGCGCCCAGAGGGGGCGCATGGGGTACAGGGGGTGGTACACATGAGCGCGGCACGCGCCAGATGTTAGGGCACCCGCGAGGCCGGTGAGCTGGGCGTTATCACAGGCAGTCGCTTTCGTTCACGGTCAGTGCCCGAAGTGGCGTCGACTCTGTCGTTTGCATGAAATACAGCGATATTTCCTTCTTTCAGTGGCGGGTCGGTTTCGGACGTGAACTCTTCCCGTGGCCGGGGTGCGCGGGATAACGTGCCGTTGCTCCGGCCTCCTGCAAGGCTGTGACCAGCGACCTTCCAGTCCGCGCCGATTTACTTGGAAATCCAAGCAAAAACGCAGGTCAGGTGGGGTTTCACAGAAATGTGAAGCACTGGGTAACGTGGCGTTTGCAGGGCGCTCGCCGGGGCACCTGTCACGCCTGTTCCCGGCCGAGCGGCACCCACCCCGTGCACGGGTTTCGGAACAGGTGAGCCGCACTGGCCCACCGGCAACCCCGGGGGCCGGACCGACGGAGGAGCACACGTGACCGTGGACAGCAGTGCCGCGAGCAAGCCGCGACGCAGCGCCGCAGGGAAGGCCGGCACCACCGGCACCAAGCGCACCACCCGCACCACCGCAAAGCAGAGCGCCGACCCCGAGCTCGTGCAGCTGCTGACGCCGGAAGGCAAGCGGGTGAAGAACGCCGAGTACGACGGGTACGTCGCCGGCATCACCCCGGACGAGCTGCGCGGCCTGTACCGCGACATGGTGCTCACCCGCCGCTTCGACGCCGAGGCCACCTCGCTGCAGCGGCAGGGCGAGCTGGGCCTGTGGGCCTCGCTCCTCGGCCAGGAGGCCGCCCAGATCGGCTCCGGCCGGGCCACCCGCGGCGACGACTACGTCTTCCCGACCTACCGCGAGCACGGCGTCGCCTGGTGCCGCGGGGTCGACCCGACCAACCTGCTCGGCATGTTCAGGGGTGTGAACAACGGCGGCTGGGACCCGAACAGCAACAACTTCCACCTCTACACGATCGTCATCGGCTCCCAGGCGCTGCACGCCACGGGCTACGCGATGGGCGTGGCCAAGGACGGCGCGGACTCCGCGGTCATCGCCTACTTCGGCGACGGTGCCTCCAGCCAGGGCGACGTGTCCGAGGCCTTCAACTTCGCCGCGGTCTACAACGCCCCCGTGGTGTTCTTCTGCCAGAACAACCAGTGGGCGATCTCCGAGCCGACCGAGAAGCAGACCCGTGTGCCGCTCTACCAGCGCGCCCAGGGCTTCGGCTTCCCCGGCGTGCGGGTGGACGGCAACGACGTGCTGGCCTGCCTCGCGGTCACCCGGTGGGCGCTGGAGCGCGCCCGCACCGGTGAGGGCCCGACGCTGATCGAGGCGTACACGTACCGCATGGGCGCCCACACCACCTCCGACGACCCCACCCGCTACCGGCACGACGACGAGCGGGCCTCCTGGGAGGCGAAGGACCCGATCCTGCGCCTGCGCCGGTTCCTGGAGACCGCAAACCACGCGGACGAGGGATTCTTCGCGGAACTCGAATCGGAGAGCGAGGCGTTGGGCAAACGAGTGCGCGAAGTGGTGCGAGCCATGCCGGACCCGGACGACTTCGCCATCTTCGAGAACGTGTACGCGGACGGGCATGCGCTCGTCGACGAGGAGCGAGCCCAGTTCGCCGCCTACCAGGCGTCGTTCGCGGACGCAGAAGGGGGCAAGTGACATGGCCGAGAAGATGGCGCTCGCCAAGGCGATCAACGAGTCCCTGCGCAAGGCACTGGAGTCCGACCCGAAGGTCCTCGTCATGGGTGAGGACGTCGGCAAGCTCGGCGGTGTCTTCCGTGTGACGGACGGTCTGCAGAAGGACTTCGGCGAGAGCCGGGTCATCGACACCCCGCTGGCCGAGTCCGGCATCGTCGGCACGGCGATCGGCCTGGCCCTGCGCGGCTACCGCCCGGTGGTGGAGATCCAGTTCGACGGCTTCGTCTTCCCCGCGTACGACCAGATCGTCACGCAGCTCGCGAAGATGCACGCCCGCTCCCTGGGCAAGGTCAAGATGCCCGTCGTCATCCGCATCCCCTACGGCGGCGGCATCGGCGCGGTCGAGCACCACTCCGAGTCCCCCGAGGCCCTGTTCGCGCACGTGGCGGGCCTGAAGATCGTCAGCCCCTCCAACGCGTCGGACGCGTACTGGATGATGCAGCAGGCCATCCAGAGCGACGACCCGGTGATCTACTTCGAGCCCAAGCGGCGCTACTGGGACAAGGCCGAGGTCAACACGGAGGCCATCCCGGGCCCGCTGCACAAGGCGCGTGTGGTCCGTGAGGGCACCGACCTGACCCTCGCCGCCTACGGCCCGATGGTCAAGCTCTGCCAGGAGGCCGCCGCCGCGGCCGCCGAGGAGGGCAAGTCCCTGGAGGTCCTGGACCTGCGTTCGGTCTCCCCGCTCGACTTCGACACCGTCCAGGCCTCGGTGGAGAAGACCCGCCGCATGGTCGTGGTCCACGAGGCGCCGGTGTTCTTCGGCTCGGGCGCGGAGATCGCCGCCCGGATCACGGAGCGCTGCTTCTACCACCTGGAGGCCCCGGTGCTCCGGGTGGGCGGCTACCACGCCCCGTATCCGCCGGCGCGTCTGGAGGAGTCCTACCTCCCGGACCTGGACCGGGTGCTCGACGCCGTCGACCGTGCCCTGGCGTACTGAGGAGAGGGTCGTGACGACGATGACGGAAGCATCCGTGCGCGAGTTCAAGATGCCCGACGTGGGCGAGGGGCTCACCGAGGCCGAGATCCTCAAGTGGTACGTACAGCCGGGCGACACGGTGACCGACGGCCAGGTGGTGTGCGAGGTCGAGACCGCGAAGGCGGCCGTCGAACTCCCCATCCCCTACGACGGCGTGGTCCGTGAGCTGCGCTTCCCCGAAGGCACCACGGTGGACGTGGGCACGGCGATCATCGCGGTGGACGTGGCCGGCGGGGCTCCCGCCGAGGCGCCGGCGCCGGCACCGGCTCCCGAGCCGGCCGAGCTGCCCGAGGAGGAGCCGAAGCCACAGGGCCGCCAGCCGGTGCTGGTCGGGTACGGCGTCGCCGTCTCCTCCACCAAGCGCCGCCCCCGCAAGGGCGCCGGGACCGCGGCCCCGGAGGCGGCGTCGGCGATCCAGACCGAGCTGAACGGCCACGGCCACGGCGCCGCCGCCCAGCAGCGCCCGCTGGCCAAGCCCCCGGTGCGCAAGCTGGCGAAGGACCTCGGCGTCGACCTGGCCACGGTGATCCCGTCCGGCCCGGACGGCATCATCACGCGCGAGGACGTGCACGCGGCGGTCGCGCCCACGCCGGTCGCGCCCCCGGTTCCCGAGCCGGCACCGGCCGCACCCGCTGCCGTGACGCCTCCGGCGCCGATGGTGACCTACGACGGCGCGCGCGAGACCCGGATCCCGGTCAAGGGCGTCCGCAAGATGACCGCCCAGGCCATGGTCGGCTCGGCGTTCACGGCACCGCACGTCACGGAGTTCGTGACGGTGGACGTGACGCGCACCATGAAGCTGGTCGAGGAGCTCAAGCAGGACAAGGAGTTCCAGGGCCTGCGGGTCAATCCGCTGCTGCTGATCGCCAAGGCCCTGCTGGTCGCCATCAGGCGCAACCCGGACATCAACGCGTCCTGGGACGAGGCGAACCAGGAGATCGTGCTCAAGCACTACGTCAACCTGGGCATCGCCGCGGCCACCCCGCGCGGCCTGATCGTCCCGAACATCAAGGACGCGCACGCCAAGGCGCTCCCGCAGCTGGCGGAGGCACTCGGCGAGCTGGTGTCCACGGCACGGGACGGCAAGACCTCCCCGGCCGCCATGCAGGGCGGCACGGTCACCATCACCAACGTCGGCGTCTTCGGCGTCGACACCGGCACCCCGATCCTCAACCCCGGCGAGTCCGCGATCCTCGCGATCGGAGCGATCAAGCTCCAGCCGTGGGTCCACAAGGGCAAGGTGAAGCCCCGCCAGGTCACGACCCTGGCGCTGAGCTTCGACCACCGCCTGGTGGACGGCGAGCTGGGCTCCAAGGTGCTGGCGGACGTGGCGGCGATCCTGGAGCAGCCGAAGCGGCTGATCACCTGGGCCTGAGGGCCCCTGGGCGGGTAGCACGAAGAAGTGAAGGGGACGGCCGCAGCACAGGCTTGCGGCCGTCCCCTCTCTTTTGTCGGCGGCCTCGGCCCGGACCGACTGCCCGGACCCGGACGGCGTATCAGGGGTAGCTCCGGGTCGTGCCGGGGATGTCACGGATGGTGGCCGAGTGACGCCGGCGGAAGGCTGGTGCCATGACGAAATCCGTTGCTTCCAGGCACGCTTCCGTTGCCGTTCGCCGTGTCGCCGCCGTCGCGGGCGCCGCGGTCCTCGCCGGTGCCGCAGCGGTGTGCGCGCCGGGTGTCGCCTACTCCGCTCCCCGCGCCGCCACCGTGTCCGCGACCGATTTCAGTGACTGTCCCACGCTGCCCGACGGTGTCGACCCGGCCCGTTGGAGATGCGAAGTGCACACCGCCGCAACGCGGTTGACCATCGGCAAGGTCACCGTGAACTTCGCCCGGATCACCATGACGCACGCCGAGGGTCCCCTGCCGGACGGCAGCGACGGGCAGGTGTGGGGAGCGATGCACAGTGAGCCGACCGCCGTGCCGGGAGGGCTGACCGGCACCCCCGCGGGCGATCACGCGCCGGTCCTGGGGATGGCGATACAGCCGGAGTACGGGGGCCGGTCCGACTTCTACACCGGGAAGTTCAGCCTCCGCTTCCGGCTCGTGAGCCCGCTGCTGCCGCACGGCTGCACCATCGGAGCCGGCGAACCCGTCGACTTCCAGATGAAGCGCTCGGGTCCCTCCAAGTGGGTCTCCCAGGATCCGCCGGTGATCGAGTTCTCGGCGTACGACGACACCTTCGCCGCTCCGGCCGCCGAGCACTGCGGGCCGCTCACCCCGTCCCTCAACCGACGGCTCGGGCTGCCGGCGGCCGACGGGAACCTGCTGTCGTACGACGCCTCCTACACCTTCAAGACCTACGACCAGCTCACCTGAGGAAGCCTCGCGACCACGCACGCCCTCCGGAATGCGCAACGGGCCCGCCGCGATCCGCGACGGGCCCGTGGTGCTGGGTGGCTGTCAGCCGAGCTTGGCGAAGCCGTAGTTCAGGAGCTTCTTCGCGTCCGCCTCGCGCTGGGCGATGGAGGTGGAGGCGAGGACCGTGCCGATGACCGTCTTGCCGTTGCGGGTGGCGGCGAAGACGAGGCAGTAGTGGGCCTCGGGGCCGGAGCCGGTCTTCACGCCGATGGTGCCGCTGTAGCTGCTGAGCAGGCCGTTGGTGTTGGTCCACGGCGACATCGTGCGGATGCTGCCCGTCTTGGTGACGGTCTTCGCCGTGTACGACTTCGTCTTCACGACCGTGCGGAACGTGGAGCTCTTCATCGCGTTGCTGGCGAGCTTCGTCAGGTCGCGCGGCGTCGAGTAGTTGTTGCCGTTGCCGATGCCGTCGAACGAGTCGAAGTGCGTGTTCGTCATGCCGAGGTTCTTGGCGGTGGTGTTCATCTTGCCGATGAACGACTTCACGCGCGCGGCCCGCGTCGTGCCCGAGCCGTACTTGTCGGCGAGCGCGTAGGCGGCGTCGCAGCCGGACGGCAGCATCAGGCCGTACAGCAGCTGACGGACGGTGACCTTGTCGCCGACGATCAGGTGGGCCTGGGAGGCGTTGTTGGCGACGACGTAGTCGCTGTAGGCCTTCTGGATCGTGACCTTGGCGTCGAGGTTGAGGTTCGACTGGGCGAGCACGACCTTCGCGGTCATGATCTTCGTGGTCGAGCCGGTGGGAAGCTGCGTGTCCGCCGCCTTCTTGAACAACGTCGTGCTGTTCGCGTTGTTCATCAGGTAGCCGCCCTTGGCCACGATCGAGGGCGTGGTGACGGCCTGCGCGGGTGCCGCGGTGAGGGCGCCGGTGGCGAGCAGCGCGCCGGACGTCACGGCGACGGCTGCGGCCCTGCGGAGACGGATGCCCTTAATGCCGGTAATCAAGTCAAATACCCCGAATAGTGTCGAATGCCCCTACGGTGCGGCCGAGTTGCGGTGGCAGGGGGAGTAGGGCCGCACGTGTGTGACACGTAAGTAGCACAGAAGGTTGTGCTGTTCCTGAGGGATATTTTCAGTCCGTCCGCATGGTGGACCGCCACCCCCATGCGTACGTGTTGTATCTATCATGTGGGCATGAGCATGGCCGTCAAGCAGCCCCCCGCCGCCGACCGCGTCTACTCCCATGTCAAACAGGGTGTTCTGGACCGCCGTTACCAGGGCGGCGCTCTCCTCACCGAGGGCGAGCTGGCCGAGGCCGTCGGGGTCTCGCGCACCCCGGTGCGCGAGGCGCTGCTGCGGCTGGAGGTGGAAGGCCTGATCAAGCTCTACCCGAAGAAGGGCGCCCTGGTGCTGCCCGTCTCCGCGCAGGAGATCGCGGATGTGGTGGAGACCCGGCTTCTGGTGGAGGAGCACGCGGCCCGCAAGGCCGTACCCGCACGGCCGGGCCTGATCGAGCGTCTTGAGGAGCTGCTCGCACGGCAGAAGGAGCAGGCCGCCGCCGGGGACCTGGCCGCGGCCGCGGTCACCGACCGCTGCTTCCACGCCGAGATCGTGCGCAGCGGCGGCAACGAGATCCTCTCCCGCCTCTACGACCAGCTCCGCGACCGCCAGTTGCGGATGGGTGTCGCCGTCATGCACTCCCACCCCGACCGGATCGCCAAGACGCTCACCGAGCACGAGGAGATCCTCCAGGCCCTGCGCTCCGGCGACGCGGAGGCGGCCGTCGCGGTCGTGCACCGGCACGTGAGCTGGTTCTCGCACCTCGCGCGGGGTGAGGTCCGATGAGGAGCGCCACCCTTCCGGGAGACCCTCCCGGCGGCCGCCGTGCCGTCGCCGTCTGGGGCATCGGCGTCTCGGTCTACTTCGTCGCCGTCATCTTCCGTACGTCACTGGGCGTCGCCGGCCTCGACGCGGCCGACCGCTTCCATGTGGGTGCCTCGGCCCTGTCCACGTTCTCGATCCTGCAGCTCCTGGTCTACGCGGGCATGCAGATACCCGTGGGCCTGCTGGTCGACCGGCTCGGCACCAAGAAGGTGCTGGGCATCGGGGCCGTGCTGTTCACGGCGGGTCAGCTGGGCTTCGCGTTCTCGCCGTCGTACGGCACGGCGCTCGCCTCGCGCGCGCTGCTCGGGTGCGGTGACGCGATGACGTTCATCAGCGTGCTGCGCCTCGGCACCCGCTGGTTCCCGGTGCGGCGCGGGCCGCTGGTCGCGCAGTTCGCCGGACTGGTCGGCATGGCGGGCAACCTGGTCTCCACGCTGCTGCTGTCCCGGCTGCTGCACGGAATCGGCTGGACCCCGGCGTTCGCGGGCAGCGCGCTGGCGGGCGCGGTCGTCCTCGTCCTCGTCCTGCTCTTCCTGAAGGACCATCCCGAGGGCTACGAGCCGGAGCCGTTCCCGCACCAGGGCGCGGCCTATGTGCGCAGGCAGATCGTCGCGTCCTGGCGGGAGCCGGGAACACGCCTCGGCCTGTGGGTGCACTTCACCACGCAGTTCCCGGCGATGGTGTTCCTGCTGCTGTGGGGCCTGCCGTTCCTGGTCGAGGCCCAGGGCCTCGACCGGGCCACGGCGGGCGGACTGCTGACCCTGGTCGTTCTCTCCAACATGGTGGTCGGTCTGGTGTACGGCCAGATCGTCGCCCGGCACCACGCGGCGCGGCTGCCGCTGGCGCTCGGCACGGTCGCGGCCACCGCCATCGTGTGGGCGGTGACCCTCTTCTACCCCGCGGACCGGGCGCCGATGTGGCTCCTCGTGGTGCTGTGCACGGTGCTCGGCGCCTGCGGCCCGGCGTCCATGCTCGGCTTCGACTTCGCCCGCCCCGCTAACCCGCCCGAGCGACAGGGCACGGCGTCCGGCATCACCAACATGGGTGGTTTCGTCGCCTCGATGACGACCCTGTTCGCGATCGGCGTCCTGCTGGACGCCACCGGCGACGACTACACCGTGGCGTTCTCGGCGGTGTTCGTCCTGCAGGCGCTGGGTGTCAGCCAGATCCTGCGGCTGCGCGGGCGGGCGGCGCGACGGGAGCGGGAACGGCTGGTCGCCAGCCGGGTGGAGACGGTGCACGTCCCCGCGTGAGCCGCCCGAGCCGACCGAGCCGACGGGGTGACCCCCCTACTGCGTCACCGTGAAGTTCCGCAGGATCGCCGCCGTCAGCTCCGGCTCGCCCTCCGCCTTCACCCGCTCGGCCACGGCCTCCGGTGTCACACGGCCGCAGGCCAGGCGGACGTAGGTCTCCCAGTCCAGGGTGAAGGAGGCGGCGGGGCCGAGGGCGGGCGCGGTCTCCAGGGTGCCGCGGCCCTGGATGTCGACGCGGATGGTGCGCAGGAACTCGATGGGCCCGTACACGTCGAAGACGACCGCCGAACTGCGCGGGGCGTCCGCCGCCTGGGCGACGACGCGGGGCAGCTCGGCGAGCAGCACGTCACGGGTGATGTGCGCGCCGGGGGAGTCGAGGTTGCCCGGAACACCCAGGGCCGCGCGCAGGTCCTGCTCGTGGACCCACACGTCGAACGCGCGGTTGCACATCGCCTCTCCGAGCGTGATCTCCGTGCCGAGTGGGCCGCGCACCTTGTGGCCGGGGTCGCGGGTCTCGTTGCGCAGCTGGCGGTTGCGGCGGATGACCGTGTACTCCAGCTCGGAGGTCATCTCCGGGGCCGTGTGGTGGCGGCGGACGTCTACCTGCATCTCGTTGTAGCGCTGGTGCTCGTTCGTCACGTGGTACAGGTCGCGCGGCAGGGAGTGGATGGGGCGCGGGTCGCCGAGCATCTCGCAGTCCATGCCGATGACGTGCGAGACGATGTCACGGACCGACCACCCGGGGCACGGGGTCCGACGGTTCCACTCGCCCTCGACAAGCGGCTGCACCAGCTCGGATATCGCTTCGATGGAGTGGGTCCAGGCGTCGGCGTAGGGCTGGAGGGTGGGATGCAGACTCACGGAACGGGACCCCTCGGCGGTCGGTACACGGGCGGTTGGTGGCAGCGTTGCCAGCGGGAGGTGGCTGCACTCGGCGGGTGTCTTGAGACGCTAAGTTACGCTGCTGTGAGGCACCCCGGCAGTGCTTTCGTGTGACGATCGTAGGCCCGTATGGACGGCTCGAATGCCAGGACGGTGGTAGTGTGCGCGCCTCGCTGATCCAGATCGCCGTAGAAGAGGGCGAATCGGTCGAATCCCGTAGGCGGCGAGTTGCCTCTCTGGTGCGGGAGCAGGCGGGTTCCGATCTCGTCGTGCTGCCCGAGCTGTGGACGACGGGCGCCTTCGCGTACGAGGCGTTCGGGAGCGAGGCCGAGCCGCTCGAAGGCCCGACCTACGAGGCGATGGTCAAGGCGGCGAGCGACGCGGGCGTCTGGCTGCACGCGGGTTCGATTCCGGAGCGGGACCCTGACGGTCCCCTCTACAACACGTCCCTCGTCTTCTCCCCCTCCGGTGATCTGGTCGCGGCCTATCGCAAGATCCACCGCTTCGGCTTCGACAAGGGCGAGGCCGTGCTGATGGGCGCGGGCCGGGAACTGGTGACGGTCCGCCTGCCGGAGACCACCCTCGGCGTGGCCACCTGCTACGACCTCCGTTTCCCCGAACTCTTCCGCGGGCTGGTCGACGCCGGCGCCGAGACCCTGGTGATCCCGGCGGGCTGGCCCGAGCGCCGACGCGCGCACTGGACGCTGCTGGCCCGGGCGCGGGCGGTCGAGAACCAGGCGTTCGTGCTCGCGTGTGGAACGGCCGGGACCCACGCCCGGGTTCCGCAGGCGGGTCACTCGATCGTGGTCGATCCGTGGGGCGAGGTGCTGGCGGAGGCGGGGCCGCGGGAGCAGGTGCTCACGGTGGAGTTCGACGCCGGGAGGGTGGCGGCGACCCGGGAGCAGTTCCCCGCGCTGAAGGACCGGATGCTGGGGCTGGAGCCCCCGCGCCGTATCGCCCGGACCTCGGAGACTCCGGAGACCTCAGAAACTCCGGAGGTCTCGGAGACCTCGGGCTAGACCTTGAGCTGGATCCAGCCCGGGATCTCGGGCTAGATCTCGGGCTCCAGGGGCTGTTCCGTCCAGATGACCTTGCCGTCCGCCGTGTAACGGGTGCCCCAGCGCTCGGCGAACTGGGACACCAGGAACAGACCCCGCCCACCCTCGTCCGTCGCGGCCGCGCTGCGCAGGTGCGGGGCGGTGCTGCTGCCGTCGGACACTTCGCAGATCAGGGTGCGGTCGCGGATCAGGCGGACGCCGATGGGGGCGGTGGCGTGCCGGAT
Organism: Streptomyces sp. NPDC086549; assembly: GCF_044746205.1. Taxonomy (NCBI): domain Bacteria; kingdom Bacillati; phylum Actinomycetota; class Actinomycetes; order Kitasatosporales; family Streptomycetaceae; genus Streptomyces; species Streptomyces sp. NPDC086549. The sequence continues at coordinate 129,739 of NZ_JBIVBS010000007.1, read as the reverse complement.
GGCGTTCGTGACCAGCTCGCTGAGGATCAGCTCGGTCGTGAACGCCTCCTCCGTCAGCCCCCACTCGTTCAGCGTCCGGGTGGCCGCCGCGCGGATGCGGCCGACGGCCGACGGGTCGTCCGGCACGTCCCAGACCGCCATGCGGTCGGCGGCGAGCATCCGGGTACGGGCGACCACCAGGGCGACGTCGTCGCGGGGCCGTTCGGGAACCAGGGCCTCCAGCACCGCCCGGCAGGTCGCCTCCGGCGTGCGGCCGGGCCCGGCCAGCGTCCGCCGCAGCAGCTCAAGACCCTCGTCGATGTCGCGGCCGTGGTCCTCGATCAGCCCGTCCGTGTACAGCACCAGGGCGCTGCCCTCGGGAAGCATCAGCCCGGCCGTCTCGAAGGGGAGGCGGCCGCCCAGGCCCAGCGGGGGCCCGCCGGGGACGTCGAGGATCTCCACGCTCCCGTCCGGGTGGACGACGGCGGGTTCCAGATGGCCCGCGCGGGACAGGGTGCACAGCCCGGAGCCGGGGTCGTAGACGGCGTACAGGCAGGTGGCCCCGGTGACCGGCGGGCCCTCGCTGCCGTCGGCCTCGTCCTCGTCGATACGGGTGACCAGCTCGTCCAGGTGCCACAGGAGCTCGTCGGGTGGGACGTCCAGGGAGGAGAAGTTGTGGACGGCGGTCCGCAGCCGGCCCATCGTGGCGGCCGCGTGCAGACCGTGGCCGACGACGTCCCCCACGACGAGCGCCACCCGGGCGCCGGGCAGCGGGATGACGTCGAACCAGTCCCCGCCGACCCCGCCCTGCGAGGCCTGCGCGGGCAGATAGCCGTAGGCCACGTCGAGGGCGCTCTGGTCGGGCAGGGCCCGGGGCAGCAGGCTGCGCTGCAGCGTGACGGCCATGCTGTGCTCGCGGGTGTAGCGGCGGGCGTTGTCGATGCTGACGGCGGCGCGGGCCACCAGCTCCTCGGCGAGGGAGAGGTCGTCCTGTTCGAAGGGTTCGCGCGAGCCGGAGCGCCAGAAGGTGGCCACGCCCATGATGACGCCGCGGGCGCGCACCGGGACCGCGATCATCGAGTGGATCCCGAACGCGACGATCTTCCGTGCCCGTTCCGGGTCCTGCGCCTGCCACCCGGAGAAGGTGGACAGGTCCGCCTCCAGTACGGCCTCGCCGCTGCCGAAGCCGAAGGCCTGCGGGGTGGCCGGGACGAAGCGGATCACTTCGCCGAGCCGGTAGAGCGGGCTGTCCTCCCGCACGCCCCGGAACGCGACGCGGCGCATGTCCCCGTTGCCCTCCTGCGGCTCCCCGCCGCGCAGGACGGGAGCCGCCAGGTCGATGGTGGCGAAGTCCGCGAACCGGGGCACCGCGACGTCCGCCAGTTCCTGCGCGGTGTGGGTCACGTCGAGTCCGGTGCCGATCTCCAGCCCGGCGTCGTAGAGCAGTCTCAGGCGCTCCTGCGCCTGGGCCGCCCTGCCGGTGATGGCCTGCAGCTCGGTGGTGTCCCGCAGGGTCGCGACGCTGCCCGGCGGTCCGCCGTCACGGTCGGTCGACCGCTGGCTGACGGCCAGCAGCCGTCCCCCCGCCAGGTGGACCTCGTCGGTGGCGTCCCGTCCGGAGGCGAACAGCCGGGCCATGTCGCGGCCGATGTCGAGGTCGAGGGCCGGGCATCCCTCCGCGTCCGGAGCGAGCCCGAGCAGTCGGCGCGCCTCGTCGTTGGCCAGCGCCAGCCTGCCCTCACCGTCCATGATCAGCACGCCTTCCCGTACGGCGTGCAGGACGGCGTCGTGATGTTCGTACATCCGTGTCATCTCGGCGGGCTCCAGGCCGTGCGTCTGGTGCCGCAGCCGCCTGCTGACCAGGGCGGTGCCGGCGGTGGCGATGGCGAGGGCCACGGCCGCCGAGCCGATGAGCCAGGGCAACTGGTGCGCGACGACCCCGCTCACCTCGGAGAGCCTGACCCCGGCGGCGACGAGACCGACGACCTTGCCGTGCGCGTCCTTCACGGGGACGACGGCGCGTACGGAGGGGCCCAGCGGGCCCGTGTAGGTCTCCCGGACGATCCCGCCCCTCGCGGCCGGGCCGATGGTGCCGATGTAGTGCTTGCCGATCTGGGAGGGGTCGGGGTGGGTGTAGCGGATTCCTTCCGTAGACATGGCCACGACAAAATCGACGCCGGATGCCTTGCGGGCCGCCTCGGCACGTGGCTGGAGCACCGCGGACGGGTCCGGACCGGTCATCGCCTTCGCGGTGCCCGGCGCGTGAGCGAAGGTCTGGGCCACGGCGAGGGAACGGTTGCGGGCCTCGCGCTCGGTGTCGGCGCGGGCCTGGAGTACGACGGCGACGACCGCGGCGACGACGAGGAGCATCACGATCGCCGCCTGAAGGACGAACACCTGCCGGGCGACGGTGCGCGCGCTCAGCACCGAACGCAGGCGGCCGAAGATTCCCGCCATGCCTCTTTTCTAACATCCTTCGGCGGACCGGACACGGCGGCCGTCGGTCCTCCCCGGTCCTCCTCGGCCCTCCCCAGTCCTCCCCGGTCCTGCTCAGCTCGCCTCAGCCCTCCTCCCGCTCCTTCTCCGCCAGGTGGATCACACACACCGCCACCGCGATCAGCAGCGCCGGGTCCGCGTCCTCCCGTACGACGTCGACGCCGTACGTCTCCCGGACGTGCAGCCACCGTCGGGAGATCACCGCGAGCAGTTCGCCGTCGTACTCGACGGCGAACTCGCGGTCGAGGATCTTGCCGCTGACATCCAGTTCCGTGCCGTCCACCAGTGACACGCGGTAGTGGTTGCGCAGCAGGGAGAGCCGCTTGCGCCGGATGGTCGCCAGCGGCTCACCGCCGCGCTCGACGACCATCGTGTCCCGCAGGGCGAACATCCTGCGGTGGATGTCGACGAGGACCCGCCCGCGCGTGTCCTTCAGCTCGAAGGTGTCGCGCAGCCGCATCGCCTTGCCGTCGACGAGGAACACCTTGTCGCCGTGCTCGTCCTCGATCCAGTAGTCGTCACCGAAGCCGAGGAGCCGGTCGCGTACGAGGAATCTCATGCGGTTACCGCTTCCCCGGTGCGGGACGATCATCACGGACGTGTCCGGGACGATCATCACGGACGTGTCCGCGCGCATCCGTCAGGGGGCGAGTAAACGGTCACGGCCCGAACCGCCTCCGGTACGCCGACGGGCTCAGCCCCGTCTCTCGTCGCAGCCGCGCCCGCAGGTTGGCCGCCGTGCCCAGGCCACTGCGCGCGGCGACGACGTCCAGCCGTTCCTCTCCCCGTTCGATCAGCCGGCAGGCCAGCGTGACCCGCTCTCCCGTCAGCCAGGCCAGCGGGGTGGTGCCCAGCTGGGCACGGAACCGGCGGTGCAGCGTGGCGGGGGAGACGGCCGCGCGGTCGGCCAGGTCCGCCACCGTCAGCGGCTCGCCCAGCCGTGCCTGCGCCCATGCCAGCAGCGGGCCGAGCGACTCGTCCGGCACGTCGGGCACCGGCCGCTCGACGAACTGCCGCTGGCCCCCGTCCCGGTGGGCGGCGAAGACGAGGCGCCGGGAGACGGCGTTGGTGATCTCCGCGCCGTGGTCCCGGCGCCAGATGTGCAGCCCCAGGTCGAGTGCGGCCGCGCTGCCGGCGGCGGTCAGTACGTCCCCCTCGTCCACGAAGAGCACGTCCGGCTCCAGCCGGACCCTGGGGTGCAGGGTCCGGAAGGAGTCGGCCCACAGCCAGTGGGTGGTGGCCCGTCTGCCGTCGAGCAGTCCCGCCTCGGCGAGCGCGAAGCTGCCGGTGCAGAAGCTGACGACACGGGCGCCACGCGCGTGCGTGCGCCGGATCGCGTCCAGGACGTCGAGCCCGCGCGGCACGACGTTGTCCGGGCGGCCCGGCACGACCAGGGTGTCCGCCTCGTCCACCGCCTCCAGGCCGGGCACCGCGGTCAGCGTGAAGAAGCCGTGGTTCATCCGCACGTCGGGCGTCGGCGCGCACAGGGTCACCTCGTACAGGGGCCGGGGCAGGCCCAGCTCGGGGCGCGGCAGCCCGAACAGCTCGGTGGCGACACCGACCTCGAACGGGTTCGTGCCCCCGTCGACGATCACGGCGACCCGGTGGGGCCGCACCGGTTGAGAGGATCCTTGCGCCATATGCGATTTCTAGCACTCGTGCCGGTGCCGGGCCATTGCCCAGGATGACGGACATGAGCAACGAACCCATCTCCCTCGCCTCCGCCCTCGCCTCCTTCGACGCTCTGTGGAGCCCCCGCATCGCCACCACCGTCAACGACTACGACGTACGCGTGGCGAAGGTCGAGGGCGAGCACGTCTGGCACGTGCACGACGACACCGACGAGTTCTTCCTCGTCCTGGGCGGCGAACTGCGCATCGCCCTGCGGGAGGCGGCCGGCGAGCGCACGGTCGTCCTGCCCCGGGGTTCGGTGTTCACCGTCCCGCGCGGCACCGAGCACAAGCCCTACGCGCCCGTGCCCACCGAGATCCTGGTCATCGAGCCCACCGGCACGTCCACGGTCGGCGACCGCCATGACGAGGTGCCGGATCACGTGGACGCGACCACCGGACACGCGCTGAACTGACCGCTCCCCGGAATCCACCGCTCCCCGGAATCCACCGGGCCGGGGGGTGTCCCACAGTTGAACTTCCGGTGCGCGCAAGGAAGTTGCCCAACCAGACCCATCGGTCCCGAGTCGAACGCTGCGTAAGTCGCAAAAAGATTCTGCACGTTCCTCTCGGAGGTTTCGCAATGCGCTCTCGTCCCGCCCGCCGCCGGGTGATACGCGCCGTCTCGACGGCGACGCTGGTCCTCGGCACGGCCCTGGCCGTGCCGTTCACCCTGGCCGGCACCGCCGGCGCGGCGCCGTCGTCGGCCACCGCCTCGGTCAACCAGAACGACTGGCAGCTCACCTACAAGGCCGCCGCCGGCCAGACCAACAAGGCCACCGTCACCGCGTCGCTCACCGCGGAGAAGTCGGGCATCACCTATGTGATCGACGACGTCGTCCCGATCACCGCGGGCCACGACTGCTCCTACCCCGTCAGCGCGGACCACACGAAGGTCTCCTGCACGGTCACCCTGGTCGACAGCCAGGACCCGTACGCCGCCCTGGTCATGAACCTCGGCGACGGCAACGACACGGTCGCCTACAAGAACTCCACCGACCAGATCTACTTCTACGCCGAGATCTCGCTGGGCGCCGGCAACGACAAGCTGACCGACTCCGGCCGCCTCGACGGCGCCTACGTCTCGGGCGACGCGGGCAACGACACCATCACGGTGGGCGCGGAGGGCCTGGCCTGGGGCGGCGACGGCAGCGACACGATCTACGCGAGCGGCGGCGACAACATCATCCAGGGCGGCAAGGGCAACGACGTGCTGCACGGCGGCAACGGCGCCCAGTACCTGTCCGGCGACGACGGCAACGACAAGCTCTACGGCGGATCCGACGACGACACCCTGACCGGCGGCAAGGGCAACGACGTCCTGTACGGCAACAGCGGCAACGACAAGCTCTACGGCAACAGCGGCAACGACAAGCTGTACGGCGGCCCGGGCCGGGACACCCTGTCCGGCGGCTCCGGCACGAACGTGATCCACCAGGACTGACCCGTCGGCCCAGCGGCCGCCCTGCTCACCGTTTCAGCGCGGTGAGCAGGGCGCGGAGGGCGGTGGGGGCGGGTGTGAGGGCGGTGGCGGGGGTGTCGCTCTCGCGGAGGTGGAGGGTGGTGGGGGTGGTGGCGGCTATTTCCAGGCAGTTGGTGTCGCCGGCTCCTCCGGAGAACGACGACTTCTGCCACTGGAGGGCTTCAGGCACGGGGTTCCTTCACAGGGCCTGGGTGATACGACGAATGAGGTCAAGGGAAGCATCCTGCGTCAGCGCAGCGCCGTCGCTGCTTTCGAAGAGGGCTCGGTAGCGATTCAGCCTTGCTGTGGCGTCGATGAACTCGGCGCCGTGCGTCGTGTCGATCTGCACGGTGTCGAGTTGAGGGACGACCCCGCCAACGTACTGCATGGCAAAACCCGCCCCTGCGAAGCCCTCGGCCGCGAACGGGATGACCCGAACGGTGACGGATTCCCTCTCGGATGCCCGAAGGAGATGCTCAAGCTGGGCGCGGGCAACCTTGGAGCCGCCGACGCGCATCCGTAGTGCTGCTTCATGGATGATCACGTCGTACGGGGTACCCGAATCGATGACTTGCTGGCGGCGCATACGGAACGCGATGCGGGCCTCGCGTTCGCTTTCCGGGAGGTTCGGTTCCGCGAAGAGCGAGGCCGCGCGTACGTGGTCCTCGGTCTGGAGAACTCCCGGGATGTGCACTACCTCGAACGAGCGGACGTACGACGCGTTCTGCTCCAGTTCGGCCAGGTCGAGTGCCTGAGGTGGCATCACACCCCGGTAGTCGTCCCACCAGTTGTTGAAGCGAGGAGCCGCCATCTCGACCAGCGCGTCCAGGAGTCGACTGTCGTCGCAGTCGTAGTACTCGGCCATCCTGCGCAACCGTTCCTCGCTGATACCGAACCGCCCCGACTCGATGTGACTGATCTGGGTCGGGCTGACGTCCAGTTGCGAGGCGGCCTGCCTGTTCGAGACTCCAGCGGCCTCGCGCAACTTGCGAAGCTCAGCCCCCAAACGAGCCTGTCGGGCCGTGGGGTTGGGCCTCGACGTCATACGTCCTCCTTGTGAGTGATGGCCAGTTTTCTGAAACGTTGAGCCTGCTCAACATTTGCCGCTACAGTCGCCACTGTACTCACGGAGAGTGTCCGTATGGTCACGCTCTCCGCAACTCCCCCATGCCCCCCAGCCCGTTGGAAGTGCCACCCCGGTCCGTCGACACCCGGGGCGCCGGACAGCAACGGGCAATCCCCCCTCACCCCCACCGGAGTTGATCCCCCATGCCCACGTACACCCTCCTCTGCCCTCCCCACGCCACCTCCCCCCACATCGCCCGCGACTTCGTCGCCACCGTCTTGCGCGCCCTGAGACTCGATGAGTTGGTGGAGGACGCCACCCTCTGCACCTCCGAACTCGTCACGAACGCCTGCGTGCACGCCAAGGGCGACGGCGCCGCGTTGTGGCTGGCCGTGGAGGGTGAGAGGTTGCGGGTGGTGGTGTACGACGGGGACGAGCGCCCGCCGGTGACGAAGGGGCTCACGCCCGACACGTGGGAGCGGGGCGGCCGGGGCCTGTACCTCGTGGACGCCCTGACGTACGGCCGTTGGGGCCACGCCCCTGACCTCCCGTACGACGGCCTCGTACACCCGGAGGGCAAGGCGGTGTGGTTCGACCTGCCCGTGCGGCACCCTGGGAGTCATGAGTGACTCGTCTCCCCGCCGCGTCCGCGTCCGCGCCCCCGAGCTGATCGGCAAGGGTGGCTGGCTGAACACCGGCGACAAGCAGTACACCCTTGCCGACCTGCGAGGACGCATCGTAATTCTCGATTTTTGGACGTTCTGCTGCATCAACTGCCTGCACGTCCTGGACGAGCTCCGCGAGCTGGAGGAGAAGCACCGGGACACGGTCGTGATCATCGGGGTGCACTCACCGAAGTTCGTGCACGAGGCCGAGCACCAGGCGGTCGTGGACGCGGTGGAGCGGTACGGCGTCGAGCATCCGGTGCTCGACGATCCCGAGCTGGCCACCTGGAAGCAGTACGCCGTGCGTGCCTGGCCGACGCTCGTCGTGATCGACCCCGAGGGCTACGTCGTCGCGCAGCACGCCGGTGAGGGGCATGCTCACGCCATCGAGCGGCTGGTGGCGGAGCTGGAGGCCGAGCACGAGGCGAAGGGGACGCTGCGGCGCGGCGACGGGCCGTACGTGGCGCCGGAGCCGGAGCCGACCGTTCTCCGCTTCCCCGGCAAGGCGCTGCTCCTGCCCTCCGGGAACTTCCTGGTCAGCGACACCACCCGGCACCAGCTGGTGGAGCTGGAAGGGGACGGGGAGACGGTCGTGCGGCGCATCGGCTCCGGTGCGCGCGGCTTCGCGGACGGTTCGGCGCAGGAGGCCTCCTTCAGCGAGCCGCAGGGGCTCGCGCTCCTCGACGACGGGGCGTCCGTGGTCGTAGCCGACACCGTCAACCACGCCCTGCGGCGGCTGGACCTCGGCACCGGCGAGGTGACCACCCTCGCGGGCACCGGAAAGCAGTGGTGGCAGGGCTCGCCGACCTCGGGACCGGCCCGTGAGATCGACCTCTCGTCCCCGTGGGACGTGGCGGTCTTCGGCGGCAGGGTGTGGATCGCCATGGCCGGTGTGCACCAGTTGTGGGCGTACGACCCGGTCGACGGCACCGTGGCGGTGGCGGCGGGGACCACCAACGAGGGACTCGTCGACGGGCCGGCCGCCGAGGCCTGGTTCGCCCAGCCCTCCGGCCTCGCGGCGACCGCCGACCGGCTCTGGCTCGCCGATTCGGAGACGTCCGCGCTGCGCTGGGTGGACCTCGACGGTCATGTGCACACCGCTGTGGGCACCGGTCTGTTCGACTTCGGGCATCGGGACGGGGCCGCCGAACAGGCTCTGCTCCAGCACCCGTTGGGTGTGACCGCGCTGCCCGACGGTTCCGTGGCGGTCGCCGACACGTACAACCACGCCCTGCGCCGCTACGATCCCGCGACCGGCGAAGTGACCACGCTGGCGACCGACTTGAGGGAGCCGAGCGATGCCGTCCTCGTCGGTGACGACATCGTGGTCGTCGAGTCGGCCCGCCACCGCCTGACCCGGCTGCGGCTCCCGGAGGAGGCGGTCCGGGTGGCGGCCGTCGCCCACCACACCCAGCGCGCGGCGACCGAAGTCGCCCCGGGGACGCTGCGGTTGGACGTGATCTTCCAGGCCCCGGCCGGCCAGAAGCTGGACATTCGCTACGGCCCGTCGACCCGTCTGCTGGTCTCCTCCACCCCGCCCGAGCTGCTGCTGAAGGGTGAGGGCGCGGACACGGACCTCTCACGCGAGCTGGAGCTGAACCCGGCCGTCACGGAGGGCGTCCTGCACGTCTCCGCGATGGCGGCGTCCTGCGACGACGACCCGGCTGGGGGCACCTCCCGGTCGAAGACTGGGGGAGAGTACCCGGCGTGCCACGTCCACCAGCAGGACTGGGGCGTCCCGGTCCGCCTGACCGAGGGCGGCGCGGACCGGCTGCCGCTCGTCCTCGCGGGGATGGACGACGCTCAGACGCCGTAGCCGTCGCCGTGGCCGTAGCCGTCACGGTGGTGGTGCCGCTCCTCCTCGACGACCGTCGTCGGGGGCGGCACCACGATCCTCCTGCGCCGGGCGATGCTGGTGAACGTCGTGACCCCGATCAGTCCGACGGCCATCAGGATGAGGCCGACCAGGTCGAGGTCGACGCCCTTCATGTGCCAGTCGGTCGCGAACGTGAGGATCGCTCCCGCGGCGATGAGGATGATGCATCCGCCGAGGCCCATGGGTGTCTCCTCCCCTTGCGATCCGGAGGTTCCGGAAGGGGTCGGGTACCCGGGGCCACGGTGGTCATGCCCGACAGGCCCTAGTCCTCCAGGAACGCCCTCAGCGCGTTCGCCAGCAGGAACGGGTCGTCCGCGCCGCACAGTTCGCGGGCGCTGTGCATCGACAGGATCGCCGCGCCGATGTCGACGGTCCGGATGCCGTGGCGGGCCGCGGTGATCGGGCCGATCGTGGTGCCGCAGGGCATGGAGTTGTTGGAGACGAAGGTCTGGAAGGGGACGCCCGCTCTCTCGCAGGCGGCGGCGAACACCGCGCGGCCCGTACCGTCCGTCGCATAGCGGTTGTTGACGTTCACCTTCAGGATCGGCCCGCCGTTGATGCGCGGGTGGTGCGTCGGGTCGTGCCGCTCCGCGTAGTTGGGGTGGACCGCGTGGCCCGTGTCGGAGGACAGACAGACCGTGCCGGCGAAGGAGCGGGCCCGGTCCTCGTACGACCCGCCGCGCGCGAACACCGAACGCTCCAGCACGCTGCCCAGCAGCGGCCCGTCCGCGCCGGTGTCCGACTGCGAGCCGTTCTCCTCGTGGTCGAAGGCGGCCAGGACGGGGATGTGGGCCGGGGGCCGGTCAGAGCCCGCCGCGGTCGCCACGGCGGTCAGGGCCGCCACGCCCGCGTGCACCGACAGCAGGTTGTCCATGCGGGGGCCGGCGACCAGCTCCTGGTCGCGGCCCAGGTACGCCGGCCGCTCCACCGAGTGCGTCATCAGGTCCCAGCCGGCCACTTCGCCGGCCGGCAGCCCGCACTCCTCCTCCAGGAAGGCGATCAGGTCGCCGTCGCGCACATCGCCGTCCAGGCCCCAGACCGGCTGCAGATGCCGCTGCTTGTCGAGCTTGAGCCCCTCGCTGGAGACCGACCGGTCGAGGTGGATGGCCAGCTGCGGCACCCGGAGCAGGGGCCGGTCCACGTTCACCAGGCGCGTCGAGCCGTCCCGCAGGGTCAGCCGGCCGGCCAGGCCCAGGTCCCGGTCGAGCCAGGAGTTCAGCAGCGGCCCGCCGTAGATCTCCACAGCGACCTGGCGCCAGCCGTGCGCTCCGGTGTCGGGCTGCGGCTTGACCCGCAGGTTGGGGGAGTCGGTGTGCGCGCCGATGATCCGGAACGGTGTGTGCGGCGCGGCGCCCTCGGGAACGTACCAGGCCACGATCGCGCCGCCGCGCAGCACGAACCTGCCGCCCGCCGTCCCGTCCCACGCGTCCGTCTCCGCGACCTGCCGGAAGCCTGCCTTCTCCAGCCGTTCGGCGGCGTTCGCCACGGCGTGGTACGGCGACGGGCTCGCCGCGAGGAAGGACATGAGGTCATCGGTGTGGCCGCGGTCGAAGCGGGCTGGTTCGCTCATGGGTTCACCTTAACGACGGGCGAGGGCCCGCTCCCCCTTACCGGGAACGGGCCCTCGCAGGAAACCTGTGGATGCGGCTGCCGGGACTAGAAGGCGGCCTCGTCCAGCTCCATGAGGTCCAGGTCGACGCCCTCGGAGATCTTGCGGGCGAGGGTGACGCCGGGCAGGACGTTGGCCGCGAAGAACTTCGCCGCCGCGATCTTGCCGGTGTAGAAGGCCTTGTCCTTCGCCGACGCGGTCTCCAGCTTCTCGGCGGCGACCGCGGCGCCCTTGAGGAGCAGGTAGCCGACGACCACGTCGCCGGAGGCCAGCAGCAGGCGGGTGGTGTTCAGGCCCACCTTGTAGATGTTCTTGACGTCCTGCTCGGTGGCCGCGAGGTCGGTCAGCATCAGGCCGACGATCGCCTCCAGCTCCACGGCCGCCTTCGCGAGCTGCTCGCGGGCGCCCGCCAGCTCCTCGCCGCCGGTGCCGAGCGCCAGGAACTTCTTGATGTCCTCGGCGAGGGAGTTCAGCGCGGCGCCCTGGTTGCGGACGATCTTCCGGAAGAAGTAGTCCTGGCCCTGGATCGCGGTGGTGCCCTCGTAGAGGGTGTCGATCTTGGCGTCGCGGATGTACTGCTCGATCGGGTACTCCTGCAGGAAGCCGGAGCCGCCGAAGGTCTGCAGCGACTGGGCGAGCTGCTCGTAGCCCTTCTCGGAGCCGTAGCCCTTGACGATCGGCAGGAGCAGGTCGTTGAGCGCGTGCTCGGACTTCGAGTCCTCGCCGTTCGCCTCCTTGACCGCGATGGCGTCCTGGACGGAGGCGGTGTAGAGGACGAGGGCGCGCATGCCCTCCGCGTACGCCTTCTGCGTCATCAGCGAGCGGCGCACGTCGGGGTGGTGCGTGATGGTGACCTTGGGCGCGGCCTTGTCCATGAACTGCGCGAGGTCGGGACCCTGGACGCGCTCCTTGGCGTACTCCAGTGCGTTGAGGTAGCCCGTCGACAGCGTGGAGATCGCCTTCGTGCCGACCATCATGCGGGCGAACTCGATGATGCGGAACATCTGGCGGATGCCGTCGTGCTTGTCGCCGATCAGCCAGCCCTTGGCCGGGTGACGGTCGCCGAAGGTCATCTCGCAGGTGTTGGAGGCCTTCAGGCCCATCTTGTGCTCGACGTTGGTGGCGTAGGCGCCGTTGCGCTCGCCCAGCTCGCCCGTCTCGAAGTCGAACAGGTACTTCGGGACGAGGAAGAGGGACAGGCCCTTGGTGCCGGGGCCGTGGCCCTCGGGGCGGGCGAGGACGTAGTGGAGGATGTTCTCCTCCATGTCGTGCTCACCGGACGTGATGAAGCGCTTGACGCCCTCGATGTGCCAGGAGCCGTCCTCCTGCTGGATCGCCTTGGTGCGGCCGGCGCCGACGTCGGAGCCCGCGTCGGGCTCGGTGAGCACCATGGTCGAACCCCAGGTCCGCTCCACGGCGATCTGCGCGATCTTCTTCTGTACGTCGTTGCCCTCGTCGTAGAGGATGCCGGCGAACGCCGGGCCGGAGGAGTACATCCACACGGCCGGGTTCGAGCCGAGGATCAGCTCCGCGTACGCCCAGATCAGGGACGGAGGAGCCGTGGTGCCGCCGATGCCCTCGGGCAGACCGAGCCGCCAGTACTCGGAGTTCATGAAGGCCTTGTAGCTCTTCTTGAAGGACGCCGGGACCGGGGCGGTGTTCGTCTCGGGGTCGAAGACCGGCGGGTTGCGGTCCGCGTCCGTGAAGGACTCGGCCAGCTCGTTCTCCGCGAGGCGCGTCAGCTCCTCGAGGACGCTCTTGGCGGTGTCCGTGTCCATCTCGCCGAACGGGCCGGTGCCGTACAGCTTGTCGCGTCCGAGTACTTCGAACAGGTTGAACTCGATGTCGCGGAGGTTCGACTTGTAGTGCCCCATGGTGACAGCTCCGTATCGGACTCGGCGAGGCACTGACTCCTCGCATCTGGTTCACGTACCAACAAGTAGCCCTGATGATGCTACCCGTCGGTAATAAGAAGCAACCCCTGCCCCTCCAAGTGTGAGAAGGCTCTATATACGGGCGCTAGGGGACGGCTCAAGAAGGCTTGACGGGGCTTCGGAGAGACCGGCGGGCTCGGTAGGCTTACGCCCATGTACGGCTACGACCAGAACGCGGGTGCGCAGTACGCCGGGCCGCAGCAGCAGATGGCCGGCGGTCTCGGGGGGTACGGCCAGCAGCCGCCCCTCTATCCGGAGCCGTCGCCACCGTCGCTGGCGGACGCGGTGCGTGCCTTCACCACCGGTCAGCTGGCCGCCGAGGACTTCCAGCAGGTGTTCGCCACCTCCAAGGTCTACTGCCCGCGCGGTGACAATCCAGGCTTCCTCGCCCTGCACAACACCCAGCAGCCGGTGATCCCGATGTTCACCTCGCTCAAGGAGCTGCGGCGGTACGCGGGCAAGGAGTCCAAGTACTTCGTGATCACCGGCTCCGAGGTGATCGACCTGCTGCCGACCGGCTACGGCTTCGTCCTGGACATGGAGGGCGAGCACCGGATGGTCTTCGACGCGAAGGCGGTCGAGCAGATGGTCGACTTCGCGATGCGCCGTATGTACGGCGGCTGAATCGCCATGTACGGCGGCTGAATCCCCCCTTCCGCCTCGGGATTGGCCTTACTGTGCCCGCGTGACCTCGACAGACACCCCGCCGCTGGTCCTGTGCGACCGGCGGCGTTCTGCTGCCCGGCCGCGGTCAGCCGTGCTGCTGGTGCGGCCGGGGGCGGAGCGGGGGTGACCCGTGCGCGTGTGGGCCCGGAGGGAATGTCCTCCGGGCTTTCTCTGTTAGGGGTGGCAGAAAGTTCAATGCTCAACTAAAGTGGTCGCACAAGGAGGTCCGAACAATGCCTGCAGTGACCGTCGAGAACCCGCTGACCCTGCCCCGTGTGGCCGCGCCGGCCGACGCCGTGGCACGTCCCGTGCTCACCGTCACGACCGCACCGAGCGGTTATGAGGGTGAAGGCTTCCCGGTGCGCCGGGCGTTCGCCGGGATCAACTACCGTCATCTCGACCCGTTCATCATGATGGATCAGATGGGCGAGGTGGAGTACGCGCCGGGCGAGCCCAAGGGCACCCCCTGGCACCCGCACCGCGGCTTCGAGACCGTGACCTACATCATCGACGGCACCTTCGACCACCAGGACAGTCACGGCGGTGGCGGCACCATCACCAACGGCGACACCCAGTGGATGACCGCCGGCTCGGGCCTGCTCCACATCGAGGCCCCGCCGGAGTCCCTGGTCATGTCCGGCGGTCTCTTCCACGGCCTGCAGCTGTGGGTGAACCTCCCGGCCAAGGACAAGATGATGGCCCCCCGCTACCAGGACATCCGCGGCCGCAACGTCCAGCTGCTCACCTCGCCCGACGGCGGCGCGCTGCTCCGCGTCATCGCCGGTGAGCTGGACGGCCACGAGGGTCCCGGCATCACGCACACGCCGATCACCATGATCCACGCGACGCTGGCGCCGGGCGCGGAGATCACCCTGCCCTGGCGTGAGGACTTCAACGCCCTCGCGTACGTCATGGCCGGCCGCGGCTCCGTCGGTGCCGACCGCCGTCCGATCAAGCTGGGCCAGACCGCCGTCTTCGGCAAGGGCTCCTCGCTGACCGTCCGCGCGGACGAGAAGCAGGACTCCCACACGCCGGACCTGGAGGTCGTTCTGCTCGGCGGGCAGCCCATCCGTGAGCCCATGGCCCACTACGGCCCCTTCGTGATGAACACCCGCGAGGAGCTCCAGCAGGCCTTCGAGGACTTCCAGAAGGGCCGCCTCGGCTCCGTCCCGGCCGTCCACGGGATGACCGCGGGCGGACCGCAGGCCTGAGCCTCCATGACAGCCCCGCCCGTCAACGGCGCCGGACGGGGCTCTCCGCCGCACCGCACGATGCTGGTGGGCCGGCCCCTGATCCTCGGGGGCCGACCCCGCGTCACCCGGCCGGGCCGTCCGCGCAGGACAGCCCGGCCGCGTGCGTGATCGGCTGGACGTGTGCAGCTGCTGCCCGCCCCCGTCCGCCGCCTCGCCGCCTGGTGCGCGGTGATCCTGCTCGTCTCCGGCGTCGCGTACGTCGGGATCCGGCTGTGCGTGACATTCCGTACGGCCGTCACACCGGTGCTGCTCGCGCTGCTGGGGACCGCGCTGCTCGGGCCGCTGTACCGGCGGTGCGTCCGGGCCGGGGTGCACCGGTCGCTGGCCGCGGGGCTCACCTGTGTCGCGGTCGTCGCCGTCGTCGGCGGGGCCGTGTACATCGTGGTCGCCGCGCTGATCGACAGCGGGGACCAGATCGTCTCCTCGCTGAAGGCCGCGGGGAGGTCCGTCGCCGAGCACTTCGGGGCGGCCGGGACCTCGCTGGACGACATCGCCGAGAACTCCAAGGACCTGCTCGGCAAGTTCGGCGGGACGGCCGCCTCGAACGTCATCAGCGGGGTCAGCGTGGTCGCCGAGAGCATCGCCATGGCCGTACTGGCCCTGCTGCTCGTCTTCTTCTTCCTGCGCGACTCCCACCGGGCCGTCGAGGCACTGCGGTCCGTCTCCCCGGGCGACAGCGCCGACACCCTGGAGGCCATGGCGCGGCGGGCCTACGAGGCCGTCGAGGGGTTCATGCGCGGCACCACCGTCATCGCGCTCATCGACGCCACCTGCATCACCATCGGACTGCTCATCCTGCGGGTGCCGGGCGCGCCGGGCCTGGGCGCGCTCGTCTTCGTCGGCGCCTACATCCCCTACCTCGGCGCCTTCCTCTCCGGCGCGGTGGCCGTGCTCGTCGCGCTCGCCGACCGGGGGTTCGTGATCGCGCTGTGGGCGCTCGGCGTCGTGGCCGCCGTACAGGTGCTGGAGGGGCATGTGCTCCAGCCGATGATCCAGAGCCGGACCGTGCAGATGCATCCCGCGGTGGTGATGCTGGCGATCACGGCCGGGGCGTCCGTCGCGGGCATCGTCGGGATGCTGCTGGCGGTACCGCTGACCGCGGCCGCCTTCGGGGTCGTCCACGAGCTCAGGACCCGGTACGCCACCGCGTAGACCTGGTACGCCACCGCTTGGACCTGGCACGCCGCCGTGTAGACCTGGTACGCCACCGCTTGGACCTGGCACGCCGCCGTGTAGACCCGGTACACCAACCACTGCCTGGACCCGGTACACCCGGTACGCCACCGCCCGGTCACTGCTTCTCGCACAGTTCGAACCAGATGCTCTTCCCCTCGCCCCGCGGATCCACCCCCCACGCGTCCGCGAGCAGCTCGATCAGCACCAGGCCGCGCCCGGAGGAGGCCAGTTCCCCGGGGCGGCGCTTGTGCGGGAGGTCGTCGCCCGCGTCGGTGACCTCGACCCGCATCCGCCGCTCGCCCGGCTCCCCGGTGACCTCGGCCAGCAGCAGCGCGTCGGTGTCGGTGTGCACCAGGACGTTGGTGAGCATCTCGGAGACCAGCAGCGCCGCGGTGTCCACCTGGTCGGTGGAGGGCCAGTCGTGCAGCAGCTCGCGCAGATGCTGCCGGGCCTCGGCGATCCGCTCCGGCTCGGCCTGCGCCACCGACAGCACGGTGCGCCGGACCATGGGCCGTACGAACGTCGTGTCGTCGTAGCCGCGGCTCTCCCCGGGCCGGCACAGCAGCAGCACCGCTATGTCGTCCTCGCGGCGGTCGGCCAGCGGCCCGGGGGTCTGGTGCGAGGACGGCCCGTGCACGGCCTGCACCAGGGCGTCCGCGAGGGACTCCAGGTCGCCTTCGTGGTCCTCCAGGATGGCGCGGATGCGCTGCCAGCCGCTCTCCAGGTCGTGGCCGCCGGTCTCGATCAGACCGTCGGTGCAGATCATCATGGTCTCGCCGGCCTCCAGCGCGAACCGCGTCGTCGGGTAGTCGGCGTCCGGGTCGATGCCCAGCGGCAGCCCGCCCGCGGTCGGCCGGATCATCACCGTCCCGTCGGCCATGCGGATCGCCGGGTCCGGGTGCCCGGCGCGGGCGATCTCCAGGACACCGGACACCGGGTCGGCCTCCACGTACAGGCAGGTCGCGAAGCGCGGGTCGGTGTCGTCGCTGGTGCAGTCGGTGATGCCGTGCAGAAACCGGGAGGCACGTGAGAGGACCGCGTCGGGGCGGTGGCCCTCGGAGGCGTAGGCGCGCAGGGCGATCCGCAGCTGGCCCATGAGACCCGCGGCCCGCACGTCATGACCCTGGACGTCCCCGATGACCAGCGCGTACCTGCCGGAGGGCAGCGGGATCATGTCGTACCAGTCGCCGCCGACCTGCAGCCCGCCGCCGGTCGGAATGTAGCGGGCGGCCACGCCCAGGCCGGGGATCTCCGGGCCCAGTGTGGGCAGCATGGAGCGCTGCAGCCCGTCGGTCAGCTCCCGCTCGGACTCGGCGGTCCCGGCCCGGGACAGGGCCTGCGCGAGCATGCGGGCCACCGTCGTCAGCACCGACCGCTCGTCCGGCGTGAAGGCGACCTGGTAGGCGAAGGCCGCCAGCCAGGCGCCCATCGTGCGGCCGGCCACGGTCAGGGGCAGATACGCCCAGGACCGGCGGCCGAAGTGCTGGACGAGCGGCCAGGTGGCCGGGTAGCGGGACCTGTACTGCTCGGGGGAGGAGAGATAGACGGCACGGCCGCTCCGTACCACCTCCGCGGCCGGATAGTCCGTCTCCAGCGGCATCTCGCCGAAGGGCGCCTCGTCACCGGTCTCCTGTCCGTGATGGCCGATGATCGTCAGCCGGTCGCCCTTCACCCCGAAGACGGCCAGTCCGTCCGGCGAGAAGCCCGGCATCGACAGTCCGGCCGCGACCCGCAGCACCTCCGCCGTGGACCGTGCCTCGGCCAGCGCCCGGCCCGCGTCCAGCAGGAAGGCCTCCCGGGAGCGGCGCCAGTCACCGGTGACGGGGGTGCGGGCGGCGGTGCCCGGCGTCGGCTCGGTGACCTCCTGGAGGGTGCCCGTCACCCGGTACACGTGTTCCTTGCGGTCGTGCACGGGCCTGAAACGGCTGCGTACGGTACGGAGGATGCGGCCCTGCTCGTCCATGATCCGCAGCCGTACCTCGGCCAGCGTCCCCTCCGTGGACGCGAGCCGCATGATGCTGGTGTTCTCGTTCCAGTCGACGGGGTGGAAGCGGGCGCGTGCCTGGGCCTCAGTGAGGCTGCTTTCCGTGGCAGGCAACCCGAGCAGCCGAGCGGTCTCCGCGTCGATCGTGACCAGCCCGGTGGCGGTGTCCCAGTGCCACAGCCCGGTCGCGAGGGAGGAGAGGACGTCCCCCACGGCGGGCAGGGGCTCGCCAGTGCGCATTGCCCCACTTTAAGAAGATGTAATCAAAAAGTGCCACTGCTCCCCGCTCCGGTAATGAGGGGGGCGATCTTCTTGTGCCCGGTACGCTGGTCGTGTTTCACGTGAAACAACCCGAGACAAAGACCCCGATCCGCGAAGGCTGGATGAACGACGATGCATCGGTACAGGTCCCACACCTGCGGCGAGCTCCGCGCCTCTGACGTCGGTACCGACGTCCGGCTGAGTGGCTGGCTGCACAATCGGCGCGACCTGGGCGGCATCCTCTTCATCGATCTGCGCGACCACTACGGCATCACGCAGCTCGTCGCCCGTCCCGGCACGGCCGCGTACGAGGCCCTGGACAAGCTGTCCAAGGAGACGGTGGTCCGCGCCGACGGCAAGGTCGTCTCGCGAGGCGCCGAGAACGTGAACGCGGACCTGCCGACGGGCGAGGTCGAGATCGAGGTTGGCGAGGTCGAGGTGCTCGGCGCCGCCGCCCCGCTGCCCTTCACGATCAACGCCGAGGACGGGGTCAACGAGGAGCGGCGCCTGGAGTACCGCTTCCTGGACCTGCGCCGCGAGCGCATGCACCGCAACATCATGCTGCGTACGGCGGTGATCTCCGCGATCCGCCACAAGATGACCGCGCTCGGCTTCAACGAGATGGCGACGCCGATCCTGTCCGCCACCTCCCCCGAGGGCGCCCGCGACTTCGTGGTCCCCTCCCGTCTGAACCCGGGCAAGTTCTACGCGCTCCCGCAGGCCCCGCAGCAGTTCAAGCAGCTGCTGATGATCTCCGGCTTCGACCGGTACTTCCAGATCGCGCCCTGCTTCCGCGACGAGGACGCCCGCGCGGACCGCTCGCCGGGCGAGTTCTACCAGCTCGACGTCGAGATGAGCTTCGTCGAGCAGGAGGACGTCTTCCGGCCCATCGAGCAGCTGATGACCGAGCTCTTCGAGGAGTTCGGCAACGGCCGCCACGTGACCTCCCCCTTCCCGCGGATCCCGTTCCGCGAGGCGATGCTGAAGTACGGCTCCGACAAGCCGGACCTGCGGGCCCAGCTGGAGCTGACGGACATCACGGACGTCTTCGAGGGCTCCGAGTTCAAGGCGTTCGCGGGCAAGCACGTGCGTGCGCTGCCGGTGCCGGCCGTGCAGGACCAGCCCCGCAAGTTCTTCGACCAGCTCGGTGACTTCGCGGTGACGCTGGGCGCGAAGGGCCTCGCGTGGGTCCGGGTCGCCGAGGACGGCTCGCTCTCCGGCCCGATCGCGAAGTTCCTGACCGAGGAGAACGTCAAGGTCCTCACCGAACGCCTCGGCCTGGAGGCCGGTCACGCCGTCTTCTTCGGCGCGGGCGAGTTCGACGAGGTCTCGAAGATCATGGGCGCGGTGCGGGTCGAGGCCGCCAAGCGTGCCGGTCACTTCGAGGACGGCGTCTTCCGCTTCTGCTGGATCGTCGACTTCCCGATGTACGAGAAGGACGAGGAGACCGGCGCGATCGACTTCTCGCACAACCCCTTCTCCATGCCGCAGGGCGGCCTGGAGGCCCTTGAGACCCAGGACCCGCTGGACATCCTGGGCTGGCAGTACGACATCGTCTGCAACGGCGTCGAGCTGTCCTCCGGCGCGATCCGGAACCACGAGCCGGAGATCATGCTCAAGGCCTTCGAGATCGCGGGCTACGACCGGGAGACCGTCGAGGAGAAGTTCGCGGGCATGCTCCGCGCCTTCCGTTTCGGCGCCCCGCCGCACGGCGGCATCGCCCCCGGTGTCGACCGCATCGTCATGCTGCTGGCCGACGAGCCGAACATCCGCGAGACCATCGCCTTCCCGCTCAACGGCAACGCCCAGGACCTGATGATGGGCGCGCCGACGGAGCTGGAGGAGGCGCGGCTGAAGGAGCTGCACCTGTCGGTGCGGAAGCCGCAGCCGAAGTAACGCGACCTGAGGGGCTGGAAACCGATGCCGGTTTCCAGCCCCTTTCGCGTACGGCGCTCAGATCACCCAGAGCAGGCCGTTGCCGCCCAGCAGCGTGCCGTTGTTCTGGGTGAGGTTGACCGAGGCGGCCGTGAACACACGGCTGCCCCTGGCCGTCGGCCCCGAGGTACCGCCGGGGAGGACCCAGACGGCGCCCGTGGAGTTGTTCTCGCCGGCCGCGCCGATGAACCCGCGTCGCGGTAGCCGTCGCCGTTGAAGTCGCCCGGGACCGCGCCGTGCACCGCGCCGGCCGGGGTGGCCGACAGCAGAGAGGCGCGCGCTCAACAGTCCGGCGAGCAGTACGGCAGCGGATCCCCAACTCCGCCGGGACACACGTCGGTTCATGATGATGTGACTCCCCTCGGCCCCCGGGCGCACCAGGTGTGCGCCGACGTCACGCGGCGGAGTGTAAGAGCGTTACGTGAACACTCGGCATCGTCGATTTCCGGCCCCTTTCGCGCGAGGGAGCGAAAGAGGTCCGTTTTCTCAGCTCGTTGACAGCGTTCTTATCTAACTTCCAGGCGCATGACAGCGGATCAGGAACCCCAAGAGGCAGACAACGCAACTGACCTGACGCGGCGTCGGGTGGTTGCCGTCGGCGCGGGCGCGGTCGCCGCGGTGGGACTCGGCGGCGCTGCGTACGCGGCGGACGCGAGGGGCGGCGAGCACTACAAACCCCCGGTGCCCGAAGACTGCTACGTGCTGACGTCGGAGGCGGTCGAGGGCCCCTACTACATCGACGCCGACAAGCTCCGCCAGGACGTCACCGAGGACCGCGAGGGGATCCCCCTCCTCCTCGCGCTGAAGGTGATCGACTCCGAGACGTGCAGGCCGGTCCGGAACGCGGCCGTCGACATCTGGCACTGCGACGCGGTGGGCGTGTACTCGGGCTACGAGTCCATGGGCAACGGTGGCGGGGGTGGCGGCGGCCCGGCCCCGACGGGCACCCCGACCGACACCCCGACCGACACCCCGACGGGACCGCCCCCGGGCGGCGGTGGCGGCGGCCACCAGGACCCCACGGACGACACGCGCTACCTCCGCGGCACCTGGCGCACGGACCGCCACGGCCATGTCACGTTCCGGACGATCTTCCCGGGCTGGTACCGGGGCCGTGCCATCCACATCCACACCAAGGTGCACGTGGACGGCACGTGGACGGACGCGGGCTACGAGGGCGGGCACACCTGCCACACGGGCCAGTTCTACTTCGACGAGGAGGCGGTCATCGCCACGATGACCGTGGACCCGTACGACACGAACACCGCCCCGCGCACCACGCTCTCCGAGGACACCATCTACGACCAGAGCGGCACCAAGGGCGGCCTCCTGAATCTCCGCTACCACAAGGACAACATCGCCAAGGGCGTCCGGGGCTCGATCACCGTGGTCGTCGACTCGGCGGCGACCAACGACGGCGAGGGCGCTCCCCCGAGCGCGTCCGCGTCTCCGTCGGCGTCGGCCTCGTAGTTCCCCGAGGGGGCTTCTCAGTCGTCCGGAGAAGCCCCCTCCTCCAGCAGCCGCTCGGCGATGTCCGTCGACCAGGACTGGGCCCAGGCCCGCAGGGCGGTGATCTCCTCGTCCGTCAGGCCGTATGCCGTGAACGCCGTGTCCGGGTAGTAGTCCGTGCCCTCCAGGCGGGTCCGGAGGGTGGGCAGGTCGAAGTCGTCCCGGGCGTGGCGGCGGGCCAGTTCCTCCAGGCCGGGGAGGGTGAAGCGGGACGATGCCGCCCGCGCGTCGATCAGGTCGACCGCGAGCCCCCGGTCGTAGAGGGCGCGGATCTTGGTACCCACCGCGTCCTCCAGGGAGAGCGCCGGGCCGTACGACGTCAGGACGGGCGGGCTCCAGAAGGTTTCCTTGTGGAGGCCGAGGAGCGAGACGGTGCCGGTCGGCGGGTCCGTGACCGACAGGTGGGCGGAGAGGGGGTCCGTGTCCTGGAGGATCACCTCGCGGCCCCGGGAGACGAGCGCATCGTGGAGCGCGGCGGCGATCCGCACCATCGGCTCAGGGCTTTCCGTCGCGAAGTCGACGTTCGCGTGCGGGCGTTCGAGCAGGCCGTGGGCCTGGAGGGCGTATCCCCCGGCCAGGGCCAAGGGGGCGGCCACGGCCAGGACGTCGGTGAGCAGGCGCTGGTGGGGTTCGGGGAGGTTCACTCGGTGGCCCGGGAGGTGTGCGGTCGTAGGGGACAGACCCTAGCGGTCGGGCGCGGTGGCTGATCGCGGACGAGGCCGGGCGATCGCGGCAACCTTCTCGCGCGGGGCGGCAACTGGGGAGTCGTAAGCCCCTTCACCGGGGCTTCACGCCAGCACGTGAACCACAACCACGTAAGGACTCCCCCGTGGCCTCTGCCTCTCACCGCCGGTCCCTCCGTACGCGGCGCGCCCTCGTCGTCTCCGCCGCCGTCGTGGTCGCCGGTGCCGGTGCCGGTTTCTTCGTGATGAACGCGAACGCCGGTGGCACCGACCTGTACCACCAGACGCTGGACGCCAAGGACGGCTGGGCGTCCTCCGGATCCGGTACGACCGGTGGCTCGAAGGCCGACTCCGCGCACACCTTCACCGTCAGCACCCGCGCGCAGCTCGTGAAGGCGCTGGGCTCGGCGTCCGACACCGCCCCGCGCATCATCAAGATCAAGGGCACCATCGACGCCAACACGGACGACTCGGGCAAGAAGCTGACCTGCTCCGACTACGCGTCGGGCACCGGGTACTCGCTCTCCGCCTACCTGAAGGCGTACGACCCCGCCGTCTACGGCCGCTCCAGGCTGCCCTCGGGTACGCAGGAGAAGGCCCGCGCCGCGGCCCAGACCAAGCAGGCCAAGAACGTCGTCTTCAAGGTGCCGGCCAACACCAGCATCGTCGGCGTGCCCGGCACCAAGGCGGGGATCACCGGCGGCATGCTCCAGATCGAGAAGGTGGACAACGTCATCGTCCGCAACCTGACCTTCTCCGCCACCGAGGACTGCTTCCCGCAGTGGGACCCGACCGACGGCGACGACGGCAACTGGAACTCGGACTACGACGCGGTCACCCTGCGCGGCGCGACCCACGTCTGGGCCGACCACAACACCTTCACCGACGCGGCGCGCTTCGACAGCGCCAATCCGAAGTACTTCGGCCGCGAGTACCAGATCCACGATGGTGAGCTCGACATCACCAAGGGCTCCGACCTGGTGACCGTCGAGCGCAACCAGTTCACCAACCACGACAAGACGATGCTGATCGGCAGCAGCGACACCGACAGCGTCGGCAAGCTGCGCGTCTCCATCCACCACAACGTGTGGAAGGGCATCGTCCAGCGTGCGCCGCTGACCCGGATCGGGCAGGTGCACATCTACAACAACTACTACGACACGACCACCCTCAACGGATACGCGCTGCAGTACAGCATCAACTCCCGCGCCAAGGCCCAGGTCGTCGCGGAGGACAACTACTGGAAGGCCGCGTCCGGCCAGAAGCTCTCCAAGCTGCTCAGCGGCGACGGCACCGGCTCGGTCGCGGGCAGCGGCAACCTCGTCAACGGCACGGCGACCGACCTCGTCGCCGCCTACAACGCCGCGTCGTCGAAGAAGATCAGGACGACGGTGAACTGGACGCCGACCCTCACGGCCGGCCTGGAGACGTCCGCCAGGAACCTGCCGACGGAGCTGGCGACCACGACCGGCGCCGGGGTCCTCTCCGTCGGCTGAGCGATCAGGGCCGGGGAAGCGGTGACACCCGGGGGAAGCTGCCGGTGTTTCCAGCCTCCAGTTCAGCCGCGTACTGCCCACATGGCTTCGTCCAGGACGGCGCTCAGCTCGTGCAGAGCTGCCCGAGCGGTGGCGGGGTCCGCGTGTTCCAACCTGCTCTGCGCGTGAGTGAAGCAGGAGGACAGGGCAGTTGGTGATGGTCACCTGAAGGGGTGAACGCGGCTGCGAGCCGATCTCCGGTGGGCGTCGGGTCCTGGCCGAATCGTCAGGTGGACGTGCGCGTCGGTTGCCGGAGTTCGCGGCATTCCTGGCAGTCGCGTGGGTCGGGGCCTCGGTAGCCGCGGTCGCAGGTGTCGCAGTTGCGGAGTGGGTGCCGGACGGGCGGGGGTGGTTCGGGGGCGCGGAACGGCGGCAGGGGCGGGAGCTGCGCGGCCAGGCGGTGGGCCAGTAGGGCGGCCGGACGGCGCAGGGGGTCCTGGGGGAGGTCCCTGGTCAGGGCGTCGCGTACGGCGGTGGGGGTGAGGTCGCGTTCCAGCCAGGCGGCGACGCCGGGGGCGAGGTGTTCGGCGTCGGTGGCGGAGAGGAGGAGGCGGGGGTCTGCGCGGCGGAGGCCGGCGAGGAGGTCGAGGGCTGTCTGGAGGAGGGCGGGCGAGGCGCATGCGGGTTTCGGTACGGAGGGGAGGAGCTTGCGGGGCGGGGGCCTGTCGGCGGCCGTGCGGCGGGTGGGCCTGCTGGAGGTGTCGGCTGCGGTGCCGCTGTGTCCGGGCATGTTGCAGGAGACCGTGCGGGTCACGATCCGGCCGGTGGGCATGCGTTCACGGGTGCGGTGGAGGTAGCCGTGGGCTTCGAGTTCGCGCAGGGCGGCGGCGATACGGGTCGGGCCCTCGGGGAAGCGGGCGGTGAGCGTCTTGATATCGATGGCGGCGCCGGTCGGGAGCGACTGGATGTGGCAGGCCAGACCGATGGCGAGCAGGGAAAGCTCGCGGTGCTGGGTGAGGTGGTTGCCGATCACCGTGAAGCGGGTGGTGTGGCGGACGTTGTCGTGGATGACTCCGCCGGGGTGCGCTTTCTGGTCCCGATGAGGGTGGTTTTTGCCCGGGATACGGGACTGGGCGTGCGGGCGCGCGCTAGGGTTTTCGGTATCCATCGGGAAGCCCTACTTCCTCGGTGGTCAGGCCCTCGCATTGGGATTGGCGTCCCGGCGGGGGCCGTCGCATGTCTGCGGTTGCGTTGTGGTGCTCGCGCTGAGCGTAGGGCAGACAACCCCTCCCGAATCCAGCCGAGTTGGGCATATTCACTCGCGGGAGTGAGTTTGCGCGACGGGCGGGAGGGGTGGGGCTTGGTTGGGTTTCTTTCTCCCCGTCGTCCTTTTAGGGAAGAGCGCCGGTCGCACCGGAGCGTGACCTGCTGTGCTTCGGTGCGGAGGGTGGACCCGTGCTCCGTTCCCATAGCCTCTCAGGAGCGGCGCCACCAGCGGCGTCGCTCGCGAGGGGTGGCGGGGGCGCCGTCCGCGACGGTGGCGGTGGTGAGGGCCGTGCGGATGTGGTCGAACGTAGCCACCGGGTGGTGGCCGAAGCCGTGGTCGTCGGGTGGGAGGACCAGGCCGGCGCAGACCAGCTTGAAGCTGTCGCCCTCCAGGCGGAGACCGAGGAAGACCGGGGCGCCCACGCAGCCCTGCGGGAGTTCGGTGCTCCAGCGGATCGTTCCGTCCGTGGCGCGGGCCAGGGCGCCGACCACCACCGCCTGATCCCGTTCCCCCTCCGCGCCCACGTCGTGGGCGAGGGCGAACGCCGTGACCGGCTCGGCGGTGATCCTGGCGATGTCCTCCGCGCGCGCCGCGATGCCGTCGGTTATCTCGTCGGTCCGCCAGCGCCAGCCCTTGCGGTCGGCGTACGCGTGCAGGCCCCCGGTGGGCATCAAGGCCACGCCCAGGCCGTCGAGGTGCGTCCAGCCCTCGGCGAAGGAGGTCAGCAGCAGCTTCTCCGCGCTGGGGGCCGGGTCGCACAGCTCCGGCCGTATGGTCACCTCGGCCAGGTCCATGCGGGTCTGCTCGGCGGCGGTCACCAGGTACTGACGGACCGTTTCTTCGTCCCCGTCCTTCGCCACGAGATCGTTGAACCAGAAGGCGGTGGCGTACGGACCCGGGTGGTTGGCTCGCTGGAACGGCAGCGTCGCGCCGCTCGCATGGGCGATAACCGCGTCGATGGTGGCTTGTCCGAGGTCAGGGAGTTGCGACATGAGCGGGGAGCCTAGCTGCCGGGGTGAGAGGAAAATTCCCCGGGTTCCTGTCACACGTGCCTGTCCGCCGGTGTCAGAGGAGTGTCCGGGTGCCTGGGTGCCCGGTTCTGATCCCGAAGGAGCTTCTGATGCACATCGCCTACGTCGCCGTCACCCTCCTGGCCGCCCTGATGGCCGGCTTCTCCGGCACCGTCCTCCTCATGCGCGCCCAGTGGATCGTCAAGGCGCTCGACGACTACCGGGTGCCCCGCCCGTGGTGGACCTGGCTCGGGCTGGCCAAGGCCGCCGGAGCCGTGGGGCTGGTGGCCGGGCTGTTCGTGCCGTTCGTCGGGGTGGTTGCCGGGGCGGGGCTGGTGCTCTACTTCGCCGGGGCCGCCGTGACCGTGGCGCGGGCGCGGTGGTACTCCCACATCCCGTTCCCGCTCGTCTACGCCGCCCCGGTGATCGGTGCGCTCGCCCTCGGCCACGCGGCCTGAGGGCGGGCGCGTCCGCCGCCGGTGTCAGGCGCCCGGCTTCTCCTCCAGGCGCGGGAAGAGGACCGCGCCCTTGGTCACCGTCGAGCCGGCCGGGAGCCTGCCCCACTCGCCGGCCTCCTGGATCCGCTGGCCGGCCAGGGCGCCGAGGGACGCCTCGGCGCCGAGGGAGTCCCAGAGCTTCTGGGAGGTCTCCGGCATGACCGGGTTCAGCAGGACGGCCACCGCGCGGAGCGACTCCGCCGCTGTGTACAGGATCGTCGCCAGGCGGGCCTTGCCCTCGGGCGAGTCGTCCTTGGCGACCTTCCACGGCTCCTGCTCGGTGAGGTAGCCGTTCACCTGCTTGACGAAGTCGAACACGGCCAGGATGCCGCCCTGGAAGTCCAGCTCGTCCCCGATGCGGCGGTCGGACTCGGCGGCGGCGCGGGCGAGGCCCTCGTGGATCGCCGCCTCCGCCTCGCCGGCGGCCGTCGCCTCGGGCAGCGCGCCGCCGAAGTACTTGCCGACCATCGCGGCGACCCGGGAGGCGAGGTTGCCGTAGTCGTTCGCCAGCTCGCTCGTGTACCGGGCGGTGAAGTCCTCCCAGGAGAAGGAGCCGTCCTGGCCGAAGGCGATGGCGCGCAGGAAGTACCAGCGGTACGCGTCCACCCCGAAGTGGGAGGTCAGGTCCTGCGGCTTGATGCCGGTCAGGTTGGACTTCGACATCTTCTCGCCGCCGACCATCAGCCAGCCGTTCGCGGCGACCCTGCCGGGCAGGGGCAGGCCCTGCGCCATCAGCATCGCCGGCCAGATGACCGCGTGGAAGCGGAGGATGTCCTTGCCGACCAGGTGCACGTCGGCAGGGAAGGTGGACTCGAACTTCTCCTGGTTCTCGTTGTAGCCGACCGCCGTGGCGTAGTTCAGCAGAGCGTCGACCCACACGTAGATCACGTGCTTGTCGTCCCAGGGGACCGGGACGCCCCAGTCGAAGGTCGAGCGGGAGATGGACAGGTCCTGAAGGCCCTGCCGTACGAAGTTCACGACCTCGTTGCGCGCGGACTCGGGCTGGATGAAGCCGGGGTTGGCCTCGTAGTGGGCGAGCAGCTTGTCGGCGTACTCGCTCAGCTTGAAGAAGTAGTTCTCCTCCCGGAGGAGCTCCACCGGCTTCCTGTGGATCGGGCACAGCTTCTGGCCCGCGAACTCGCCCTCGCCGTCGAGGAGTTCGCCCGGCAGCTTGTACTCCTCGCAGCCGACGCAGTACGGGCCCTCGTAGCCGCCCTTGTAGATCTCGCCCTTGTCGTGCAGGTCCTGCACGAACTCCTGGACGCGGTCCTTGTGGCGCTTCTGCGTGGTGCGGATGAAGTCGTCGTTGGCGATCTCCAGGTGCTCCCAGAGAGGCCGCCACGCCTCCGTGACCAGCCGGTCCGCCCACTCCTGCGGGGTGACGCCGTTCGCCTCGGCCGTACGCAGGATCTTCTGCCCGTGCTCGTCGGTGCCGGTGAGGAACCAGACGCGCTCGCCGCGCCCGCGGTGCCAGCGGGCGAGCACGTCCGCCGCGACCGTGGTGTAGGCGTGGCCCAGATGCGGTGCGTCGTTGACGTAGTAGATGGGGGTCGTGACGTAGTACGACGACCCGTCGGACGACGGGTCGGACGACGGGTCGGACGACGGGTTCGGGGTCGTCACGGTGTCATCCTTCCTGACCGCCGAAGCGCTCCTTGTACGTCTCCAGGTCCTCGTCCGTGAGCTTGGCGAACAGGACCGGCGGGACCGTGAAGGGGGTGCCGGCGGGGACGGAGGAGAGGGACTTCGCCTCGTCCGCCGTGACCCACACGGCTGTGTCTTCCGTCAGGTCGAAGGCCGCGCGCATCGTCGCCGCCGTGCTCGGGATGAGGGGCTCCGAGACCACCGCGTACAGGTGGATCAGGTTCATCGCCGTGCGCAGGGTGAGGGCCGCGCCGTCCTTGTCGGTCTTGATCTCCAGCCAGGGGGCCTTCTCCTCCAGGTAGGAGTTGCCCGCCGACCACAGGGCACGCAGGGCGGCGGCCGCCTTGCGGAACTGGAGCGCCTCCATGTGCTCCTCGTACTCGGCGAGAAGCCGGGCGATCTCCTCGCCGAGCCGCGCCTCCGCCTCGCCCGGCTCGCCGCCCGCGGGGACGTCGTCGCCGAAGCGCTTACGGGAGAAGGACAGGACGCGGTTGATGAAGTTGCCGAGCGTGTCGGCGAGGTCCTTGTTGACCGTGGCGGTGAAGTGCTCCCACGTGAAGGACGAGTCGTCGGACTCCGGGGCGTTGGCGATGAGGAAGTAGCGCCAGTAGTCGGCCGGGAGGATCTCCAGCGCCTGGTCGGTGAAGACACCGCGCTTCTGGGAGGTGGAGAACTTTCCGCCGTAGTACGTCAGCCAGTTGAAGGCCTTGACGAAGTCGACCTTCTTCCACGGCTCACGCACGCCCAGCTCGGTGGCCGGGAACATCACCGTGTGGAAGGGGACGTTGTCCTTCGCCATGAACTCCGTGTAGCGGACGTCCGTGTCGACGTCGTACCACCAGGACTTCCAGTCGCCGCCGGTGGCGTCCGCCCACTCCTTCGTCGCGCCGATGTACTCGATCGGCGCGTCGAACCAGACGTAGAAGACCTTGCCCTCGGCCGCCAGCTCCGGCCAGGTGTCGGCCGGGACCGGGACGCCCCAGTCCAGGTCGCGGGTGATCGCGCGGTCGTGCAGGCCCTCGGTCAGCCACTTGCGGGCGATGGAGGAGGCCAGGTGCGGCCAGTCCTTCTCGTGGCGGGAGACCCACTCCTCGACCTCGTGCTGGAGCTTCGACTGGAGGAGGAAGAGGTGCTTGGTCTCGCGGACCTCCAGGTCGGTGGAGCCGGAGATCGCGGAGCGCGGGTTGATCAGGTCGGTGGGGTCGAGGACCCGCGTGCAGTTCTCGCACTGGTCGCCGCGGGCCTTGTCGTAGCCGCAGTGGGGGCAGGTGCCCTCGACGTAGCGGTCCGGGAGGAAGCGGCCGTCGGCGGGCGAGTAGACCTGGCGGATCGCGCGCTCTTCGATGAAGCCGTTCTCGTTGAGGCGGCGGGCGAAGTGCTGGGTGATCTCGACGTTCTCGGAGGACGAGCTGCGGCCGAAGTAGTCGAAGGACAGTGCGAAGCCGTCGTAGACCGCCTTCTGGGCGTCGTGCGCCTGGGCGCAGAACTCGGCGACCGAGAGGCCCGCCTCCTTCGCGGCCAGCTCGGCGGGGGTGCCGTGCTCGTCCGTCGCGCAGATGTAGAGGACGTCGTGGCCGCGCTGGCGGAGGTACCGGGAGTACACGTCCGCCGGGAGCATGGACCCCACCATGTTGCCCAGGTGCTTGATCCCGTTGATGTACGGAAGGGCGCTGGTGATGAGGTGTCGAGCCATCGGGGGCTGCTCCCAGGTCGGTCTGTTGCTGCTATTGCGAACCTTGAAATCGTAGCCGACATGTGTATGCCGCCCGCTTCCCGTTTTACGGGGTGAGAAGCGGGCGGCATCGGGGTGGGGGGAGAGCCACGGGGGGTTAGGGGAGGTTACGGGCGCCAGTTCGCCAGTACGCCCTCGTAGAGCTCCGTGTCCGTGAGCTCGCGGGGGGTCGGGCCCGCGTGGAAGAAGGACGTGTTGTCGGTCTTCAGTTTGCGGAGGTAGTCGAAGGCCTTGTTGTCGTGCTCACCGAAGGCGACGAAGGAGAAGAAGACGGTGCGGTGGTTCTTCGCGGCGTCCGTGAGGGACTGGGTGGCGGGGGTCTTGGCGTCCGGGGCGCCGTCCGTCTGGAAGACGACGAGGGCGGGGGCGGTGGGGTCGTCCGACTTGTCGCGGTGGGCGAGGACCGCCTCCACGGCGGCGTGGTAGCTGGTGCGGCCCATGCGGCCGAGGCCGGCGTGAGCCTCGTCGATCTTGTTCTCGTGGGCGGTGAGGGTGAGGTCGGCGGTGCCGTCGACCTCCGTGGAGAAGAAGACGACGTGGACCGTGGCCTCGGGGTCGAGGTGCGCGGCGAGGGCGAGGGTCTGCTCGCCGAGGGCCTGGGCGGAGCCGTCCTTGTAGTACGGGCGCATGGAGGCGGAGCGGTCGAGGACGAGGTAGACCTTGGCTCGGGTGCCGGTGAGGTCGGCCTTGTCGAGGGCGGCTGCGGCGGCGTCGTAGGCGGTGACGAGTCCCTGCGGGGGCTCGGCGGCGTTGGCCTCGGCTTCGCCTTCGGCCTTTTCGTTCCCACCCGCACCACCCGTGCGGGTCTCGTTGTCGGCTGCGAGTGGCTCCTGCGGGGCGTCCTCGCCGTCGGCGGCCTCCGGTTCGTCGGCCGTCTGGGCAGCCGCAGGCTCCGCCTCCGCCTCGGGCTCGGGAGTGGCTTCCGCCGTCGGCTCCGCCTCGGCGACGGGCTCGGGCTCGGTCTCGGCGACGGGCTCAGGCTCTGCCACCGGCTCCACCTCGGCTTCGGCGGCCGGCTCAGGGTCGGAGGCGATCTCGGCCTCCGGCTCGGTGGGCTCCACCAGCGGCTCGGCCTCGGTCTCCGGCTCGATGTCGGCGGCGGCCTCCACCTCGGCCTCGGCCTCGACGGTCGGCTCCGCCTCGACCACAGTCACCGGCTCCGGCTCGGTCTCCACCACCGGCTCGGCCTCGGCGACGGGCTCGACCTCGACCTCGGCCTCGACGGTCGGCTCCGGTTCGGCCACCGGCTCTGCCTGTGCCTCGGCCTCAGCCGCCGGCTCGGTCTCGGCGACGGGTTCCAGCTCCGCCTCGGCGGTCGGCTCCGGTTCGGCCTCAGCCTCCGGCTCCGCCTCGGCGGCGGGCTCTGCCTCGGCCACAGCCACCGGCTGCGGCTCGGGCTCAGCGGCGGGCTCCACCTCGACCTCGGCGGTCGGCTCCTGCTCGGCCACCGGCTCTGCCTGCGCCTCGGCCACAGCCTCCGGCTCGGGCTCAGCGGTGGTCTCCAGCTCCGCCTCAGCGGCGGCCTCGGTCTCGGCGGTCGGCTCCGCCTCGACCACAGCCACCGGCTCCGGCTCAACCGCTGGCTCGGTCTCGGCCACAGCCTCCGGCTGCGCCTCGGCCTCGGCGACGGGCTCGGTCTCGGCGGTCGGCTCCGGCTCCGGTTCGGCCACCGGTTCTGCCTGCGCCTCGGCCACAGCCGTCGGCTCGGTCTCGGCGACGGGCTCCGGCTCCACCTCGGCCACAGCCTCCGGCTGCGCCTCGGGGTCAGCGGCGGGCTCCACCTCGGCCTCGGCGGTCGGCTCCGGCTCGGTTTCGGTCACCGGCTTTGCCTCGGCGACAGGCTCTGGCTCGGCCTTGGTCACCGGCTTCGGCTCGGTGGCCGGCTCTGTCGTCGGAGTGGGTTCCGTCGTCGGCTTGGGGACCGTGACGTTGTTGAAGGCCGCCGATACCAGCTCGTGCTCCGCCGAGGAGGACGAGCGGGGCTCGGGGACGTGGGCGGTGGTGGTGGGCTCCGGCTCGGGGGCCGGAGAGGGGATCGAGGTGGGGGTGGAGGTCGGCTCCTGCTCCTGCGAAGGAACTAGTTCCGCACCCTCTGCCTCGGCGGTACGACCCTTGCGTGACCGGCCGAATGCGTTCCGCAGGAGAGTGAGAATGCCCATGTGCGCAACCCTTCGCGTGAGTTGTTCCCGTCAATCCCTGGCCAGGACGGACACGTAAGGTTAGCGGCCAAACAGCGTGATCTTGAGGAGGGGCGGCAGTGGCGGATTCAGCGCGGTGACGCGATCGCCCTGGCCGCCGCCACCTCCTGCCGCAGCGGTTCCAGGACGCTTCCCGACGGGCCCGTGAGGTCCGTCCGGACCGCGACCAGGGTCTCCGCCTCGCGGACACCGTCCGACAACTCCCTGAGCTGCAGAGCGACCTGGTTGATCTCGGCCGGGGACGGGGGAGGCGCGCCGTGCCGTACCCGGACCCGGGCCGCCGTCGTCGCGTCGACGATGCGCTCCACGGCGACGACCAGGGGCCACCAGGCGGCGGCGCGGCGGCCGGTGGGCGGAGGTTCGGTGAGGGCGCGCTGGAACTCCGTCCGGATGACGGAGAGGTCGCGGTAGAGGCGGCGGCGCATACGGGCGCGGGCCGCGGGGTCCGTGTCCTTTCCGAAGGCCGATTCAACGTAGCGTGCCGTGTCTGCGACGGCGTCCGCCAGGCGGTCGCCGACCCGGGTGTGCCAGCTCTCCGGCCAGAGCAGGTAGCCGGCGATCAGGGCGATGGCGCAGCCCAGGAGCGAGTCCATCAGGCGGGGCAGCAGGAGTGCCGTTCCCAGGTGGTTCAGGATGTCCGACAGGAGCAGGATCACCGGGGTGATCGCGGCCGTCTGGTAGCCGTAGCCGCGGGGGGTGAACGCCGGGATCAGGGGCGCCAGGACCATCATCACCGGTACGTCCCACCAGCCCCTCGGCACCTGGGAGAGGACCACGGCCGCCACCACCAGCCCGGCCACCGTGCCCAGCGCGCGCAGCAGTGCCCGGGAGAAGACCGAGCCGAAGTCGGGCTTGAGGACGAAGGTGACGGTGAGGGCGACCCAGTAGGAGCGGGGGACCGGGAAGATCGAGACCAGGGCCTGGGCGATTCCGATGCACAGGGCCAGGCGCAGGCCGTAGCGCCAGGAGTTGGCGGAGAGGGTGACGTTGCGGGCGGTTCGGGCGGTGCGGATGCCGAGAGTTGCCGGGCGGCCGAGGCGGTCGTCGATGCCGCGTGGGTCCGCGTCGGGGGTGGCGACGACGTCGGCCGCGTGCCGCAGGGCGTGGTCGACGGCCCGGGACGTCTCGGTGGTGGGAGTGGGGAGATCGAGGGCTATCGGCCCGTTGTAGCCGGCCTCCACCGCCTGGGCGAGGTTGCGGACCGCCTCCGGGACCTGCGGCGCGAGGCTCTTGCCCGCGAGGCGGACGGCGGGGGCCGCCTCGACGATCGGGGTGATCGCGTTCAACTGTGCGAGCAGCCGGGTCAGTTCGGGGCTGCGGCCGTGGTGCCGGGCGCGGCGGGCGAGGATGAGGTCGTACGACTGGTTCAGGGACTGGGTGACGGCGTGCCGGGCCACGTCGTACTCCCCCGCGGCCCCCGGTTCGGTGCCGCAGGCGGTCAGCAGGGTGGCCACGGTCCGGTAGGTGTCGGCGACCGCCGCCCGTTCCGGCACCCCGGACCGTAGTGGCCAGGCGAGCAGGGCGAACAGGAGGACGAGCAGGCCGCCGGCGGTCATCAGCGCCGGGGCCAGCCACCATGCGCCGGGGAGCGGAAGTCCCGCGCCGATCACGGCGTTGAGCAGGAGGACCAGGCCGGACACGGAGGCCACCGCGCCGATCGTCGAGATCATCCCGGAGATCAGCGCGACGCCGGTGACGACGGCGACCGTGAGCCAGCCCTGACCGTGGAAGAGCGCGCCGAGGGTGATGCCGACGGCGCCGAAGAGCTGGGGAATCGCGATGTTGAGGATCCGTATGCGGTAGGCGTCGGCGGTGTCGCTGATGACGCCGGACAGGGCGCCCATGGAGGCGAGGGCGCCGTAGGCGGGCTCTTCCGCCGCGAGCCCGATGGCGAGGGGCAGCGCCATGGCGACGGCCGCGCGGGCCATGGCGGCCCAGTTGAGGGGGGCCTGCTGGGGTTGGAGGTTCCGGACCAGCCAGTCGGGAGGGGTGAGGCCGATGGGGAACTCGCGGGACATGCGGCCATTATCGCCGCTCACCACCGCCCCACCGCAGCGGCTTCGGGTCATTTCCGCTGGTGGAGTGTGATGTCGACGAGCAGTGCACGGTGGTCGGTGTGCGCCAGGCGCAGGAAGCGGGCGTCGGTCGCGGAGAAGTCCCGGGACACCAGGACGTGGTCGATCTGGGCGCCGATCACCGCGGACGTCCGGGCGGGCCAGCTGGGGGTGCGGTCGTGGCCGGCGAGGCGGGCGGCGTCGTACAGGCCGGTGTCGAGGATGCGGCGGAAGGCGGCGTGGTCCTGGGAGGCGTTGAAGTCGCCGGCCAGGATGGTCGGGGTCCGTCCGCCGGCCGCGGCGAAGTCGCGCAGCCGGCCCAGCTCGCGGCGCCAGACGCCGAGCTGACCGGGCAGCGGGGGCATGGGGTGGGCGAGTTGGAGGCGGACGTCGTGTCCGCGTACGTCGGCGACTGCGCCGGGCATGCCCATGGTGCCGGGGACGCCGTCGGTGCCGTGGAGCGGGAAGCGGCTGAGGACGAGCGAACCCGCGGAGCCGCCCGCCTCGACCGCCTGCCGGTACGGGTAGGCGGTCGCGAAGTCCCGTTCCAGGGCGGCCTGGCAGGTGTACTCGCACTCCTCGACGAACACCAGGTCGGGACGCAGGCGCCGGATCTCGGGGACGAGGGAGCCGGTCCCGCGCCCGAACTCCACGTTCGAGGTCAGTACCCGCAGCTGGGCCACGGGCGCGCCGGTGGGCTCGGTGACCCTGCCGTACGGCTCGATGAACCACGCCAGCAGTCCGAGGACGGCCACCCCCCACACCAGCCCCGGCCACCATCGCGTCCGGAACGCGCACAGCAGTGCCACGGCCGTGGGGACCAGCAGCCAGGGCAGGAAGGCCAGCAGCTGCGGTACGGGGGTGACACCGTCGGTGTCGGCCGTACGGCAGCCGACGACCGCGCTCACAACGGCGAGCAGCAGCGCCGCACACCAGGCGCCGAGTCTTCGTCCGGCCCGCCGGGGGCTACCGGCCCCCGGCTCCCCGTTCGGCTCGAACGGTCTCGTTCCCGAACCCCGGACGGGCTGGTAGGTCACGCGTACGAGCGTACAGAACCCGGACGTACCGGGTCAGCCACACCGTCATCGCCACCGCCAGGCCGAGGCCCACCAGCAGCCAGGAGACCGTGCGCAGGGTGGCGGTCAGGGCGTCGTAGACGGCGCCCACGGCCGGGTGGGACACGTCGGCGGGCAGGTCGGCGAGGGTGAGCCGACGGCCGACGGCGAGGGCGGCGCCGAGCAGGGCGCCGCCCAGGGCCGTGCCGAGCGCGACGGAGACGACCGCGCGGCGGCGGTGGACGGCGAGGGCGATCCCGGCGACGGCGAAGACGACGGCCGCGACGGGAAGCCAGAAGCCGGCGACTTCGAGCATGTGGAAACCCTTCCGGAGGGGAGCCAGTCGGCCCGCCGGGAGCACGGCGACCGCGGTGTGCTCGACCGGGATGCGGGCCGCGAGCGGTACGTGGTCGTGGGCGAGTTGCTGCTTGACCTGCGCGGTGAGGGGGGCGAGATCGACGGTCACGGCGTCTTCGGGCTCGTCGTCCCCGGCGCGGAGCGCGCGCAGGACGGCGTCGTGCGTGGCCCGGTTGCCCTCGTCCCAGGCCAGACGGAAGGCCGGGGTCTGGGTGAAGGAACGCACCGCCTCGTGCACGAAGGGCCCGACCTCGCCCCGCAACCGGCGGACGTCGAACCGGTTGTCGACCTCGCGCATGATTCCGGCGCCGACGGTGTCCGCGACGGCGTTGCACACGTCCGGGTCGGTGGCGAGCGGCGCCATCGTCGTGACGTACCGGCCGGTGTCGGCGAGCCCGTACGCCGCCCAGGCCGCCAGCGCGCCGAACGGCACCAGCAGGCAGGACAGGGCGATCAGCGCCGCCGACAGGGCGCTCCTGAGGCGTGGGGGCACGCTTTCAGGCAAGGGCCCGGAGGCGGGGCGCGCGAGCGGTGCGACTGCATTCGGGCGTATTCAAGGGGCAGTCAGGGGTATTCAGGGGCATTCGGAGCACAAGGTCCAGCCGAACGGGCGTCGCACCGACGGTCCCCTCGGCGGGTCCGGGACTCCGCGCTCCGGTGGAGGGTTGACCCGAACGGGTGTTTCCTGGAACCGGAACGTCTCCGACCGGGACGGGAAGGAGCGGGTGAGGTGGGAACAGGGGAGCGCGCGGGCCCCGGCCGTCGGGCCGGGGTCCACGCGTGCCTTCTTCCGGGTCGGCTTCCGGGGCGGCTTCAGGGCCGACTTCAGGGCCGGCTTCCGGGTCAGCGGATCCGGTGTCCCTCCGCGTCCTCGTGCGTGTAGTAGCGGTAGAACAGCGTGCAGAACACCGCCGCGCCGATGACCACGCCCAGGATCGTGGATTCCAGCACGGTGTGGCCGTGGCCGCTCAGGCTGTACAGGAACCCGACCGCGATGGCCGTGAAGGCTCCCCACAGCACCGCGTGCACTTCGCGTGGCAGCCGCGGGGCCAGGGCCTGGATCCCCATGTACACGGCGGCGAACACGATCGCGGTCACGAAGCCGAACAGCAGGTTCCAGCCGGTGATGGGCCCGCCGTAGCGGACGTTGGCCGCGGCCCAGTACCCGTAGACGAGCCCCAGTGTCACGGGCCACGCCCACCTGGCGATCGCATGGGCCCGCTCGCTGAACACGTCGGGCGGACCGACTCGCCGGGTCACCGCCCGGGACGCGGGTGCCGCATGAGCCATGAGAGCACTCCTCTCTCCTCGCCCCCGCCTTCCAGAGCACACCTGGGGCGGGTGCCTGGCAAGTCGACCGGATGCGGCCCGCACCCTCCCGTGTTTGGCTGAGGTGCGTGACCGACGACGAGGACCTGCGGCGGCAGCAGCCGCTGCGGATCCGTGGGCGGAGTGTCGCCTGGGTGGCGCCGCTGCTGCTGCTCGTCGGGATCGGGGTGATCGACTACAACACCACCGAGCGGTTCCGGATCATCTCCTGGACCGTCCTCGTGCCCGGTACCGCCGCCGCGATCTGCGGGGTGTGGACCACGGCCGGGTTCGCGCTGCTCTCGATCGCCATGTACATCGTGCTGGACAGCACCTGGCCCAACGAGTTCCAGGCGGGCATGCCCGACTTCATCCTGGTCGCCCTCGGCGGTGTGATGGCCACGCTGGCCTGCGCGGTCCGGGTGCGCGGCGAGCGGCGCCTGCTGCGCATGCGGGCCATCGTCGAGACCACCCGCCGTATCGTGCTGCGGCCGCTGCCGCCGCGCTGGGCGGGGCTGGAGCACGCGGAGGCCTACCTCGCCGCGGACACCGAAGCCCGCATGGGCGGCGACTTCTACGACATCCAGCCCGGTCCGTACGGCGCGCGCGTCCTCATCGGGGACGTGCAGGGCAAGGGGCTGGGCGCGGTGGAGGCGGCGGCCGCGCTGCTCGGCACCTTCCGGGAGGCCGCGTACCACGAACCGGACCTCGCGACCGTTGCCGCCCGCCTGGAGACCCGCATGCTGCGCCACCGCCTCCACACCTCCGCCCTCGGCCGGGACGACGGCGACCGCTTCGCCACCGCCGTCCTGCTCGGCTACTCGGACGCCGACGCCGGCACGGTCGAGATCGTCAACTTCGGCCATGAACCGCCGCTCGCGGCCGGCCCGCACGGAGTGCGCCGGCTCCCGCCCGGCGACCGCCTCCCCCTGGGCCTGGCCGACCTCCTCCCCGGCGCCGGACCGCCGGTCACGGTCCGTGTTCCCGTCGCCCCCGACGAGACGCTCCTGCTCACCACGGACGGCGTGACCGAGGCCCGGGACGGCCGCGGCTCCTTCTACCCGCTCGACGAGCAGGTCTCCCGTGCCGTGGCCGCCGACCCGGGCGTCGCCGAACCGGGGCGCATGGTCGAGGTCGTCCGCGACGGCGTCCTGCGCCACAGCGGCGGTCTCCTGGGCGACGACACCACGATCTTCGCGGTCCGCCGTCCCCAAGGGGTCGCGTTGGAGGGAGGTTTGTGGCTCTGACACCTCTGTTTGCAGCCGCAGCGGTTACGGTGCTGCCCTGACCGATCACCGGGATCGACGACAGCGGGATCGACGACACCGGGATCGACGACAGCGGGACCGACGACAGGGGGGACGATGCCCGGAACCGTGCTGCTGCTCGCGGCCTCGCCGATGGGCCGGGGGCAACTGGTGGACGCGGCCTCCGTGCTCCCCGTCCTGGCGGCCGTGGCCCCCGCCGTGCTCTCCGGCACGGACACCGCCAACGTGGTCGAGTTCGCCGACCCCCTGGAACCGCAGGCCGTCCTCACCCGCCTGCGCGCCGCCGCGGCCGCTCCCGGCCCGCTGACGGTCTTCGTCACCGGCCAGCTCCAGCTGGACCGCCGCCAGCGCCTGCCCCATCTGGCACTGGCCCGCACCACCGCCGCGACCGTCCGCTACACGGCCTTCCCCTGGCACTGGATCCGCGAGGAGCTGCGCCTGCGCCCGACCGGTGCGACGACCCTCGTCGTCGACCTGCACGCGGACGCCGAGACCTGGGAACATCTGGCCGCCAACCCGCTCGACTCCGGTCGCAACAACGCCGTTTACGGCCGCATCGCACCGCCGCCGCCCCGCCGTGGCGTCGGCCGGCCGTCGTACATGAAGGCGGCGGCGACGATCCTGCGCAGCGGGCATCGGCCGCCGCTGGAGCAGTTGCACCAGCAGGTGGTCACGCGGCTGGCGGCGGAGGCCGCCACGAATGTCCTGCTGACCGCCGCGACGCCGCAAAGCGGTGACCCGCACGCGGCCATCGCCGCCGCCGTCGAGGCCGGGCGGCACGCGGAGGCCGACGGGCTCGCCGCGGGGTGGGAGCAGGCCGCGGCGCGGGCGCACGGCCCCGGCTCCGAGGACGCGCTGCACTGGGCCGAAGTCCGCGCGGATCTGGCGATGTTCGCGGGGGACCCGGTGCGCAGCTGCCGTACCTGGCTGACGGTCGCCTCCGCCCGGCTGGCCGCCGGGCAGGCGGCGGACGCGCCCGCCGTGGAGGCGGCCGCGGACCGGGCCCACCACCAGTGGGGGTGCATCAAAGACACGGCGCGGGCCCGTGAACTCGGGCCCACGCTGGCGGAGTTGAGGCTCAGGGTGCCGGGGCGGAAGGAGGGTGCGCTGGACCATGTCCAACAGCACCTGCGTCAGCTCCAGACCCAGTGAGACCCCGGCCGGTGGCTCAGCTGGTGAAGGTGAAGTACTTCCAGGCGCCGTGCGTCGTGGAGTTCACGGTGTCACCGGAGCTGCTGTTGAGGTACGAGGAGCGGGCCCGGAAGCGCCAGCCGACGTCCTGGCCGTGGTCGCCGCCCAGCTCCACCCGGGAGACACCGTCGGAGCCCACCGGGAAGTACTGCGAGCCGCCGTCGTACCAGGTGCCCTGGTAGTACACCTCGAACTGCAGGCGCTGCTGACGGCCCGGGTAGTACGTCATCGTGGTCGTGAACAGCGGGTTCTTCGACTTGTGGAAGAAGTAGTACGTGTGGCCCCACGTGCTCTTCGTCTTGTACTGCCTGCTGACCGACGTGGACACCTTCACCTTGGCGCCGACCGTGCTGGACACGGACCGGGGCTGGTAGCGGGCGTCGCCCGCGAACTTCGCCGTGACCTTGGTGTCCCGCTTCAGGTCCAGGGTGACGGAGAGGTTGCCGCTGGAGTTGACCGTGCCCTTCTTCACCAGCTTGTTGGGCTTGTCCGAGCCGAACGGGTCGGCCCAGATCTCCACCGTGCGGTTCTTGTAGGTCGACCCGAGGTGCGCCGTGAACTTCACGTCGGCGCCGTACGCGTACACCTTGCCGTTGTTGCTGACCGACAGCGACGGCTTGGCGCGCGAGACGTCGACGGTGTCGGCGGCGGAGCCCGCCGCGTGGTCGGCGTCACCGGCGTACCGCACCGTGTACTTCACCTTGCCGCCGGCCGGCGGGGTGTCCGTGAAGGAGTACGTGCCGTCGGCCTTGGCCGTCACCGTGGCGAGGGACTTGCCGTTCGGGGAGTCCAGATCGGTGCGGGTGACGGCCAGCTTGACCCCCGCCGGGAGCGCGACCTTGGAGGTCACCTTGCCCGTGACGGTGAGCTTCTTGGCGCGGGCCGCGGACGACGGGGCGCTCACCGTGACGGTGGTGACCGCCTTGGTGGGGCCGGCGAGGACGCGCAGGGAGTAGGCGCCGTCGCTGTTGTACGACACGGCGAACAGGCGGGAGGCGTCGGGCGCCCAGGCGAGGGCGCCGTCGGCGAGCCGGTCGGTGGTCCGGAAGTCGTACTCCCGTACCGAGGTGTGCGCACCCGGCTTGAAGACGTAGATGTCCGGCTCGTACGGGCCGTCGATGCCCGCCGCGACGGAGCCGTCCGGAGCGATGTCCACCGCGTTGGCGTAGTTGTCGGAGGGGTACTCCCCGTCCGGTGCCAGGTCGGAGGTCCGGTAGACGGTGTGGTGGTTGGGTCCCGGGCTGGCCAGCACGACGTCGTTGCCGTCGGGCGTGAGGGTCAGCTCCTTCATGCCGCCGCCGTCCGCGTCCCGCAGTGCGGTCCGGGTGGGCGTGCCCGAGGAGACGTCGTAGGCGGCCAGGTGCTGCGGGCTCCGGCCCGGCTGCCCCGCGACCAGGGTGTTCCCGGCGGCGTCCACCATCGGGGCGGCGGTCCAGTCCTCGTCGGGGAAGAAGGACGCGGGCTGTCCCGCGGCGGCCAGGTCGATCGAGCCGATGCCGCCCTGGTTCGCGCCGGGCGCGTAGCCGAACCACAGCTTGCCGTTCGCCTCGGCCAGGTACTTCGGGCTGTACGGCAGGTCGACGTGCCCGACCTGGGTCGCGGAGGCCGTGGCGATCTCGACGACGGCCGGCGGGCCGCCCGCGTAGACGGCCGCGTAGAGGGTGTCGGAGTCGGCCGACAGTTCGAGGTCGGTGACCCCCTGCAGCGAGGTCAGCTGCTTGATGACCTGGCCGTTGTAGTCGGTGACGACGATCTTGCCGTTGTCCGGGTCGCTGATGAAGACCCGCTGGTGCTCGCCGTCCACCACGACGTCACCGACCGACTTGACCGGCAGGGCGGTGGTGGTGTCGGCGAACGCCGGAGTGGCGGTGAGGGCCGCCGAGCTGATGAGGACCGCCAGGGTGGTGGCAGCCGTAAGGGTGCGCTTGCGCACGCTGATTCGAACCCCCCGGAACGAATGAAGAAAAGTGGGTGCCACGGGCACGGCTGTTGTGTGTCCCCTGTGAGCCGTGTGGCAGTTGGGTGAAGCCTAGGTCGCGAACACTAGGTCATGCCACTGACAAAAGAGCGAGCGCGCCCGAGACGAGGGTCCGCACACCCGGGGCGACCGTGGACAGGTCGGGCGCGAAGTGCGGGCTGTGGTTGCTCGGCACCGCCCGGAACTTCTCGGTGAGACCGTCGCCGGGGGCCTGGTCCCACACCTCGGCCGGAGTGGTCGTCACGAACCAGTAGGAGTACGGGATCGAGCCCGCCGCCAGCTGCGGGAAGTCCTCGCTGCCCATCGCCGGGCCCGGGTCGAAGACGGTTCCCTCGCCGAAGACCTCGCCGTGCACACCGGCCACCCGGCGGTCGGTGTCCGCATCGTTGACCGTCACCGGGAAGGTGTGGCCGACCGTCACCTCCGGCTCGCGCGGGCAGCCGGCCGACAGGCACTCGCCGCGCGCGATGCGCCGGATCGCGGCGAGCATCCGCTCCCGCACCTCGTCGGACTGGGTGCGCAGATTCAGGGCGATGCGCGCCTCGGAGGGGATGATGTTGTGCCGGGTGCCCGCCTCGATGCGGCCGACGGTCAGGACGGCGGACTCGCCGGCGGCGAGCTCGCGGGAGACGACGGTCTGCAGCCGGGTGACGAGGAACGCGGCCGTCACCACCGGGTCCACGGTCGACTCGGGCCGCGAACCATGCCCGCCGCGCCCGTGCACGACGATGTCGACGTCCGTCGCGGCGGACATGATCAGCCCCGGCGCGTGCGGGTAAAGGCCGGCGGGTCCCGGGGTCGCGTGCTGCCCCAGCAGCACGTCCGGGCGCGGGAACCGCTCGTACAGCCCGTCCGCGACCATGTGGGCCGCGCCCTGCCCGGTCTCCTCGGCGGGCTGCCCGACCAGCAGCAGCGTCCCCGACCAGGTCTCCCGCCCGGCGGCCAGCGCGGCGGCCGCCCCGGCCAGCCAGGTGACGTGCAGGTCGTGCCCGCAGGCGTGCATCACGCCGTCCGTCCGCGAGGCGTACGGCAGCCCGGTCTCCTCGCGCACCGGCAGCGCGTCCATGTCGGCGCGCAGCAGCACGACAGGACCGTCCCCGTTGCGCAGCAGACCGGCGACACCGGTTCCGCCGATCCCCTCGGCCGTCTCGAACCCGGCCGCCCGCAGCCGCCCGGCGAGCTTTCCGGCGGTGCGGTGCTCGCGCAGGGACAGCTCGGGGTGGCGGTGCAGGTCCCGGTAGAAGTCCTCCAGGTCCGGGACCGGGAGGTCGGCGGTGAGATCCAGCGCGGTACGGGCGGCGGGAGAGGTCACGGGGTCAGCGTAGGCGGCCACGGTGGGACACGGGGTCCGGTCTCACCGGTCGGCCGCTGCGCTGATGTGCCGCTATTGCGTTGTGCCGCTGTTGCGTTGTGCCACTGTGAGGGGGCGTCAGCTCTGTCCTGAGCTGCGGCGACGGCGTACGGCCAGCATGGTGCCGCCGCCTGCCGTGATCAGGGCCGCCGCGGCGCCGCCCAGAGCCAGGGCGCGCTTGTCGCCGGTGGCTGCCAGCACACCGTGGTCCGAGTGGCCCCGGCCGTCGTTGCGGTGCTGCGGGGCGTGTCCGTCGAGTCGGACCGGTTGGCCGTGTCCGCCCTGGGGGCGGGGCTGGTTGGGCCTGCCGGGCCGGCTGGACCTGCGTACCACCGTCACCTTGGCGGAGCAGCTGCGGTCGGGATTCTTTCCGACGAGGCTGAAGTCGTACCCGCCGATGGGCGTTCTCCTCGGGACGGTCACGGTCCCGGTCACCTTCCCGTCGGCATCGGCCCGGTACCGGCCGAGGACGAAATGCGCTCCCGGAGCCGGCACGGACCGGGGCACCACGGACCGGTCCAGCCGCGCGGAGATGCTCTGCCGGGCGGTGAAACCCGTCGCGGTGAAGGTGAAACTGCCTCCCTGGGGCACCACATATGTGCTGAGGCTCAGGGTCATCGGCGGCTCCCCCGTTGGCGGGTATGGC
Source organism: Streptomyces sp. NPDC086549 (assembly GCF_044746205.1). Classification (NCBI taxonomy): domain Bacteria; kingdom Bacillati; phylum Actinomycetota; class Actinomycetes; order Kitasatosporales; family Streptomycetaceae; genus Streptomyces; species Streptomyces sp. NPDC086549. The sequence continues at coordinate 86,484 of NZ_JBIVBS010000007.1, read as the reverse complement.
TGTGCGGAGGCGGCTTGCGCCCCCACCAGCGGTGCCGCCACAAGCGCGGCAGCCGATACCGCTGAAGCCAGCGAAACCTGCCATCTCTGTGATGCCGTCATCTTCGATCACTCTCCTTTCGAATTCGGTTCAGGGCCGCACTCCCCAGCGGCAGCCGTTTCGCCATCTATCTAAGGCCGACAAACGGGACGTAGATCAAGCTGCCGCGCTGCATGATCGAGAACCTGACCCGTTCACTGGGCCGTTCGGGTCGAATTCGGCAATCCGACGCGGTGAGCATTGCAACGCCTTCTGGTGACCGTCATTACTGAGGTGAACCGAGGTGGCCCGAATGCCGCGGCCGGTGGCGGAAGATCTCCTTCGAGGCAAGGGCGAGGTGCGAAGTGAAGCCGTTTTCCTGGCGGGCCCGCCTGCCGGGCCTGGCTGTCTTTCCTCGGGTCAGGAGGCGTCCGCTCGGCCGGTGGATCCTCCGGGGCGCCGGGGCTGCCGGTCTGGTGTCAGCCGTGTTCGCCGGCTGGCTGCTGTGGGAGGTCCGCACGGTCCAGAGCAATCTGGCCGCGGCTCAGGCGGCGGGCCGGCGACTGCTTGCCGAGACGGTCGGGCATCGCCGGCCCTCGGACGAGGCTCTGCGCTCCGTCCGGGAACACACGGCGGCCGCCCGGGAGGCGACCGCCGCGCCGGTGTGGCACGTGGCCGAGAAGCTCCCGCTGCTGGGCCCGCCGCTGCGTACCGCCCGGGGACTCGGTGTCGCGGCCGATGAGATGGCCACCGGAGTGCTGCCGGAGGCGGTGCGGCTGCAGCGGATGTTCGAGTCCGGGCAGATCGTGCACGACGACGCTGTCGATCTGCGGCGGCTCTCGGCCGTCGCGCGCCTGCTGGAGGGTGTGCAAGGCCGGCTGACCGACGTCCGGGCGGACTTGGGCGGCCTGCCCCGCTCGACCGGGGTCCACCGTCTCGACACGGCACGGCAGCAGCTGTCCGACGGGGTGACGCGCCTGTCCGGCTCGGTCTCCAGGGCGGGGGCGACGACGCGACTGCTGGTGCCGTTCCTGGGTGCCTCCGGGCCGCGTTCCTACTTCCTCGCCTTCCAGACCAATGCCGAGGCCCGGGGCACCGGTGGGCTCGTGGGGTCCTTCGGCATCGTGACCGTCGACCGCGGCCGCATCACCCTGCACGACTTCGCGTCGAATGACGTGCTGCCCTATACCGACACCCCCGTGGCGCGTTTCGGGCCGGAGTTCGACCGTCGTTACGGCGCCGCCGAAAGCGCGCAGGGCGTGGCCAATTCCAATCTCTCCGCCCATTTTCCCTATGCGGCGCGGATCTGGGTCGGCCTGTGGCAGCGACACACGGGCCGGCGGCTCGACGGGGCCATCGCGACCGACCCGGTGGGGCTTGCCCGTGTACTCCGGGCAACCGGGCCGGTTCGGCTTCCGGACGGAAAAGAGCTGACGGCGGCGAACACCGTGGAGCTCACCGAGAGCACCTCCTACGCCTTGTACGACGACAAGACCGAACGCAAGCGTTTCCTGGTGCACGTCGCGCAGTCGGTCGCCGCTGCCCTGCTGCATCGCGACCACGATCCGGTGGCCCTCCTCCAGGCGCTGCGGCAGAACGCCGAGGAAGGCCGGCTGCGGGTATGGAGCGATGACGCCTCCACCGAGGCGGCGCTGGAGGAAGGCGGGCTGGCGGGCGACATCTCCGAGAGAAAGGGCCCGCTCGCCTACCTCGTGGTCAACAACACCGCGGGAAACAAGCTGGACTACTACCTGGGCCGGTCACTGACGTACGAACTCGGTCCCTGCCAGGACGGTACCCGTCCCAGCGAGGTGCGGATCAGGCTGACCAACGCGGCCCCCACCGCGGGCCTGCCCGCCTACGTCACCTACCGGTCCGATGATCCCAAGCACCCGCATCCGCACGGGTCCACACGGATCTGGCTCTCGCTGTATGCCAGTTCGGGTGCGCAGTTCACCGGTGGGACCCTGGACGGGCGGCAGCTCATGCTGTCGTCCACCGAGGAGCGCGGTCACCCGGTACTCGGCACCCAGCTGGAGCTCATGCCCGGTCAGACCCGTGAGTTGGTCATCCGTCTGCTGGAACCGGCGTCGGACCGCCCCCCGACGGTGCCCGTACAGCCGTTGGTGAGGCCGCAGGTCACCAAGGTGTCCGGCAGGCCGTGCGCCAGGTAGTCAGACGCCCAGGGCCTGCCTCACGGTCGTCACCACATGGTCGAGATCGGCGTCGGTCAGTCCGGGGTGAACCGGCAGGGACAGCACCTCGCCGGTCATCAGATCGGCACGGGGAGTGTCGCCGCGGATGATCCGGGGATGGTCGCGGTAACAGTCGTAGTCGAAGACCAGCCGCGGATAGAACACCCGGGCCTCGACGTTCTCCTGGTCCAGGGCCTTGATCAGAGTCTGGCGGTCGGCCGGCGCGTGGCTGGTGAGCCGGATCGTGTACTGGTGCCAGACGTGCAGCCGGCCGTCCGGCTGCCGGGGGGTGACGAGCCCGGGGATGCCTGCCAGGCCGGCGGTGAGCCGGGCCGCATGAGCGGCCCGGCGACGGTTGATCTCGGGGAGCCTGCCCAGCTGGACGGAGGCGATCGCGGCCTGCATCTCGGTGAGCCGGTAGTTCGACCCTGGCATCACGTGTTCGTAGGCATCGCGCATGCCGTGATTGCGGATCAGTCGTAGCCGGTCGGCGATGCGGTCGTCCTCGGTGGTGACCACGCCGCCCTCGCCGCAGGTGATGTTCTTGCTGCCGTACAGGGAGAAGGTCGCCGTCGAGGCGGCACCGACGGACTGCCCGGCCACCAGCGCGCCGTGTGCCTGCGCGGCGTCCGCGATCACGGCGAGCCCGTGCCGTTCGGCCAGCAGGGTGAGCTCCGGCATGTCCGCCGGGAGGCCGTACAGGTGGACCGGCATGATCGCCCGGGTCTGCGGCGTGATCGCCTCGGCGACGGCAGCCGGATCCAGCAGGAAGTCGTCGCCGACATCGGCGAACCGGGCGGTGGCGCCCACCTCCAGCAGCGCGCTCAGCGTCGCACCGAAGGTCAGTGGCGCGGTGATCACCTCGTCGCCCGGGCCGATGTCGTACGCGCGCAGGGCCGCGATCAGCGCTGTCGTCCCGCTGCTGACCGCGATCGCGTGCGCGGATCCGTGCGCGGCCGCGAACGCCCTCTCGAACTCCGCCACCCGGGGGCCCGCGGCCAGCCTGCCGGACCGCAGCACGGCGATCACCGCCGCTTCCTCATCGGCCCCCAGCATCGGCGCGCTGATCCGGACCCGGTGCCGGCTTTCGTCGGACCGGACCGCTCCGCCGTCGGCGAGGCCGGCACCGGAAGGATCGTCGGCGCACGCGCCGCAGTCGAGGTCCGGTGGCGGCGTGGCGGCCCGGGAGACCACGGTCCCGCAGCGGCACACCCAGCCCCGCGGCCGGGCGGGGTTGCCGGTGACCAGCTGATGGGGGAGCACCGAACGGGTGACCACCGCGCCGGCGCCGACCATCGCCCGAGCGCCGATCTCGGTGCCGCACACGATGGTGGCGCCTGCCCCGATCGAGGCCCCGTCGTGAACCGTGGTGTTCAGCGCCTGCCACTCGCCGGCCGACCGTGGCCGCAGATCATTGGTGAAGACCGCGGCGGGGCCGACGAAGACCTCGTCCGCCAGCCGGACGCCGCGGTACAGCGAGACATTGTTCTGGATCTTCACCCGGTCGCCGACGGTCACGCCGCCGTCCACGAAGACGTTCTTGCCGAGCACGCATTCCCGGCCGATGAGTGCGCCCGTACGGACCTGGCAGTGATGCCAGACGCGGGTTCCCGTGCCGACCACCGCACCCGGCTCCACCTCGGCGGTCGGGTGCACCAGCGGCGGTGCGGGCGGCACGGCCGGTGCCGCGGCGGCTGATCCCGGATCGGTCTTGGCCTGGCCGAGCGGCGTTACGGTCGTCATGATCGTGGTCCCTTTCCGGCCGGGGCGCCGCCGCTCAGGGCCTGCGCACCGGCTCTCGCCCTTGGCAGGAGAGGCGCTCTGCCGATCCGGAGGCCGAAACGGCGGCGCTGGTAGGCGTAGTAGTTGCCGCTGCCGGCGACCAGTCGGGGCGGCGCCATGGAGAAGACCCCGGCCAGCACCGGAGTGCCGACGGACGTCAGCGATTCGGTGACCTGGCGCACCTGCTCGGCCCGGGTCTTGCCGTACCGGGCGACGACGATCGCGCCGTCGCAGTACCGGCCCACCGCGGTGGCGTCCGCGAACGCCAGCGTCGGTGGCATGTCCAGCAGTACGACGTCGTAACGCGAACGCAGTTCCTCGATCAGCTCCGCCATCCTGCGGGAGCCGAGCAGGTCGGCGGGGTCGGGTGGCAGCGTGCCGCTGGTCAGGATGTCGACCGCGTCAGCGGCCCCGGTCCGGATGAGGTCGTCCAGCTCGGCCCGGCCGAGCAGCGCGTCCGTCAGGCCGGCGCCGCCGGGCAGCCCGAGGTACCTGCCGGCCTGCGGTCGCCGCATGTCGCATTCGACGATGATGACCCGGGTGCCACCCGGGCTGAGCGCGACCGCGAGATTGCACACGGTGGTGCTCTTCCCGTCGTCCGGCAGCGCACTGGTGAACATGAACACCTTGCGGGACCTGTCCACCTGCATGAACTCGAAATTGACCCGGAGCTTGCGGAACGCCTCCATCCGCACGCCGCCCAGCTGGGCACCCATCGGCACCGGGTGGCTTCGGGCTTCCCGGTCGTACGGGATGACGCCCAGGACCGGCTTGCCGCCGAGCGACTTGCCGAGCTGGTCGATGGTCTTCAACGAGGTGTCCAGCGAGCGCGCGGCACAGGCCAGCGTCAGACCGGCGAGCAGCCCGAGCCCGAGCCCGGCGAACAGGTTGCGCACGGGCTTCGGCGACACCGGCACGGAGGAGTAGCTCGGCTGCCCGACCACGCGGATCGACACCGGCGGGGTCGCGTCTTTGGCCGGGCGTTCCAACTCGCCGATCTGCCGCGGGAAGATGACCGAGATCGTGCGTGCGATCCGATGCGCCCGCGCCGCCGAGTCGCTGGTCACGGTCGCTCGCAGAAGAACCGTCTGCGGGACCACATGCGCGGAGATGCCGGCCTGCACCACGCTCGCCGGGATCGGCAGCCTGGCCTCCTCGACGACCGATTTGGCCAGCATCGGGCTGGTCAGCAGGTTGGCGTACATCTCGACCTTCTGCTGCGACAGCAGATTGGCCTGGTACGCCTGGATCACGTTGGACAAGTCATCCGGCGCGGACACGACGAAGGTGACGCTGGAGGAGTACACCGGGGCGGTCCGTTTGGTCAGGCCGACGCTGACCGCGCCCGCGAGCAGGGTCACCACGACGATGAGCTTCCAGCGATCTCTGACCAGTCCGAGGAAACTCCGCAGCGTCATACCCGTCTCGCCCTCCTAGCTTGGGTTCACCCGTGCACAGTCGGAGCCGTGCGGCCCGCAGAGACTACCATCAGTAATCAGGCGACTACTGAAAGTGTGCGGCGCTCCTCAATATGTCGGCGAATCCCGCGCATACTCAAGAAAGGCGTGGCGGTATTCGTCCACCCGGGGGGTGCGAAATCCTATTTTCGGGAGAATCGACTCCGCGGCGATAAAAGAATTTTGACGGCCACCCAGAAAGACGCGGCAATGTCCGTGGACATGCTGTCGGCGAAATGCCCGAATAGACCTCCGGCAAATGACATCCGTCTGATCGGGGTTCACCTTGCATGGGGATTGTGTCGGTGACGACGAGCTGACAGCGGTCCGTCCGGTGGCGTTCGACACCGCATCGGGGGGCCGCGCCCGGACGGGCGGCTGGTCCGGCGTCGCTGTCAGGTGTCGCGGGCCGGTGGCGCGGGCCGCCGCCGATGCGATCGCCTGGACATGCGGCCTGTTAATTGCCCGTCTGGCCACCGGTAGCGCTTCCGGCCCGTCGGCCGGACCCGGCGATCTGGTCGTGGTCTGTGCCGTCACATGGGCCGCTGCGGTACTGGCCGGGGCGGCGTGTGGGCTCTACTCCGGGCGCTATCAGGCTGGAGGCGGCGCCGAGTTGACCGCGGTGCTGCTCTCCGGGGGGCTGACCGGCCTGTGCCTGGAGGGATTCTGCCTGGTCCGGGTCCCCCTGGTGGGCGACAGGCCGGCCGTCGCCGGCATCGCCGCCGTGGTCGCCGTGCTGGGGATGATCATCGTGCGGGCCGCGGTCGCGGCCGTCCGGCGCAGGCCGAGACGGCCCGCGCCGACCGCCGTCAAAATGATCGTGTTCGGCGCGGGCAGTGCGGGAACCCAACTGGTGCAGCGGCTGATCGGCCAGCCCGGCGCGCAGTACCAACCGGTGGCCCTGTTGGACGACGACCCCCGCAAACGCCGGCTGAGGATCTGCGGCATCCGCGTGCGCGGCGGGCGGGAGCGGCTCGCCGAGGTCGCCGCGGAGACCAGGGCGACGGTCATGGTGATCGCGATCGCCGGGGGCTGCCGCGACGGCCGGGTGATCCGTGAACTGTCGACGCTGGCCGAATCGGCGGGCCTGATCACGAAGGTCATCCCGCCCGTGCACGAACTGGTCGCCGGATCGGCGCGGATCGACGACGTCCGGGACCCGCGGATCACCTATCTGCTGGGCCGCGAGCCGGTCCGGCTGGACCTGAGGTCGGCTGCCGGAGACTTCACCGGACGTCGGATCCTGGTCACCGGCGCGGGCGGGTCGATCGGTTCGGAGCTGTGCCGCCAGCTGCAACAGCTGCGTCCGGCTTCGCTGGTGATGCTCGACCGGGACGAATCGGCGCTGCACGCGATCCAGCTCGCCCTGCACGGACGTGCGCTGCTCGATTCCGACGAGATCGTGCTCGCCGACATCAGAGACGTCTCCCGTATCCGCGAGGTCTTCGCGCACTACCGCCCGGAGATCGTGTTCCACACGGCGGCGGTGAAGCATCTGCCGCTGCTGGAGCGCTATCCGGCCGAGGCCCTGAAGACGAACGTGGCCGGCACGCTGAACGTGCTGCAAGCAGCGGCGGACTGCGGTGTGCGGTCGTTCGTGAACGTCTCCACCGACAAGGCCGCCGACCCGGTGAGCGTCCTCGGCACCTCCAAGCGGCTCACCGAGCGGCTCACCGCCCACATGGCCGGCCAGTTCCCCGGTACCTGGGTGTCCGTCAGGTTCGGCAACGTTCTGGGCAGCCGGGGCTCGTTGCTCGGTTCGCTGTCCGCGCAGATCGCGGCGGGCGGCCCGGTCACGGTGACCCACCCGCAGGTCGCCCGGTACTTCATGACGGCCACCGAGGCCGTCCAACTGGTGCTGCAGGCCGTGGCCGTCGGGCAGAGCGGCGAGGTTCTCGTCCTGGACATGGGAGAGCAGGTCCGCATCGTCGACCTCGCGCGGCGGATGGCCGGCGCGGCATCGCGGCGGGTCGAGATCGTCTTCACCGGGCTGCGGCCCGGCGAGAAGCTGACCGAGGACCTGCTGGGCGCCGGGGAACCGGACCACCGGCCGAGACATCCGCTGGTCAGACAGGTACCGGTGCCGGCGCTCGACCCCGATGACATCACCGGCATCGGTCACCTCACCGATCCCGACGAGGTACGCGCGACCCTGGAGAAGCTCGTCGCCGCACCCGGCCCCGTGCGGTCGGGCCAGGCCGTGCTGCCCGGCCAGCCCGGAAGAGCGGAGGCCAGCAGGTGACCGCCCCGCTCGTACCGGGCCAGTACCGGTCGGGCTCGGCGAATCCGGAAGCCGCCACGCTTCCCGGAGCCGCCCGGCCCGGCAACCGGGTGCCGCACCGCGTGTCGTACCGCGGCAAGCGAGTACTGGACCTGGTCGTGGTCGGTCTGGTCCTCGTCCCGGCCGCGCTGCTCTTCCTGCTCGCGGCGCTGGCCCACCTGCTCGCGCACGGCAGGCCGGTCCTGTTCCGGCAGCAGCGGGTGGGCCGGGACGGCCGCCTGTTCGTTCTGCTGAAACTGCGCACCATGCGCAATGTCCCGGGCGGCTCGGCGACACCGAGCGGCGCGGACGCCGCCCGGGTGACCGCGGTCGGCCGGGTGCTGCGCCGGACGTCCCTCGATGAGCTGCCCCAGCTGGTCAATGTGCTGCGCGGAGAGATGAGCCTGGTCGGGCCGCGGCCGACGCTGCCGTACCAGGTACGCCGGTACACCGACCGCCAGCAGCAGCGGCTGCGGGCCACCCCCGGACTGACCGGCCTGGCACAGGTGCACGGGCGCCAGCAGCTGAGCTGGCCGGAGCGCATCGAGTGGGACCTGCGCTACGTGTTCCACCAGAGCTTCTGGCTCGACCTCGCCATCTTGTGCCTCACCGTGTGGACGGTCCTGGCCCGGGGCGGAGCCACCGCCGACCACGACGGCGATCCGATCGCCCGCAAACCAGAAAGGATGCCCACAGGTGCCTGACAGCAACGTCCGGATCCGGCTTGCCAGTCCCGACCTCGGTGAGGAGGAAGGGGAGGCGGTACGCCGGGTCCTGCGCAGCGGCGTTCTCACCAACGGCGCGGAGAACGAGGCCTTCGCGCAGGAGTTCGCCGACCGGCATCAGGCGCGGTTCGGTGTGACGTTCTGCACCGGCACGGCCGCGCTGGACGCGATGCTGCTCGCCGAGGGCATCGGTCCGGGCGACGAGGTGATCGTCCCGTCGATGACCTTCGTCGCCACGGCGACGTCGGTGTGCCACGTCGGGGCCACCCCGGTGTTCGCCGACATCGACCCCCGGACGTTCAACCTCGACCCGGTGTCCGTCGCGGCCCGGATCACCCCGGCCACCCGGGCGGTCATGACCGTGCACTACGCCGGGCAGCCCGGCGACCTGGACGGACTGGCGCGGGTGTGCGCCGCGGCCGGCGTGCCGCTGCTGGAGGACGCCGCGCAGGCGGCCGGCGCCGAGTACCGGGGCAGGCCGGTCGGCACCTTCGGCCGGTCCGCGATGTTCAGCTTCACCCCGACCAAGAACATCACCACCGGCGAGGGCGGCATCGTGCTGACCGACGACCCGGGCGTCGCGGAGCGGCTGAAACTGCTCCGCAACCACGGTCAGACGGGGCTGTACCGGCATCAGAGCCTTGGCTACAACTGGCGGCTGACCGAGATGCAGGCCGCGATCGGCCGGGTGCAGCTGCGCAAGCTGGACGGCATCCTGGGGCGCAAACAGATGATCGCGGGATCGCTGACCCGGCGGCTGACCGGGCTGCCCGGCCTGACCACGCCGCATCAGGCACCCGATGCCCAGGGCACCTGGCTGCTCTACACCTGCCTGCTTCCCGGCATCCGCGACCAGGTGCTCGCCGACCTGCTGGCGCAGGGCATCGAGGCACGGATCTACTTCCCGCCGGTACACCGGCAGCCCCTCTTTGCCGGGCGGGACCACGGCACCGGGCTCGCCGCCGCACTGCCGGTGACCGAGGCCGTCGCCCAGGAGATGCTCTCGCTGCCGGCACACCACCGGCTGACCGAGGGCGAGGTGGCCGAGATCGCCGACGCGGTGATCGCCGCGGTCGGCCGGGCCACGGCGGCGCCGGATGCCATGGCCCAGCTGATGCCGGCGGGTGACCGGTGACCCCGCTGCGCGCCGGGGTCTGCGGCCTCGGCACGATGGGTCGGCACCACGCCCGGGTCCTGGCCGCGATGCCCGGCGTACACCTGGTCGCGGCCTGCGATCCGGACAGGTCTGCCGGCGCGGCGGCGCCCAGCCTGCGTGTGCTGCCGGACCTGGACCAGATGCTCGCGCTGGACCTGGACATCTGCGTGGTGGCCGCGCCGACGATGGCGCATGCCGAGATCGGCGCACGGCTGGCCGAGGCGGGTGTGCACACGTTGATCGAGAAGCCGCTCGCGGCCAGCGCCGAGGAAGCCCGGACGCTGGCGGCGGCGTTCGAGCGGGCGGGTCTGGTCGGCTGCGTCGGGCACATCGAGCGGTTCAACCCGGTGGTCCGCGCCATGCGGGAGCGGATCGGGCGCGGTGAGATCGGCGCGGTGCGGCAGATCACCACCAGCCGCCAGGGACCGTACCCGCAGCGGATCCGCGACGTCGGCGTGATCCTGGATCTGGCCAGCCACGACATCGACCTGACCCGGTGGATCGCGAGGTCGCCGTATCTGAAGGTGTCGGCGGTGACCAGTCAGGTGCTGGACGGCAGCGGCCACGAGGACATGGCGGCGGTGGCCGGCGTGCTGGAAGACGGCACGGTGGTCAATCACCTGGTCAACTGGCTGTCCCCGGTCAAGGAACGACTGGTGACGGTGACCGGCGAACTCGGCTGCCTGCGGGGCGACCTGCTGGACCGGACGCTCCGGCTGTACCGCTGCGACCAGGGCTCCGCCACGTCACCGGCCGACGACCGGGCGACGCCGTGCGAGGTGGGCACCGAAGAGCCGCTGCGGATCCAGCTCGAAGGCCTGGTGGACGCCGTACGCGGCAACGACGACGGCATCGTGACCATGCGGGCCGGTGCGGAGGTGGTGGAGGTGACCAGTGCCATCCTGGCCGCGCCGTGGGCCGGCGTCGAGGTGCCGGCCACCGACAGGACGGCGAACCCGGTCCGGCCCGGCACGGGGCCGGCGGCCACCGTGGTCCCGGCCCAGCCGAACACCGACCGCACCGCGGCCCCGAAGACTCCCCGGCAGAGACCGCCGTCCGCGGCGGCGCCGGCCGGTCCCCCGGCCGGGCCGGACGGAGTGCTGCCGGTGCTGGTCGCGGGCTATGTGCTGGCCCCTGGCTCACGGAGGTTCTTCTGATGGCCGCGGTAACGGTCGTCGGCCTGGGCAAGATCGGGCTGCCCCTCGCGGTGACCATCGCCGCCGCGGGGCACCAGGTGACCGGCGCCGACATCAATCCCGAGGTGGTGGCCAGGGTGTCGGCCGGAGTGCCGCCGTTCCCCGGCGAACCCGAGCTGGACGTGCGGCTCGCCGAGGTGACGGGCAGGGGCGTGCTGCGGGCCACCACGGACACCACCGCCGCGGCGGCCGGCAGCGAGGTGGTCGTCATCGTGGTCCCGCTGGTCATCGGCTCCGACCGGCGGCCGGACCACCGCGCGCTGGACGCGGCCACCGACGCGGTCGGCGCGGGACTGTCCCCCGGATCCCTGGTGATCGTCGAGACCACGCTCCCCGTGCACACCACCCGGCGGCGGATCGCGGCGCGGCTCGCGGCCGCGTCAGGGCTGCGCCCGGGCACCGACTTCGGCGTCTGCCACAGTCCGGAACGGGTCTCCAGCGGCACCGTCTTCGCCGACCTCGCCCGGTACCCGAAACTGGTCGGCGGCATCGACCGGGCCAGCGGTGAGCGCGCGGCCGAGTTCTACGCCTCCGTGCTGTCCTTCACCGAGCGGCCCGACCTGCCACGGCCGAACGGGGTCTGGGATCTCGGCTCGGCGGAGGCCGCCGAGCTGGCCAAGCTGGCCGAAACCACCTACCGCGACGTCAATATCGCGCTCGCCAATGAGTTCGCCGGTTTCGCGCAGAGCGCCGGGCTGGACCTGCTGCCGATCATCGAGGCCGCGAACAGCCAGCCGTTCAGCCATCTGCACCGGCCGGGAATCGCGGTCGGCGGCCACTGCATCCCCGTCTACCCGTGGCTGTACGCGGCCGGTGACCCGGAGGCCAGGCTGCCGGTGCTGGCCCGTGAGATCAACGACGCGATGCCCGCCAGGGCGGTCCGGATGCTTGCCGAGCTGGCCGGCGACCTGCGCGGCAAGCGAGCGGTGGTGCTGGGCGTCGCCTATCGCGGAGGGGTGAAGGAGACGGCGTTCACCGGTGCGCTGCCCGTCGCCCGCGCACTGGCCGAGCACGGCGCCGTCCCACTGGCGCACGACCCGCTGTACGACGACGCGGAGCTGGCCGCGCTCGGCCTTCGGCCCTACCACCTCGGCGAACCGTGCGACGTCGCGATCGTGCAGGCCGACCATCGGGAGTACGCCCGGATCTCCCCGGCCGACCTGCCGGGGATCACCGCGCTGCTGGACGGCAGATCGGTGACGGATCCGGCGCTCTGGTCCGGTGTACCCCGGCTGGCCATCGGCGCCGGCCGACCGGGGCAGGTTGTTGGTGCCGGTGCCGATGCCGGTGTTGGTGGCCTGGTCGGTCAGCGGGCCTCCTCGGCGGGGATGCCGGCGACGAGTTGACCGGTGGTGAGGTCGCGGGGCGCGAGTGCCGCGGCGCCGTCCATGAGGGACGGTCCGGTCTGTCGGCCTTGCGGTACGGGGCCGGCGGATCGGTGGCCGATCCGGGTGTTCGGTCGGTCAGCGGGCCTCCTCGGCGGGGATGCCGGCGACGAGTTGACCGGTGGTGAGGTCGCGGGGCGCGAGTGCCGCGGCGCCGTCCATGAGGGACGGTCCGGTCTGTCGGCCTTGCGGTACGGGGCCGGCGGATCGGTGGCCGATCCGGGTGTTCGGTCGGTCAGCGGGCCTCCTCGGCGGGGATGCCGGCGACGAGTTGACCGGTGGTGAGGTCGCGGGTCACGAGTGCCGCGGCGCCGTCCATGAGGGACGGTCTGCCGGTCCTGCGGTACAGGGTCGGCAGATCGGTGATCGATCCGGCCGGTCCTGCGGTGCGGGGCCGGCAGACCGGTGGCCGATCCGGTGGTCCGGTCGGTCAGCGGGGTTTGGCGGGGATGCCGACGACGAGTTGACCGGCGGTGACGTCGCGGGTCACGAGTGCCGCGGCGCCGACCATGACGGACGGTCCGATCCGCCGGCCCTGCAGTACGGCGGCGTTGCTGCCCACCGTGGACCCGGCGCCGACGGTCACGCTGCCGGCGATGTTGGCCCCCGGCAGGATCGTCACGAAGTCCTCGAGCACCGTGTCGTGACCGATGCTGGCCTGGTAGTTGACCTGGACATGGGCGCCGAGGACGGTCCCGGTGGAGATGAACGACTGACCGAGGACGACACAGCCGGGCCCGATCCTGGCGCCGGGGGAGACAACCGCACGCGGGTCGATCACGGTCGCCGCTCGCAGGCCGCGCTCTTCGAACCGCCGGGCCAGCCTGCGGCGCACGCCGGCGTCGGCGATCGCGACCACGAAATCGTTCCGCTGCCCGTCCGTCGCGGCCACCTGTCCGGGCAGCAGCACCGGACAGCCGTCCACCGTCGCGGCGGCCGGGTGCTCGTCCACGAAGACGACCTTGGACGCCGTGGCTGTCGCCCGCACCGCGTCCAGCGTCTCCCGGCCGAAGCCGCCCGCGCCCACGATGTGCAGCGTCACCGCCGCTCCTCCGTCCGCGGTTCCGACACCGCGGTGAGGAACGCGTCCGCCAACGCGGTCATGCCGTGATGCCGGTAGACCCAGCGGCGGCCGCGCTCGCCCATCCGCTCCCGTTCCGTCTCGCTCATCGCGGCCAGCGCGGCCAGCGCGTCCGCCATGTCCGCCGGTGACTCGGCGGGGACGCACAGGCCGCCGCCGGACTCGCGCACCGGGCCGCCGGGCGCGTTGCTCGCGAACAGCACCGGCTTGCCGCACGCCAGGTAGTCGAACAGCTTGTTGCTGCTCAGGCCGTACTTGAAGACCGCGACATCGCGCAGGCAGAACAGCGTCACATCCAGCTCGGCCAGCACGGCCGGCACCGCCTGCTTCGGCACCGGCGGCCAGAACAGCACGTCGTCCAGGCCGTGCCGGTCCGCGAGGCGTTGGCACGCGGCCTTCTCCTGGCCGTCGCCGACCAGCACCACGGCGACGCGCGGACGGCCGGCGGCCCGCAGCTCGGCCGCGGCCTCGACGACGGTCGCCAGCCCGTTGGCCGGACCGTGGGAGCCCACGTAGCCGGCGACGAGACAACCGTCCTTGCGAAAGCGCCTGATCCGGTCGATCAGGTCCGCGGCCCGGTCCGCGGGGTCCGCGCGGTCCGGAACGTCCGGGCCGGTCGTCCGGCCCGGACCTTCCGGCCGGGGGAAGTCGCTGATCCCGTTCGGCACGTAATGGATCTTGTCGGCCGGGACGCCGTGGGCCGTCAGATAGCCGGCGGCGCCGGGCAACAGGCAGACCACTGCGGATGCGCGCCGGTAGCAGAACGACTCGACCAGCCGCAGCAGCCGGGCAGGCAGCCCGTTCGCGCGCAGCGCCCCCATGTCGATCAGTGTCTGCGGCCACAGATCGCGCACCTCGACGACGAAGCGGGCCCGGCGGCGGCGGGCGGCGAGCCAGGCGGCGAGCACCGCGGCCAGGTGCACCGATGAGCCGACGATCACGTCCGGCCGGTTCAGGCGGCGCTGCGCGGTGAGCACCCGGGCCGCGTACTGGGCCATGTTCAGCGCACGGCGGTATCCGTTGCTGGTGTAGGGCAGCGTGCGGACCCAGACGAAGCGGACGCCGTCGATCGTCCTGGTGGTCACCTTCTCGCCGGGCGCGAGCCGTTCCTCGCGCCTGCTGAAATGGCTGAAGCCGCTGGCGAAGACGGTGACTTCGTGTCCGGCCGCCGCCAGCACCCGGCCCAGCTCGTAATGCCGGGTGCCGGCGGCGCAGTCGGGCGGTGCCGCGTAGTGGTTGAAGATCCAGATCCTCATGCCGTCACCGTCCGCCCCGCCGCACCCGACGTCACGGGCCCGGCGTCGGTCCGTGCCGCCAGCTCGGTGACGATCCTGGCGGCGGCCGCACCGTCACCGAAGGGCGTCGGCGGCTCGCCGGCCGGCCGCGGTCTGGCCACCGCTCCCGGCAGCTCCCGCGGATCGGGCACCAGGACGTTCCAGCCGTCGTGCAGCGTCTCCGGCCACTCCGTCCCGGCGCGCAGGGTGCTGCACGGGACGCCGAGGATCAACGCCTCCTTCTGCAGACCGCCGGAGTCGGTGATCAGCCCGTCGGCTCCGGCCAGCGCAGCGATCATGCTGCGGTAGGGCAGCGGGTCGGCCGCCCGTAGCGAGCCTCCCGACAGGCCGATGCCGAACTGCCGGCATCGTGCGGCGAGCCGCGGGTGCACCAGCAGCCAGACCGGCTTCGGGCAGGCGGCGAGCGCGGCCACCACCGCGGCCAGCCGGTCCGGATCGTCGGTGGTGGCCTGCCGGTGCACCGTGGCGAGCAGATACGGCCCCGGATGCCGGGCGAGGAACGGCGGGAGCCGCTCCTCGCCCGGCTGCGCCGTCCGGTCCCGGATGGTCCGCAGCGTGTCCACCATCAGATCGCCGACCAGCAGCGAGCGAGCGGCCAGGCCCTCGGCGGCCAGCTGGGTCATGGCCACCGCGGTCGGCGCGAGCAGCAGGTCGGCCAGGTGATCGGCCACGAGCCGGTTGCGTTCCTCGGGCATCGTCCGGTCGAAGGACCGCAGGCCCGCCTCCAGGTGCGCGATCGGCAGTTCCTGTGCCGCCGCGGCGAGCGTGGCGGCGAGGGTCGAGTTGGTGTCGCCGTAGGTCAGCACCCAGTCCGGGCGCTCTCGCGCGAGTACCGGATCGAGCGCCGCGAGCATCCGGGACGTCTGCGCGGCCTGGCCGGCCGAGCCGGCTTCCAGGTTCACGTCGGGAAGCGGGATGCCGAGCTCGTCGAAGAAGGACCGGGACAGCAGGTGGTCATAGTGCTGTCCGGTGTGCACGATCAGGTGCTCGTCGCCGCCGAGGGCCAGCTGCCACGCGACCGGTGCCAGCTTGACGAACTGTGGACGTGCGCCGACCACGCTGAGCACCTTCACGGCCTGGTTCCCCTGTCATGCGTCCGGCAGGCCGGCGGTGGCCGGCCCGGCGCCGAGAAACGCTACTACTCTGCGTGGCCAAATGGCCACTATGTGTGCTCGCGCCACTACATTGTGCCTGCGTGCCGATGCGGCGAGCACATCCGCCGCCCCTGCCGTGCCGCCCCCAGTACCGCCGTAGTACCGATCCCGACTCCGGAGGCCGTTTTCTGGTGCAGTCGATCATGAAAAGTCTCCGCGTCCGGCTGCCGGGGGTGAGTCCCGCGGCGATCGGGGGCACGCTGGCCACGCGAGTGCTGGCCACGGCGATGAGCTTCGCGGCGGGCGTCATCGCCGCGCGGGGTCTGGGGATGCGAGGCAGGGCCACGTTCGCGGTCATGATCGCGGTCCCCGCCGTGCTCAGCGTCGTCACGGTCCTGGGCATGGACAACGCCAACGCCCGGTTCGCCGGAACCTCGCACACCGCGTTCCGGCAGATCGTCCGGTGGAGCCTGGTGTTCTCCCTGGTTCCGGGCACCGCACTGGCGGGGCTGTGGCTGCTGCTCGGTCATCTCTGGCCGGTCGTGCTGCTCGGCCTGCCGCTGCGGCTCGCGGTGATCGCGGCCGCCATGTGCCCGGTGACCTTGCTGTCCACGCTGCTGGGCATGGCCGAGGTCGGCCGCGGCCGGGTCGCTGCGTACAACCTCATGAGTACCGTCCCCGCGGCCGGCTACCTCGCCGGAGTCTGCGGCCTTCTCGCCGCGGGATCACTGACCCCCACCAGTTGCTTCCTGTCGGTGCTGGCCGGGCAGCTGGTCTGCGCCGGGATGCTGCTGATCGCGGCCACCACCCGCGTCCACGCCGACGGTGAACCGGTGTCCGCCCGCACCTTCGGCAGCTTCGCCATCAGGGCCTATCTCCCCAATCTCGTCCACTACGGCATGCTGCGCCTGGATGTGCCGGTGATCCAGATGCTGGCCGGGGCGACGGCCGTCGCCGTGTACGCGGTGGCGCTGCCCCTGGCCGAGGGGTTGTTCCTGCTGTCGACGACGGTCGCGCTGGTGATGTTTCCCGCGGTCACGTCGGGTGCCGTCGACGCGCGGGCGGCGGCCAGGATCGCCCGGACCGTGTTCGCCGCCGCGGCCTTGTGCGCCGTGCTGGCGGCGGCAGCGGCGCCCGTCCTGATCCCGGCGGTCTACGGGCGGCAGTACTCCGGTGCCGTGCCGGTGATCTGGGCGCTGCTCCCCGGTCTCGTGCTGTTCAGCGCGGGCCGTTCGATCCAGCCGTACCTGGCGGCCGCCGGCCTGCTCCGGCCGGTGATCACGGCCACCGTCATCGGCGCGATGGTCAACATCGCACTGCTGGGAGCGCTGACGCCCCACTATGGCGCGGTCGGTGCCGGCGTCGCCGACTCGGCCGGGTACCTGGTGTTCGCGGTGCTGCTCGGCCGTGGCGTGCGGCTGGGCTCCCGCGCCCGCCGGTGTCTTCCGGCCGAGCCCGCCACCGAGGAAGCCGAGCCCGCCACCGAGAAAGCCGATCCCGCCACCGAGGCAGGGGCGGGCCCCGCGCGCGGGCCGGATCGGCGGGCCACGGTCGAGACGGCCGGGGACCGCCGGCCGGGCGCGTACCTGATGCAGGCGGGGTCCGTCCTGGCCGGCAGAGCGCCCATGGTCGCGGCGGCGCTCGTGATGGCGGCGGGCGCCGGCTTTCTCGCGACAGTGCTCAGCCCCTTCATCAGCATTGCCGGCGCCGCCGGGCTCACGGCGGTCGTACTGCCCTGTCTGCTGATCCCGAACGCGGGTCTGTATGTGCTCGCGGCCGCGATCCCCTTCTCACAGTCCGACATCGGCGCTTCGCTGATCACACCGAGCCCGTTGCTCGCCCTGATGCTCATCTGCCTGCTGGGCCGTGTCGTCACCGGCCGGGGGATCGTGCGGCCGAAGCCGGCCGTCGCGCTGCTCGCCATGGGCACGGTCGTCTACATGCTGGCCGCCGGCGCCCTCCTCGGCGACTCCGAGCTGCCGGTCACCGGCACCTGGCCGTACCTGCTGCTGATGTGGGCGCCGTTGGTGCTGCTGCCACTGGTCGCCGAACCCGGACCGGCTCTCGACCGGGCGCTTGTCGTGTTCTGCTGCGGCAGCGTGATCCTGGCCGTGACCGAGATCGTCCAGGCCGGTTCCACCTTCACCGAGAAGTCGGATCTGACGCCTGCCGACGCCGCCGTTCTGGCCATCACCCAGGAGGGGGGTGCCAACCACAACGCCGTGGGTGCCCTGTTCGTCATGGCGGCCGCGGTCCTGCTCAGCCGCTGTCCGGCCGTCCGGGAGCCTCTGCCGCGGCTGGCGACCGGCGTCGGGGTCGTCGTGCTCGCCGTGGGGGTCGCGTACTCACTGAGCCGCGCGGCGTACCTGGGCGGGATCGCGGTGGTCGCGCTCTACGCCTTCCGCAGGTCTCTGCGCGGCCTCCTGGCCCTGGGCGTCGGTGCGGCCTGCCTGGTACCGCTGCTGCCCGCCGTGATCGGGGTCCGGTTCGGCTCGATGCTCGGCGGCACTCTGGACGCCGACTCCGCCGTACGGATCGACCTCTGGAACAGCGCACTGCGGATGTTCGAGGCGCACCCGTTCTTCGGCGTCGGTTATCTGAACTTCGCCGGCCAGTTGTCCGCCTACTACCGAGCCACCGGTGATTACCAGGTCATGCTCCTACAGTTCCCGCTCCTGCACTTCGCGCACAACACCTACCTGACAGTGCTCTCGCAGACCGGCCTGATGGGTGCGGCCGGGATCGGCGCGCTCGTCGTGTGCGGCGTCCGCCGGGCGCGGTGCGCGGTTCGCCGCGGTCATTTCGCCGGTGAGGCGGCACTGCTGGCGCTGTTCGGTGCCGGGGTCTGCTCGCTGTTCGGCGAGGTCCTCCTGGAACCGCCGCTGCTGGCCGGTCTGATGCTGATCATGCTGGCCGCGAGGGCGACACCGGCCGGCGCACCGTCATCGGCACCCGCACCCGCACCGGCAGCGGCAGCACCGGAATCGGCACCGGTGGCGGGTGTGGCGGTGGTGGCGCGATGAGCACGTCGCCGAACGGCAGGCCGCGGCGGCCGCTGCGCATCCTTCAGATCAGCTCGGCGGCCGTCGGCGGGAGCTGGTTCCACGACCAGGTACGGGGCCTTGCCGAGCTGGGCAACGAGGTGTGCGCGGTGCTGCCCCGAGAGGGCCCGCTCGCCGACCGGCTGCGCGGGATCCGCGGCGTCCGGGTGGAAATCATTTCGTTCGGACTTCCCAGACGGATCGAGCAGCTGCCGGAATCGGTGGCCGGGCTGTGGCGGCTGATGAGGTTCGTCCGGGCATACCGGCCGGACGTCATCCATTCGCATCTGATCACCGCGAGGCTCGCGGCTCGAGTGGCGTCGACCGCCTACCGGCCGGCACTGGTCGTGTCGCAGGTCCCAGGAGTGGTGCATCTACGGATCGCGCCCTTCCGGATCCTGGAGCGCCTCACGCTGCGCCGGGACGATCTGGTGATCGGCTCGTGCCGGGCGATCGCGCACCGTTACCGGGCCATGGGGGCGCGGTCGGTGGCGGTCAGCTACTACGGCTGCGATGTGCACAGGTTCGATCCGGCGACCCCGCCGGAGCCGTTCCGCCGTGAGTTCGGGCTCAGCGGCGCCACGCCGGCCATCGGCATGGTCGCGTACATGTATCCGAGCAAGGTGCGGGAGTTCCGCCAGGTCGGTGTCAAGGGACATGAAGTCTTCATCGACGCCGCCCCGTTGATCCTGCGCGAGCACCCCGGCGCCCGGTTCTTCGTGGTCGGCGACGAACTGGTCGGTGACGGGGCGTACCGGCGGGAGCTGGAACGCCGCGCCGCCGGGCTCGGCGTTGCCGACCGGATCACGTTCACCGGATTCCGGTCCGACATCAGCTCGGTCATGGCCGGGCTCGACGTGCTGGTGAACCCGTCGATGGAGGAGTCCGCCTGCTACACCGTGGTGGAGGCACTGCTCATGCGCAAGGGGGTGGTGGCGACCGACGTCGGCGGCCTGCCGGACACCGTGCAGAACGGCCGTACCGGCCTGCTGATTCCGCCCGCCGATCCGGAGGCACTGGGACAGGCCGTGAACGCGCTGCTCGCGGATCCCGCGGCGCGTCTGCGCATGGCCGGCCGCGGTCGTGAACTCGCGCTTCGCCAGTTCGACATCACCGCGACAGCGGGCCAGGTGAACGATCTGTACCACCAGGCACTGACCTCGTTGCGAGGTCGTACGCGACGCCGTCGGGAGAATCCCGCGTGAAGGACACGATGAGCGCCGGGACGGCGCTGCTCGGCATGGCCGGGAAGGCGGTGCGCGATCTGCGACGGCCGAGCTTCCCGGTCGACGCCACGACGCCGCCCGGCCAGATGCCCGCAGGCCCGCCGGGCAGGTACCCGCTCGACCTGCGGCCGATGACCGCCGGGAGCGTCCTCGACCACGAGGGACTGGTGGTCACCCGTGCCGCGACCGGCGAGACCTACCGCAACCCGGTCTCGGTCAGCCTGTACGCGCTCGCACAGCACACCGGCGCGCTCGCCGCCGGCCGGCATCCCGACGTCCCGGCCGACCGGCCGCCGGGCGTCCAGGCGCTCCTGACCCAGGCGAACTGGCTGCGTGCCAGTCAGGACGGCAACGGCGGCTGGCGTTATCCGGTACCGGTGCCCCGATACGGGGTGCGCCCGGGCTGGTACTCGGCGATGGCCCAGGGCCTGGCGGCATCCGTGATGCTGCGCGGGTACGCCACGACCGGCGAGCGGTCGTTCCTCGACGCCAGCGAGGGCGCGGTGGAACTGATGCTCCGGCCGCTGGCCGCAGGCGGGTGCTCGCACTACGACCACCGGGGCCGCCCCTTTCTCGAGGAGTGCCCGTCGGACCCGGTCAGCCACATTCTCAACGGTGCCGTCTTCGCCCTCTTCGGTCTCCGGGAGCTGAGCCTGCATCAGGGCGGGGCAGCCCACCAGCCGGTCGCGGACCGGCTCCGCGACTCCCTGGCCGCATTCGACCTGGGGTACTGGACCAGGTACGACCTGCGGTACCGCGCGCCCGCCAGCTTCGCGTACCACTGTCTGCACACCGCGTTGCTGACCGCGGCCGGAAGAGTACTGGACGACCCACGATGGCCGGCGGTGGCGCGCGCCTGGGACCGCTACGCGCGGAGCCCGGCCGGACGGCTGCGGGCAGCGGCGGGCAAGGGCCGTTTCGTACTGAGGGAGCGCTATGCCCGATCATGACCGGGACGACCCGCGACGGCTGGGCGTCGGCGATGCGTCGGCCGCGCCGCTGCGCGTCCTCCTGCTCGCTCCGGCCACCTCGTTTCACACCCGGCGCTGGGCGGACGACCTGGCCGAGCGCGGTCATCAGGTCACCGTCTGCAGCTGGCACGAGGCGGGCCCGAGCCCGGCCGGCTGGCGAGCCGCGTCCGTCCCCGCCGGCGCGTGGTGGCCGACGCGGGCGATGCGCGCGGGGGGCTGGCTGCGCCGCGAGGTGCGCCGGGCGCGGCCGGACGTCATCCACGTCCATTCGCTCGGCGTGCACGGGGCGCTCTCCCTTCTGCTGCCGGCCCGCACGACGGCACCGGTCGTGATCACCCCCTGGGGTTCCGAACTGCGGGCGGCGGACCGGCATCCCGGCCGGGCGCTGGTCGCCCGGCTGGCGCTCCGCCGGGCCGCCCGGTCGGTGCCGACCTCGCGGGAGGTGGCGGAGCGGGTCGCGGGCCGATACGGGGTCCTCCGGTCACGGATCACGGTCCTTTCCTGGGGGGTACCGGACGCGCTGCTCGACGCCGGGGACGACACGGATCACCGTTCGACGCGCGTGCGGTACGGCATTCCGGCCGGTGCCACGGTGGTGCTGTCGGTCCGCAGCACGTCGCAGACCTACCGGACGCACGAGATCCTCGACGCCTTCACCCGGGCCGCACGGGACCGGGCCGACTTGTTCCTCGTACTGCCGGCCGGTCACCAGCCGGCCCACGCCGCCGCCAGACGCGCACAGCGGGAATACCTCGGGCTGCTGTGCGCCCGGGCGCACGATCTGGCGGGCCGGTCCGTCGTCATCGATCAGCCGCTCAGCCAGGCCGAGATGTTCAGCCTGATGCGGGCGAGCGATCTGGCGATCTCGGTTCCCCGGACCGACCAGCGAAGCTCATCGGTGCTGGAAGCCGCGGCCGCCGGCTGCCGGCTGCTGCTGTCCGACATCGCGCCCTACCGGGAACTGGTGGCGGACGGCCTGCTGGCGGACCTGCTCCCCGGTCCGCTGGTCAGGACGCTGGCCGACGCGCTGTCGAGCGCCGGGCCGCTGAGCGCCGGCGACCGGCTGGCCAACCGGAAGCTGATCAGCGAAACCGAGCGCGGCTCCGTGAAGGTCGCCGAACTCGAGCGGCTGTACAGGGAGGTTGTCCGCACCGGCTGACCCCGGCTGACCCCGGTGACCCCGGCTGACCGGATCCGAGCGCCCGCCGTCGGCCGGTTTCGTCCACAGCTGTGGACACGTGCGGTGCGGTTCCTCAGCCGCGTTGCGGGTGGTGGGACGCATGGGGTGCCGGTCTCTCCTGGGCCGCTCGGGCCGGGCCCGCGTTGGCCGCCGTCACCAGGGCGGCCACGGCGATCACGGCAGCGGTCAGGCCCCTGGCGTACCGTGCGGTGGGGCGTCCGTAGCGTGCGGATGTGCGTCCGAGCACGGCAACCTCGCAACAACAGCGACGTATTAAGCATGCTTAATGCGCCGTTTAACCTAGAGGCTGACGGAGCCTAACGGCAAGGGGTGCTGGGGGAGTTGGGGGAGGTTCACGGATGCAGGAGCGGGACGACCCGGAGGTCATCGGGCGGCGGGTGCAGCAGCTGCGCACGGAACGGGGGCTGACCCAGCGACAGTTGGCGGAGCCTGCCTACACGCCCGCCTACATCTCGACCCTGGAGGCGGGTCGGGTACGTGCCTCCGACGACGCGCTGCGGCACATCGCCGGGCGGCTCGGCGTCACCTTCGAGGAGCTGGCCAGCGGACGGCCCGCGCACCTCGCCACCGATCTGCGGCTGCGGCTCACCGGGGCGCAGCGCACCCTGGCCACCGGGGAGGCGGAGGAGGCGGCGGCGCAGTACGCCGCCCTGTTCGCGGAGGCGGAGGCGCACGGGCTGGTTCTTGAGCAGGCCACCGCGCTGCTCGGGCTCGGCGAGTGCGCCCTGGACACCGGTGATCTGGCCGAGGCCCGGCAGTACTTCGAGCGGGCCGAGGAGCGGATGGCCGGAGAACCGCTGCCGGTCCGGGTGCCCGCGCTGCGCGGCCGGGCCGTCTCGCACTACCTCGCGGGTGAACTCCGTTACGCCGTCTACCTGCTGGAGTCCGCGCTCGACGAGCTGAACCGCGGCGGGCTGCACGACCCGGATGCCCTTCTGCTCCTCTACGCCAGCGTCATCGGGCCCTACATGGACATGGGCGCCCACGCCCGTGCCGCCCAGGCCGCCGAGTTCGCGCTGGCCCTCGCCCCGCAGGTGGCCGACCCCGCCCTGATCGCCCGTATGCACCGCTCCGTCGCCCGCACCCTGCTCGCCGAGGGCCGGGTCGCCGAGGCCGACGCCTCGCTGGCCAAGGCGGCCGAGCTGTACCGCCAGCTGCAGCTGCGCACCGAACTCGCCAACTGCCACTGGATGCGCGGATACGTGTACGCGCAGGACGGCGAACTGGAGCGCGCCGAGCACGAGTTGCGGGAGGCCATGGCGATGCTCTCGGCCACCCGCGCCGCCCTCTACAGCAGTCAGGCCGCCGTCGAGCTCGCCGACGTGCTGCGCCGGCGCGGCAAGTCGGAGGAGGCCGCCGAACTGCTGCACGGGGTGCTGGGGGACCTGTCCTCCGAGCGCGGTGCCGTGCACTCCGCCGGCGCGCACCGGCTGCTCGGCATCATCGCCGAGGACGCCCGGGACACGGAGGCGGCCGAGGAACACTACGTACGCGCCCTGAGCCTGCTGGAGCGGGCGGGCGCCGCCGGCGACCTCGCCGACCTGTGCCGGCTGCTCGGCGACCTGCTGCGCCGGACCGGGCGGGTGGAGGCCGCGCTGGACGCGTACCGGACGGGGCTCGGGCACCGTACGGCCCCGGGCACCACGACCCTCGGACCCGCGCCCGCCCAGCCGCCTCTGTGAGGTCCGCGGGCCCGCGCACGGTGGCGCCGGTCCGCGCCTGCGCACCGGCGGGTGGAGGCCGTGCTGGACGCGTACCGGAGGGGACTCGGGCACCACGGCCCTCGGCCGCCTGTGAGGTCCGCGGGCCCGGTCCGTGTCAGGCCTGGGCCCGCGCCTGCTCGTGGACCTGCGTCAGGCGCTGGGCACCGAGTTCGAGGGCCTGGCGGACGGTGCTCGCGGGCGGGGTGCCGAGGGCGCCGTCGGTGAGGACGATCGCGTCGTCGCCGACGCGCACGACGGCTACGTCCAGCGTGAGGACGGCGGCCTGGCCGTCGTTGGTGGTGGCCTGACCGGTCAGGGTGACCCGCAGGCCCTGCCGGGCGTCCCCGACCGGCGGCAGCTCGGCCCCGAGGACCTGGACGGCCTGCAGGCCCGCGCTGGTGGTGGCCGCCGTGAACTGCCCGCACGTCTGAGGCAGCGCCTTCAGCCAGTCCAGCGTGCGGTCCAGGTCCGCCCGCCGCCCGCCGACGACCTGGTAGCGCAGCTGGGCCTGGTCGTCGCCGTCGTCGAGCGCGGTCACGGCGTGCGTCCCCGACGGCTGCCCGAGCAGCTCGTCGGCGTACAGGGCGTCGAGCAGCCGCTGGCATTCGGGAGTCTGGGTGGTCGCCTTCAGCCACCCGTCCCGCCAGGTCGCGGCCCCCGCGGTCGGCCCCCACGGCCCGCCCATGTCCGCCTGGGTGATCAGAGCGGACCGGGCCTGGGCCTCCGTGAGGGCGGCGGCCGACGGGGAGAGCTGCCCGGCGGCGGAGGCGGGGGACGCCGGGCGGGCCCTCCTCCCCAAGCTGCTTCCCAGGCAGCCGGAGGCCATGACCAGCGCGCCGACGGTGAACAGGCAGGCGGCGGTGCGGCGGGCCGGGCGGACTGACATGACGGGGCCTCCTGAGCGTGCCGGTGACCGGGTGCGTTGACCGGGTGCGTGTTCTCACGGCACCACCCCCGCGCCCAGGCCACCAGCGCGACGAGCCGTCCGGGTGAGGGAGCGTCAGGGGCGGAGGTGTCCGGAGCGTCCGGAGCGGTCGGAGCGGTCGGAGCGGTCGGACGGAAAACCGGTCGACCGGGCGTCCGGGCTCCCGTTACCCTCGGCCCATGCAGCGAGCCGAGTCGTACCCCTTCCGCACGACGACGCCGGAGAGTGTCCCGGCGCGCTGACAGCTGACCCAGTCCGAAGCCCCGGGGCGAGTGCCCCGGGGCTTCGTCGTGTCACGGGGTGTTCGCCTCCCTCACCGAGGAGACCACCGTGCACGACCACCGCCGGCTCGGCCGCGAGCTCGACCTGTTCGACACCGACCCGCTGATGGGCGCCGGGCTGCCGTACTGGCTGCCCGACGGCGCCGTCGTACGGCACACCCTGGAGGAGTACGTCCGGGACGCGGAACGCGCGGCCGGGTACCGGCACGTGTACTCGCCCGTGCTCGGCAAACGCGAGCTGTACGAGATCTCCGGGCACTGGGACCACTACAGCGAGGACATGTTCCCGCCGATGGAGCTGGGCTCCGAACAGGTCGTCCTGCGCCCCAGCCTCTGCCCCCACCACGCCCTGATCTACCGCTCCCGCTCCCACAGCTACCGTGAACTGCCGCTGCGCATCGCGGAACTGGGCGGCATGTACCGTGCCGAGCTGTCCGGGGTGCTCGGCGGGCTCACTCGCGTCCGGGCCATCCAGCTCAACGACGCGCACATCTTCTGCACCCTGGACCAGGCGGTCGAGGAGGCCCGCGCCGCCCTGGAGCTGATCGGCCGCGCCTACGCCGACCTCGGTATCCGCGCCGCCCGCTACCGGCTCTCTCTGCCCGGCGAGGGCGGCAAGTACGTCGCCGACCCGGAGCTGTGGCGGCGGGCCACCGCGCTGCTGAAGGAGGTCCTGGCCGAGTCCGGCGTGGAGTACGAGGAGGCGGAGGGCGAGGCCGCCTTCTACGGCCCCAAGATCGACGTCCAGATCGCGGACCCCGCCGGCCGCGAGTCCACCCTGTCCACCGTCCAGATCGACTTCCACCAGCCCGAGCGCTTCGACCTGCACTACATCGGCGCCGACGGGGCCAGGCACCGGCCGGTGATGGTGCACCGCAGCATCATCGGGAGCGTGGAGCGCGCTGTCGCGCATCTCGTCGAGGAGCACGGCGGGGCCTTCCCGGCCTGGCTGGCGCCGGTGCAGCTCGTCGTGCTGCCCGTCGCGGACGAGCAGTACGCGCGTGCGGAGGCCGTGCTGCGCGAGGCCGTCGCCCGGGGGCTGCGGGCCGAGCTCGCCGGTCCCGGGGAGGGCAGCCTCGGCGCGCGGATCCGGGCGGCGCGTCTGGTGCCGTACCAGGCCGTGATCGGCGCGCGCGAGGCGGACGGCGACGAGGCGGCCGTACGGCTGCGGGACGGCCGCCGCCCGGGGAACGTGCCCGTCGACGAGCTCCTGAACCGGATCACCGCCAGGGTCGGAGCCCGCGGAACCGCCCTCTGGGACTGAGCGACGCATAAGGTCGGGACGGGGCCCCGAGGGTCCCGAGGAACCAGGGAAGGAGCCCGCCGTGGCCGACCGGACGACGACCATCCCCGTGATCATCGACTGCGACACCGGCGTCGACGACGCCCTGGCCCTGCTGTTCGCCGTACGCCACCCGGCCCTGGACCTGCGCGCGGTCACCTGTGTCGCCGGGAACACGGACGTGGACGGGGTGGTCCGCAACACCCTGAAGGTGCTGGAGCGGGCGGGCGCCCCGGAGATCCCGGTCGCCCGCGGGGCCGAGCGGCCGCTGATCGAACCCGCCCGCTCGGCCCGGCACGTGCACGGGCGGGACGGCATGGGCGACATCGGGCTGCCCGCGCCCACCCGCTCCCCGGTCGACGTGGACGCGGTGACCCTGCTGCGCCGCGAGATCCTCGCCTCGCCGCGCCCGGTCACCCTGATCCCGACGGCCCCGCTCACCAACATCGCCCTGCTGCTGCGCACCCACCCGGAGGTGACCCGCAACATCGAGCGGATCGTGTTCATGGGCGGCGCGGTGGCCACCGGGAACGCCACTCCGGTCGCCGAGTTCAACGTCTGGCACGACCCGGAGGCGGCCGCGATCCTGCTCACCGCCGGGGTGCCGATCACCATGTACGGGCTCGACGTCTTCACCCGGGTCCTCGTCCCGGGGGCGGAGGTACGGCGGCTGCGCGCGAGCGTCGAGCCCGGGGCACGGCTGGCCGGTGAGCTGCTGGCGCACCGCCCGTCCGCCCCCGACTCCGACGGTGACGACCCGGCGGGCGGCCTCGGCGACGCGGGTGCCGTGTGCGCGGTCGCCGACCCGGCCGGCATCACCACCCGCCCGCTGCCCGTCGAGGTCTCCCTCGCCCCCGGCCCGACCCGGGGCCAGACGGTCGTCGACCGCCGACCGCGCCCCGGGGAGTCGGAGATCCACCACGGCGTCCGCGAACAGGCCCTGGTGGACGTGGCGTTGGACGTGGACGTGGAGCGTTACGTGAAGCTGTACCTGGAGACGGTCGCGCCCGAACGCCCGGGTGCGGAATGACGAACGCCCCGGAGCGGGGGTCTCCGGGGCGTTCGTATCGGGGGGTTGGTTCAGGAGCGGGCCGTACGGCGGCGCTTCGTCGCGAAGACGATCGCCGCGCCGCCCGCGAGGAGGACCGCGGCGCCTCCCGCGATGATGCCGCTGCCGCTGCCGCCACCGGTCTCCGCGAGGCCACCGCCGCCGCCGTTCGGCGTGGGGGCCGGGGCGGAGGTCGACTCGGAGGCGCTCGGGGTCGGGGTGGAGGTCGACGGGGTCTCCGACGCCGGCGGGGTCGTCTCCTCGGCCGGGGTCGACGGCTGTGCGGACTCCGGCGTGGACGGCGTCGGGGTGGCCGGGGGTTGCGACCCGGTCGTCGTCGAGCAGTCCTTCGTGCCGCCGTTCCACGCCGCGATCAGCTTGTCCTTGATGACCGGGTGGTCCGGGCCCTTGGGCAGGTCGCCGTGCTCGAAGCCGTCGTTCGCGTCCGTCCGGCCGTCGAACTTCACCGCGCCGCGGTAGAGGTCGACCTGGGCGAAGCAGCCCGCGTCCGGCACCGCGATGTCGAGGGAGTCGGTCTGGCCCTGCTTGACCGTCACGGAGTCGAAGTCGACGAAGACCTGCTCGCCGGAGGTGGCGAAGGACGGGCCGTGGGCGATGTAGGAGGCCAGGGAGGCGGTGCAGGTGGTGGCGTCACCGGCGGCGCGGACCTTGATGTGGACCTTGCCGTCGTCGGTGGGCTTCAGGTTCTGGTCGTCGACCTTGACCGAGTCGTAGAAGGAGTTGCCGTCGAGCGAGAACTGGCAGCGGTCGGTGCCGGTCTCCGTGCCCGCGCCGGTGCCGGGCTTGTAGGTGCCGCCGGACTTCCAGCCGTCGCCGCCGGGAGCGTCCTCGGCCCAGGCGCCGGAGGCGGCGGCGACGGAGGCCGCGCAGAGGGCGAGCGACGCGGCGCCCGTCCCCAGCAGGCGGCGCACGGTGACACGTCTGGCTATGGACATGGCTATCCCATCTCAGGAGCTCAGAGAGAGCGGAGGAAAGGCACAAGAAAGGCGGGAGAACACTGGCCCCATCGGTCACATGCGGCACAGCGTGGTCACATGGTGGGTCCCGTTGTTGAACCCTGTCAACTTACGGTGACGTAAGGGGAGTTCGGAGATCATCACAACTCCGTCACACAAGGAGTGTTCCGCTCCGCAGAGTGCGAAGGTTCGCTTTCCCGGCAATGTGGACAGTGTCTGTACTGCCGTTCCTCTGCGGTCCTTCCCAAGGGAGCCCGTGTGACCGACCATTCCTCCAGGAACCCCGACTGGTGGCGGCAGGCCGTCATCTACCAGGTCTATCCGCGCAGTTTCGCCGACGCCGACGGCGACGGACTGGGCGACCTCAAGGGACTCACCGATCGCCTGAACCACCTGGCCGCGCTCGGCGTCGACGCCCTGTGGCTCAGCCCCTTCTACCCCTCCGAACTCGCCGACGGCGGCTACGACGTCGCCGACCACCGGGACGTGGACCCGCGCCTCGGCACCCTGGACGACTTCGACGCCATGGCCGCCGAGGCCCACCGCCTGGGCCTGAAGGTGATCGTCGACATCGTCCCCAACCACACCTCGCACCGGCACCCCTGGTTCCGGGAGGCCTTGAGCGCGGGCCCCGGATCCCCGGCGCGCGACCGCTACGTCTTCCGCCCCGGCCGCGGAACGGACGGCGAACTCCCGCCCACCGACTGGCAGTCGGTCTTCGGCGGCAGCGCCTGGCGCCGCGTCCCCGACGGCGACTGGTACCTCCATCTCTTCGCCCCCGAACAGCCCGACCTCAACTGGGACAACGAGCAGGTCCGCGCCGACCTCCGCACCACCCTGCGCTTCTGGTCCGACCGAGGCGTCGACGGCTTCCGCATCGACGTGGCCCACGGCCTGGCGAAGGACCTCACCGAACCGCTGCGGGACGTCGGCGACCTGGGCGCGACGGGTGAGGAGGCCCTGGAGCGGCTGGCGCCCGGCACCCACCCGTACTGGGACCGCGACGAGGTCCACGAGATCTACCGGGACTGGCGCAAGGTCTTCGACGCCTACTCACCGCCCCGCACGGCGGTGGCCGAGGCCTGGGTCCCGGACGCCCGCCGCGCGCTGTACGCCCGCCCCGACGAACTGGGCCAGGCCTTCAACTTCGAGTATCTGCAGACGGGCTGGGACGCGGACCGGCTTCGCGAGGTGATCACGGCCTCGCTGGCCACGGCCCACACCGTCGGGGCCTCCGCCACCTGGGTGCTGTCCAACCACGACGTCGTACGTCATGCCTCACGCCTGATGCTCGCTCCCGGCACGGACGAGAACGCCTGGCTGCTCTCCGGCGGCCACGCACCCGAGGTCGACGCGCCTGCGGGGCTGCGCCGGGCCCGGGCGGCCACCCTCCTCATGCTGGCCCTGCCCGGATCCGCGTACCTCTACCAGGGTGAGGAACTGGGCCTGCCCGAGGTGGCCGACCTGCCCGTGTCCGTGCTCCAGGACCCGGTCTGGGAACAGACGGGCCATGTCCGCAAGGGCAGGGACGGCTGCCGGGTGCCGCTGCCGTGGACGAGGACCGGCCCGTCGTACGGCTTCGGGCCGGGCGCCGCCTGGCTGCCGCAGCCGCCGTACTTCTCCGCGTACGCCGTTCAGGCGCAGGCCGCGACGGAGGGCTCCACCCTGGAGCTCTACCGCACGGCCCTGCGCCTGCGCCGCAAGCTGCAGGAGGGCGAGACGCTGACCTGGGTGCCCGGAGCCCCCGCCGGAGTCCTGCACTTCACCCGCACGGACGCCTGGCGCTGCGTCGCCAACCTGTCCGGCGAACCGGTCCCGCTGCCACCGGGCGAGGTGCTCCTGAGCAGCGGGCCCCTACGGGACGGCCGACTGGACCCGGACACGACCGTCTGGCTCGGCTAGCCCGCTGTCGGGCTGGGGTTGGGGGTGGCCGCGCCGGCGCCGGTCCCGCCGCTGCCGCCGGCGATGCCGTCGATGTCCACCGGGGTGGAGGTGGCGTTCGGCGGCGGGGTGAGCACGACCTCCGGCTGCCCGGCGGGCGGAGGCGGCGGGGTCACGTCGGAGGCGGGCAGCTTCGGCGGGGTGGTCTGCTGGAAGAGGGTCTGGTCGAAGTCGACCAGACCGGTCTTCTCCATCACCGTGATGTGGTCGAGCACGGTGTTGTTGGCCTGGTCGGCCAGGGCGCGCACGAGCGTGTTCTTGGTGGTGGACCGGATCTTCGCCACCGTGTTGAAGATCGAACCGTGCGTCATGCGCAGGATGTTGGCGAAGTCGGTGTCGAACTTCTTGCCACTGTCCGCCTTCAGGGTGTTGACGAAGCCCTCCTGCTGCGGGCTCGCGATGTTGGGCAGCGTGATGTTCAGCATGGGTGCGATCTTGCGGCAGGTGGTGTCCAGCGCGGCGTGCCCGTCGACCAGGTGCTGACTCGCGGTGAGGACCGCCTTCGTGGTGCCCTTCTGCAGGCCTATCTGACCGACCGGGTACTCCCACAGACCGGCCGCCCGCACCTTCACCACGAAGTCCCGGTCGCCCTCGGTCAGGGGACCCCACTGGGTCTGGGCGATGACACGGTCCGGCGAACTGGAGACCGTGTTCACACCGAGCATGCTCGGATAGGCGAGTGCCGCGAGAGTCAGGCTCAGGGCACCGCCCACGAAGAGAGTTCCCGTCGCGTTCCGCGAAAAGCGCACCGTGTCTCCTGCCGGTCGTGGATCCCGCCTGCAGGCGGTTCGGCCACCCAGCAGTACGGATGAAAACAGGGGTAGGACTCTATGCCTTTGGTAAAAAGTTATGAGGTTCCGGTGAGGCGGGTTGTGGCGCGACGGGCGCACACCGAGTACCGAACGGGCGGGCGCCGGGTACCGAACGGGCGCACACCGGGTACCGAACGGGCGGGCGCCGGGCGTCGGTTGGTGAAAACATTGACCATCGGACCGGATTGTTGACCACTTGGCGGGAGAGTCCTGACGAAACCCCGCCCTAGATTCGCCGCATGCCCCCACAGCCTCCCCCCAGGGTTCCCGCCGCGCTCCCCGTCCTCCCCTATCGCAAGCCCACCAAGGGCCGCGACTACTGGGTACTGGACGACGTCCTGCCCGACGTGGACGCCGTGCGGGAGCGGTGTCTCGCCAAGGACGACTGGGCCAAGGGGTATCCCTACACCTCGGAGACCTGGCCGGGACTGCGCGCCATGCCCGGCCTCGAACCATCCGAACTGGGCCGGGTCGAACGGCTGGTGAGGCAGGCCACCGGGGCCAGGGAACTGTGGGTGCAGCAGGCGCCCGGCGGCGGAACCCTCAACCACAACTGCGTGCAGGTGGTGGGGGAAGGGGAGAGCGAGCCCCGGCCGCACACCGACTCGCGTGCGCTGTGCCGGTATGCCGCCGTGCTGTACCTCAACCCCGGGGTCCCCAAGGACTGCGGGACCAGTTTCTACCGGCAGTCGCTGCCCGGCGGCCGCCTCGGCGGCAACGTCGTCCAGGCCCCGCACAACAATCTCGTCGAGGCCCTGGGAACGCGGTTCGTGGCGCCCGACGCCTTCGAGGAGGACGTGCGCGTCCCCCACAAGTACAACCGCCTCCTCCTCTACAACGCCAACCTCGTCCACAGCGCCACCGGCTACTTCGGCAGGACGCTGGAGGAGAAGCGGATGACGGCCGTCTTCTTCTGGATGGCCTGAGCGGGGCGGCGGGTTCAGCGAGGCTTCAGCGAGGGCTCAGTGGCGCAGAGCCCTCGTCACCTCCGCCTTCACCGTGCCCGACAGTTTGTGCGTGCTCCGGGCCGTGGCCGCGGCGGACTTGCCCGCCGCCACGTCGTCGACGGTGACGACGACCGTGTCGAGGAGATTGCCGCCGGAGTCCTTGAAACTGACCTGGACGGCGAAGGACTTGGCCGAGTCGGCCGTGTTGGTGGCCGTGACCTCCACCGTGGTGCGGCCGTCGGAGGCCGTGGCCGGCGTTCCGAGCTTCACCTCGTCCTTGGCCTCGACGCCGTTCTTCACCTCGTCGAGCCGCCGTCGCGCCTCCGCGCTGGCCGACGCGACCACGTCCGCGCCCTTCGAGGCCAGGGACGAGGCGGCCGACGCCGCCTTGCTGACTGCGGCCGACGCGGCCTTGCTGGCGGTCGACGACGCGTTGCCGTTGTCGGAGCAGCCGCTCAGTCCCGCGCCCACCGCCACCGTCAGCGCCAGCGCCGCACCCGTCCGGTACCCAGCCATCACGTTCGCCTCCAGCGGGCCCGATCGCCCGGTCGTCCGGTCGTCCAGTCGTCCTCCCAGTCAAGATCCCGAGCCGTGCGCCCGCATGTCGACGTCATCCGTACGCCGTAACACGGCACGTCAACACGGCCCGTCCTCACCCGCACCGGGTGAGGACGGGTGCTTCCCGTTGTGCGCAGGCTGAGGGCATGGACACACCGGAGTACCTCGCGTACGACTATCCGCTGCTGAGCGCGTTCTGGACGATGCTGTGGTTCGTCCTGCTGGTGATGTGGTTCGTGCTGCTCTTCAAGGTCATCGTGGACGTGTTCCGCGACGACTCCCTGAGCGGCTGGGCGAAGGCCGGCTGGCTGGTGTTCGCCATCGCGCTGCCCTTCCTCGGCGTCTTCGTCTACGTCGTCGCCCGCGGCAAGGGCATGGGGCAGCGTGAGATGGCGGAGGCGCGCGAGCGGCAGGCGGCCTTCGACTCCTACGTCCGGGAGACGGCGGCCACTGCCCAGAGCCGTCCCAGCAGCGCGCAGGAGCTCGCCAGACTGTCCGAGCTGCGCAACCACGGTGACATCACGGACGACGAGTTCCGCCGGGCGAAGGAACAGGTGCTGACCAGCAGCAGCACCCCGAGATGAAATGACGTGACCGGCGGCCCCTGTGGCGTGAGCTCCTCACGCCACAGGGGCCGCCGGTCCGGTCGTCCTTCCGGTGTGCCTGGCCACGAGCTTGCCGAGCTCCCACAGCACCAGCAGCGCGATCGGCGGCAGCAGCGCCCAGCCGAACTGGCGCGCGGTGATCTGGGTCGTGCCCAGCAGCCGCTGGAACCCGTCCATCTGGGTGACCAGCACCGCGAGCGCGAACTCCACGAGCATCGCCCAGTTCATCTGCTTGCTGTCGAAGCTGGCCGTGGTCAGGACGGTCCCCGTCTCGCTGCGGCATTCGAGCGCGGCCACGATCAGACAGAGCGCGAAGGAGGTGAACGCGATCGACTGGCCGACGGCGGTGCTGCCGTAGTGCGACTCGCCCAGCTTGATGAGGGCGAGCAGCCCGACCGTGATCACCAGCCCGGACAGTCCGACCGTGATCATCACGCCCCTGGTCAGCACGGGCTCGCCGCGCGGCCGCGGTCTGCGCTCCATCAGCCCGGGACTCTGCCGGTCGAAGCCGAGCGCGAAGCCGAAGGCGGCGTTGACGAAGAAGTGGATCCACAGCACCTGGGGCGGGGTGAAGGGCTCACCGGCGGCGATGTCGAACAGGGTCGCGCCGAGGAACGTCAGCACGAACACGACGAGGAGTACGAGGACGAAGCGGATGTACTTGGTGAGGTTGTCGTAGATCTTGCGGCCCTGCTCCACCGCGAAGACGATCGTGGCGAAGTTGTCGTCCGCCAGCACCATGCGCCCGGCGTTCTTGGCGACCTCGGTGCCGGAGCCCATGGCGATGCCGATGTCGGCCGCCTTGATGGCCGGGGCGTCGTTGACGCCGTCCCCGGTCATGGCCACCACGTCTCCCTTCTTCTTGAGCGTGTCGGCCAGCAGCACCTTGTGCTCGGGGGCGACCCGGCCGACCACCCCGATGCTGTCGATCCGGCTGAGCCGCTCGCTCTCCGGCAGGGCGGCGAAGTCGGCGCCCAGCATGGCCTCGCCCTCGATGCCGAGCTGCCGGGCGATGGCGGCGCCCGTGACGACGTCGTCCCCGGTCACCATCCGCACCCGGATGTGCGCCGCCTGCGCGTCGGCCACCGCGGCCCGCGACTCCACACGGGGCGGGTCGACCATCCCGACCAGGCTCGTCATCTCCAGTTCGGTGACGTGCGCGAGCAGGTCCCCGTCGGGATCGAAGACGGCGGGGTCGAGGTCGCGGCGCGCGGCGGCCATCACCCGCAGCCCCTCGCCGCCCATCCGCTCGACATGCGTCTGGGCCCGCTGCCGCAGCTCCGCGTCCCACGGGACGGCCGTACCGTCGCGCAGCGCGGTCGTGGCGCGGGCCATGACCGCGGGCGCTGCCCCCTTCACGAAGCACCGCACGACCGGGCGGCCCGCCGCGTCCGTGGCCGAGTGGAAGGTGGCCATCAGCTTGTACGAGGGGTCGAAGGGCAGCGTGGCCAGCCGGGGCAGCCGCTCCCGGGAGGCGTCGATGTCCAGCCCGGCCTTGTGGCCGAGGACCAGCAGGGCGCCCTCGGTGGGGTCGCCGACCACCGTGCCGTCCACCAGCCCGGCGTCGCTGGCCAGCACGTACGGCAGGATCGCGTCCTCTATGCCGGGCGTGCTGCCGATGGCGTGGTGGACCTTGCCCGCCAGTTCGTATCCCGTGCCGGAGATGGTGTAGCGGTCGCCGGGATCGAGCACCTCCACGACGGTCATCTGGTTCATCGTGAGCGTGCCGGTCTTGTCGGAGTTGATCGCCGAGGTGAACCCCAGCGACTGCACCGACGGCAGGTCCTTCACGATCGCGTGGCGCCGGGCCAGGTCCACCCCGCCGATCGACAGGATGGTCTGGGTCACCGTGGGCAGGGCCTCGGGGATGGCGGCGATGGCCAGCGAGACCGCGCTCACGAACAGCGCGTCCCACGCCGTGCCGCGGCTGCGGCCCAGGGCGAACATCACGATCATCGTCAGTCCGGCCGCCCCCGTGATCCACAGGGTGAGCCGGTTGAGCTCAAGGTCCAGCGGGGAGGCCTCGCGGGGCGTCGCCGACAGCATCCCGGCGATGCGGCCGAGTTCGGTGGCGGCCCCCGTGGCCGTGACGATCACCGTCGCGCTGCCGTGCGTGACCGGCGTGTTCATGAACGCCATGTTCGTCCGGTCCCCGGGCCCCAGGTCGCCGTCGGGCAGGGTCGTGGGGTCCTTGGCGGCGGGCACGCTCTCGCCCGTCAGCGCCGACTCGTCGATCTGCAGGGCGCTGGCCGCGATGATCCGGCCGTCGGCGGGGACCTCGTCGCCCGCGGTGAGGAGCACGACATCGCCGACGACGACCTCCTCGGCCGGGATCTCGGACTCCGTCCCGTCCCTGCGCACCCGGGCGGTCACCTTCAGCATCGACTTGAGCGCGTTCATGGCGCTCTCGGCCTTGCCCTCCTGGCGCATGCCGACGACCGCGTTGAGGACCGTCAGCACCATCAGGAGTATCCCGGTGTTCCACTCCGCGATCAGGAAGGACACCACGGCGGCGGCCACCAGGACCAGCTGCATATAGCTGCGGTACTGGGCCAGATAGCGGCGCCAGCCCGGCAGGGGCTTCTCCTCCGGCAGCGCGTTCGGGCCGTGCGTCCGCAGGAGCTCCGCCGCGCGCGCCGAGGACAGCCCCAGGGCCGGATCCACTCCGAACGCCGCGGCGACGTCCTGCGCAGGACGCGCGTACCAGGTCCCGCCGTCCGGCGCCCGCTCGTGCGGCGCGTCTGTCTGCGCGGTCATGGCGGCCTCCCCTCAGCTTTTTCCGCCGGAGTGCTTGCCCTTCCTGCCGGCCTTCTTGCCGCCTTTCCTGCCGCCCTGCTCGTCGTCTTTCGCGTCGCCTTCCGCGTCGTCTTCCTCGTCGCCTTCCGCGTCGTCTTCCGCGTCGTCCTTCTCCCGCGAGGCGGCGTACGGGTCGGCGGCGGCGCCCTTGGGTGCCTCACGCTCCAGTTCCCGCTTCACCTCGGCCAGCTCGCGCCGGGTCTCGTCGCTGACGTGCGGGTAGTGGGGGTCGATGCCGATCAGGGTGTGCGCCAGCACCGCGGCGGCGCAGATGCGCGCGAACCACTTGTGGTCGGCCGGTATGACGTACCAGGGCGCCCAGTGTGTGCTGGTGGCCGACAGCATCTGCGAGAACGCCCACTGGTAGTCGTCCCAGCGGGCCCGCTCCCGGACGTCGGCCGTCGAGAACTTCCAATTGCGCTCGGGGACGTCGATGCGCTTGAGGAAGCGGATGCGCTGCTCCTCCTTCGACAGGTTCAGGAAGATCTTCACGATCCTGAAGCCGTTGTCGGTCAGGTAGCGCTCCCAGTCGTTGATCTCCCGGTACCGCCGCTCCCACACGTCTCCCTTCCGGGCGGCCGCCGGGAGCTTCTGCCGACGGAGGTTGTCGGGGTGCACCCGCACCACCAGGACCTCCTCGTAGTGGGACCGGTTGAAGATGCCGATCTCGCCGCGCGCCGGCAGATGGAGGGCGTACCGCCACAGGTAGTCGTGGTCGAGTTCCTCGGCCGAGGGCACCTTGAATCCGGTCACGCGTACGCCCTGCGGATTGACGCCGCTCATCACATGGCGGATCGTCCCGTCCTTGCCGCCGGCGTCCAGTGCCTGCAGGCACATGAGCACCCCGTAGGTGTCCTGGGCGGCCAGCCGCTGCTGATAGTCGGCGAGCAGTTCGATGCCGCTGCGGAGCATCTCGACGCCGTCCTTCTTACGGAGGCCCGCCGTGTACCCGGGGTCGAAGTCCTTCGCCAGATGCACCTCGGTGCCGGGCACGACCCGCAGGGGGTCGATGAAGTCCGCGATGCGCTCGGCTCTGTCGTCGGCCATCGTCCACCGTCCCTTCCGGCGCGCCGTCCCGGGCAGCCGCGTACCGGAAGCGTCCCTCCGCCGGGCGGCGGGAGGCCTCACCCGCGGCGGGTGGTTAGGAGCCGTACCGGTTGCCGGGGCGGGCGGCCGCCGACGGCAGATGTCAGCACCGTGTAGCGGCAGGTGTCAGCACCGTGTACCGGTCGTGCCACGGCTTCGCGGGTCGTCAGCACGGCGCCTGGGCACGGTCCCGCGGGTGCGGCACGATGCCCGGGTGAACGATCACATAGCTCAGTACCCGCAAGTCCCCGCCCTGCCGCCGGTCCGGGGGATCGCTCGGTGGGCGGTCGCCGCTCTTCTGCTCGCCGGTGCCGCCTGGACGGTCCGCGCGGTGTGGGAGATCCGCCTCGCCGTGGCGGGGGAGCCCGCCTCCGGGCCGCCGGACCAGGGGGACGGCCGTCACCGGCCGCTGACGGCGCTGGAGGACTCGTACCACATCGTCACGTCCGCGGGCGGCGTCGCCGTACTGCTCTGCGTCCTCGTGTTCCTCATGTGGCTGCAGCGCGTCCGGGAGAACGCGCGGACCCTCTCGGGGCAGCCGCCGCGCTACGCCGGCATCTGGGTCTACCTGGGCTGGTTCCTGCCCGTCGCGAACCTCTGGGTGCCCCGCGGTCTGATCGCGGACGCCTACGGGGCGAGCACCGGCGGGAAGCGGCCGCCGATGGTGCTGAACGTGTGGTGGGTCCTGTGGGTCATCGGCATGGCGAGCGGAGTCGGGCTGCTGTACACCGACTCGAAGGACGAGATCATCGAACGGGCCTACACCGGGGTGTGGCCGCTGCTGGCGTCGGACGCGGCGATGGTGGGCGCGGCCGTGGCCGCCGTGTTCGTCGTACGTGCCGTGACCGCGGCGCAGGAGGAGCGCGCGGGGTAGGGCGGCGCCGCGGCCGACCCGCCCGTCCGGGCGGGTCGGCCGAGGGGGTGTGACCGCAGGGGGAGCCGGGCGGACCGGTCGGATCCCGGGCGAGGTCGTCCGCAGTGTCGGAAATCGATTCGTGCGCAACGATGGTGTTACGACCGAAATGCACCGGAACGCACCCTCGGAAGGGGGTCGAGATGGCTGTGGAGATCCCTCCCCTGATAAAGCCCTCGCGGCTCAGGCGCCGCGGAGGCCTGTTGGGCGAGTGCCTGGCAGAGTTCCTGGGGACGTTCGTCCTCATTTCGTTCGGATGCGGTGTCGTGGCGACGGCGGTCGCGGCGCTGCCCGGATCGGGCCGTGCCGCGACGCCCACGACGATCTTCCTGGCCGCGGGCGACTGGCTGCTGATCACCTGGGGCTGGGGACTGGCCGTGGTCTTCGGCATCTACGTGGCCGGCGGTGTCAGCGGAGCGCACCTCAACCCGGCGGTGACGCTGGCGTTCGCCGTGCGCCGCAAGTTCGACTGGATCAAGGTGCTCCCGTACTGGCTGTCGCAGGTCCTCGGCGCCCTGACCGGGGCGGCGCTGGTCTTCGGCGTCTACCACGACGCGATCAACGCGTACGACGCGGTCTCGAAGGACCCGCATGTGGGCGGGAAGACGCTCGCCACGTTCTCGATCTTCGCCACCTTCCCGGCGCCGTACTTCAACGGTGGTGTCTGGGGACCGCTGTTCGACCAGATCGTCGGCACCGCCTTCCTGGTCATGTTCGTCGTGGCGGTCGTCGACCTGCGCAACACGGCGGTGCAGGCGAATCTCGGCCCGCTGGTGATCGGCTTCGCCGTCGCCGCCATCGGCATGTCCTACGGCGCGAACGCCGGCTACGCCATCAACCCGGCGCGTGACTTCGGACCGCGCCTGCTCACCTGGTTCGCCGGATGGGACGGTTATGCCTTCCCGGGGGACGGCGCGTGGTTCAGCAACTACTTCTGGATCCCGATCGTCGGGCCGCTGGTCGGCGGCACGATCGGTGTCCTGGTGTACGACCTGTTCATCGGAGACGTCCTGCACGCCCGCGCCCAGCTGGGCGAACTTCCGGAGCCCGGCCGGACACGCCCGACCATCGACGAGGAGTGACGGCACCCCGCGGGGGGCGACCGGTACGGCCGGCCGCCCCCCCGCCGGTGCTGTGCGGGTCAGCAGCCGGTGCCGACCGGGGTGAACTCCATGCGGGTGTTCTCATCCGTGCCGACGGCCTGGTCGTAGGTCGTGGCGTCGACCCGGTACCAGACGTCGTCCTCGGTGGTGACGCCGTTGACGTCGTCCAGCTCCACACACCACCGTTCGGGACGTACGACGCGCCGGTACGTCTCCGTGCCGCTGCGGACCTGCTTGCAGGTCCGGGACTGCTGCGTGGTGTACCAGGTGCGGGTGCTGCGCCTGGTGCCCGTTCCCGTGGTGGACGTGTGCCTGACCCGTCTGGTGGTGGACGTGCACTCCTTGACCAGGTGCGGGCGGGTGTCCCCGACCGTCCGCCGGGAGACGTGGCGGACGTCGTCCCGGAGCCCGGAGACGGTGTCCGCCTCCGCCGGCGGTTCGGTGTCCTGGGCGGCAGTGTCGCTGCTGTAGCCGACGGAGTCGTCCGGCATCTGGTCGTCGGCCCCCGCGCCGCCGCACGCGGCGAGGGCGACCATGAGGATCGCCGTCGCCCCGGCGGCGATCAGTCGCTGCTTGGTGAACATATGGCCGAATCCGATCGGTCATGAGGCGCGCTGTCAAGATCGGTTTCTAGTGACAGGTTCTGGTCAAAGTCTGGCCAAAGTGCCGGACGTTCTCTCATTTACGTGGTCGGGTCTCCTGCGACGGCTGAATCAACGCCCGTTCGGGAGGATCCGTTGCCACCACTCACCCGTAAGAGACGATGGCTCACGATCAGCGCCATCACCGCCTCCGCCGCACTCGTGTCCGTACCCGCCGGCGCCGCCCCCGGTCACGACAGCACCCCCTTCGGCGCCCGTACCCTCGCCCGGCTCGCCGCAGAGCGAACGCATGCCGCGGGCGGCGTCACCCCCAAGGCGAAAGCCGAGGACGAGGACGACGGCAACGAGGCCGACGAGATCGCCGAGGGTGCGGACCAGTACGCGGAGGCCCGCACCTCGCCCGGCATCGTCGCGCCGGGCGCGTACGGCGCCGCCTGGAGCAGCCTGAGCAACCTGCCCAGCACGAAGGCCAGTTGGCGGAACGTCACCGACCTGCCGTACAACTCGGACGACCCGCGCTACCGCGACTACGACTCCAACTCCAGCGGCGGCGCCGGAAATGTCACCGGCCGGATGGCCGCGATGGCCGCCGACGACGACGGATACGTGTACGCGGGCAGCGCCGGCGGCGGGGTCTGGCGGTCGCGGAGCGGCGGCGGGCACTGGCAGCCCATCAGCGACCGGCTGTCCGCGCAGTCCACCGGCGCGCTCGCGCTCGACGGGGCCGGGCGGCTGTGGCTGGGCACCGGCGAGGCGACCACCAACGCGGACGCCTACCTCGGCAGCGGCGTCTACGTCCTGACCCGCCCGCACCACGGGAACTTCTCCATGCGCAGCCGCGTCGGCGGCGACGAACTGGAGAGCACCACCATCCACCAGCTGCGCTTCGGCGGCGGCAAGGTGTGGGCGGCGACCAGCGAGGGCGTGTGGAGCCACTCCACGAAGAAGCTCACCGGCGCCTGGAAGCAGGAGTTCGCGCCCAACCCCGACTATCTGCCGGGCGGTTCGAAGGCTAGCGACCCCTCCGCCGCGTACAAGAACATCGCCAACGACATCGCGATCGACCCGAAGGACCCCGCCAAGGTGGTCCTGGCGGTCGGCTGGCGCAGCGGTGACGACTACAACGGCTTCTATACCCGGGTGAACGGCACCTGGACGCGGATCACCAGCGGCCTCGGCGATCTGCCGGCCGACGCGGACGGCGTCGGCAACGTCACCTTCGCCCGCTCCGCCGACGGCTCCCGCTACTACGCCATCGACCAGTCGCCGGAGCAGCTGAACACCAACCCGGACAGCGGCCTCGAGGGCATCTTCGTCTCCAAGTCCGGCTCCCCGGCCGGCCCTTGGACGAAGATCGCCGACTACAAGGGCCTCGCGGCCGACGGCTCGGCGCTCACCACCAGCGGCTACATGCCCGGCATCCAGGCCTGGTACAACCAGTTCCTCACCGTCGACCCGAGCGACCCGCAGCACGTGTACGCGGGACTGGAGGAGGTCCACGAGACCAAGGACGGCGGCAGCACCTGGTCGGCGGTCGGGCCGTACTGGAACTTCGGCTTCTCCTGCTGGAGCATCGACCCCGCCAAGCAGACCGGTGACTGCAACCAGACCACCCACCCCGACCAGCACGGCGTCGCGATCGGCCGCTACCACGGCAAGAGCTACGTGTACGTCGGCAACGACGGCGGCGTCTACAAGCGACCGGTCGACGGCGCCCAGGACTCCTCGGGCCACGCCACCGACTGGACCTCGCTCAACGACGGCACCATCGACACCCTCCAGTACTACTCGGTGGGCATCGGCAAGGACCTGACCTACGGCGGAGTCTCGGTCACCGGCGGACTCCAGGACAACGGCCAGTCCGTCCTGCGCGGCAACGACACCGTGATGGGCTCCAACTTCGGCGGCGACGGCGCCGACACCCTCACCGACCCCGCCAACGGCTGCAACATCGCCGAGGAGTACGTCTACCTCGCGGTCCAGATCACCCAGAACTGCGCCGTGAACGACGGCAGTTGGACCACCGACCCGAGCAAGGTCACGTCGTACAACGTCGCTCCGGCCGACAGCGCCACCAGCGAGGCCCGCTTCATCGCCCCGCTCGCGGCCGACATGAAGAACAGCTCGACCTGGATCGCGGGCGGCCGCCATGTGTGGGTGCAGACCCACGGCTACGCCATCCGCAGCGGCTCGGAGTGGACCAGCCTGCACGACCTCGGCGCCGGGCGCACCGCGACCGCCGTCGCGGCCTCGGGCGGCAAGGTGTACGTGGCCTGGTGCGGCCCCTGCAACAACCAGGGCTTCGCCCGTGGCATCGCCGTCGGCAACGAGGACGGCACCGGCTGGCACGACATCACCCTGCCGGCGGACGGGACCGTACCCAACCGCTACCTCAGCGGCTTCGCCGTCGACCCGAAGAACGCCGACCACGTCTACCTCGCGGTCAACGGCTTCTCCCGGCACTGGACCGAAGGACCCGGCGCGGGCGTCGGCCATGTCTTCGAGTCCAAGGACGGCGGCACCACCTGGACGGACATCTCGGCGAACCTGCCCGACGTGCCGGCCAACTCCGCGGTCGTCACGCCGAACGGCGGCCTCGCCGTCGCCACCGACCTCGGTGTCGTCTACCGTGCGCCGGGCCGTACGACGTGGCAGCGCGTGGGCCGGCTCCCGGCCGTCGCCGTGCTCCAGCTGAAGCTGAGCCCGGACGGCGGCACGCTGTACGCGGCCACCCACGGCCGTGGCATCTACACCGTCAAGGTCCGCGACTGCGACTGACGCGAGACCGAGCCGGACAGGGGTGGTCCCGGCCGCATCCCGGTTTCCGGGGGCGGCCGGGGTCACCCCTCCCGCGGGTACGGCACCACGCTCACGTCCAGCGTGAAGGCGACGCCCGCCGCGCCCGCCACGTCCGGCGCCTTCGCCGAGGCGGTCACCTCGGCCGTACCGCCCCGGGTGCCCGCACAGCGCAGTGAGGCGCGGGCGGTGCCGTCCGGGTCCACACGCCATCCGGACGGCAGCACGAAGACCGGTGCGGAGCTGTGCACGCCCGTCCACCGCCGGTCGTCCGTACGGGGCTCCAGGACGAGGGACACCACGGTCCCGGGCCGTACGCACAGCCGCCGCCTCGCCGGGGCGCCGGGGGCGACGGCGACCTCCGTGTGCCCGGCGGCACAGCCGTCCGCCGAAGCGGAGGGCGGCGACGTCGAGCCGCTCCCGGATCCGGTCGTGCTGGATCCGGTCGTGCCGGGTCCCGTCGTGCTGGATCCGGCCGTGCCGGACCCCGTCGTGCTGGATCCGGCCGTGCCGGACCCCGTCGTGCTGGATCCGGCCGTGCCGGACCCCGTCGTGCCGGACCCCGTCGTGCCGGACCCCGTCGTGCCGGACCCCGTCGTGCCGGACCCCGTCGTGCCGGTTCCGGACGGCGTCGCGGCCGGTCCGTCGCCCGCCGAGCCGCCGCAGGCCGTCAGGACCACCGCCCCGGCGACCAGCCATCCCCCGGCCCACCACCGCATGCCGCACCTCCCGGCCCGCTCGTACGCACACCAGCATGCCCTGCGTGTGATGCAATCCACACTTGAACTAGGGCTTGAACTAGGCTGGGAGGTGAAGGAAGTGATTCCGTTGCCCGTCGCCTGGGACGACATCGGCGGCCTTGTCGATGCTCACGAGCGTTTTCTGGCCGGTTCTTCAGTCGAGTCGGACGTGCGCGGTCCGGTGCTGGACTCCTGGAAGCGGTGCAGGTTCGATGGGCTCGAACCGCACCGGCTGCTGATCCCCTACTCACCCGGTCTGGCGTTGGACGACCGGTTCCTTCAGGCGGCCGACCCGGTGCTGAAGGCCCTTGCCGCGTCGTTCGCCGAGGTGAACATGACGGTCGTGCTCTGCGACGCCCAGGCCCGCCTGATCCGGCGGTACGGCGGTGACCGGGGGCTGCGCGACCGCCTCGACGCGGTGCACTTCGCCCCCGGGTTCGACGCCTCCGAGCATGCCGCGGGCACCAACGGCGTCGGCACCGCGCTGGCGGAGCGCGGCCCGGTCTATGTCGCCGGACGTGAGCACTTCGCCGACTGCCTGCAGCCGTTCGCCTGCGCGGGCGCGCCCGTCAGGAACCCGCTCAGCGGCCGTATCGAGGCCGTCCTCGACCTCACCTGCCTGCGCGGTGACGGCGACCCCGCCATGCTGCGGCTGGTGCGGGAGGCCGCCCGCGACATCGAGGCACGCCTGCTGGGCCAGGCCGCGGAACGGGAACGGGCCCTGCTCGCCGCGTACCGGCAGGCCGGCCCGGGCGGATGGCCCCCGCAGGCCGAGCCCGCACCCCCGGCGCGGGGGCCGGGCCGCAACGGCGGCGACATCGGCCGGATCGACCTGGCCGTGCTGCGGGAGAAGGCCGAGGAACTCATCGCCTCCCCGCTGCACACGGTCGAGGAGGTCGCCCTCTCCGACGGCCGGACCGCCACCCTGCTGCGCCGCCAGGTCAAGGGAGCGACCGGTGAGACGGGCGTGGTCGTCGAGGCCCGTGTGCTCGGCGGCCCCCGACTGCGCCACCTGGCACCCACGCCACCGCCACCGCCACCGCCACCGCCACCGGCACCGGCACTCCTGGCGGTCCCGGCCCACCCGGCCGTGCACGCCGTCGCCCCACCGGCGCCACTGCCCCCACCGCCCTCACCGACCCGGCCCGCTGCGGACGAGGCCGGCACCGATGCCGGCACCGACGGCTGGCTGCTGCTCCTCGGCGAGCCCGGCGTCGGACGGCTCGCCGTCCTGGCCCGTCGGCGCCTGGAGCTGCTGCACGACGCGGGCATCCGGATCGGCACCACGCTGAACGTCACCCGCACCGCGGAGGAACTCGCGGAGGTGGCCGTCCCCCGCTTCGCCGACTTCACCTCCGTCGACCTGCCCGACTCCGTCCTGCGCGGCGACGAGCCGGGCCCCCTCGGCGCGGACGCCCCGCTGCGCCGGGTCGCGATGGGCGCCGTACACGAGGAGTCCCATCTGTACGGCGTCGGCG
This sequence comes from Streptomyces sp. NPDC086549, assembly GCF_044746205.1. Taxonomy (NCBI): domain Bacteria; kingdom Bacillati; phylum Actinomycetota; class Actinomycetes; order Kitasatosporales; family Streptomycetaceae; genus Streptomyces; species Streptomyces sp. NPDC086549. The sequence goes on along the minus strand of NZ_JBIVBS010000007.1, from coordinate 41,808 downwards.
ACGCGGTGCGGTACGTCCCGACCACGCCGCAGGCCCGCAGCCTGGAGACCCGGCAGTCCGTACTCGAACCCGTGCTGGCCGAGGCCGGCGGCTGGCTCGCCCAGGACCCGGCCCGGCTGGAGAAGACGCTCGCGGCGGGCATCCACTCGCTGATCACCGTTCCGCTGCGGGCCCGCGGCACGACCCTCGGCGTGGTGAGCTTCTACCGCTCCGAGCGGCCCGCCCCCTTCGAGGACGACGACCTGTCCCTGGCCCAGGAACTGGCCGCCCGCGCGGCGATCTGCATCGACAACGCCCGCCGCTACACCCGCGAGCACACCACCGCGCTCGCCCTCCAGCGCAGTCTGCTGCCACGGGGCCGGCCCGAGCAGAGCGCCGTCGACGTCGCCTACCGCTATCTGCCCGCGCAGGCCGGAGTGGGCGGCGACTGGTTCGACGTCATCCCGCTGTCCGGCGCCCGGGTGGCGCTAGTGGTCGGTGACGTGGTCGGCCACGGTCTGCACGCCGCCGCCACCATGGGCCGGCTGCGCACCGCCGTACACAACTTCTGCTCCCTGGACCTGCCGCCCGAGGACCTGCTCACCCACCTCGACGACCTGGTCGGGGGACTGGACCGGGGAGAGGGCTGGGGAACGGGAACGGAGGAGAGCGCCCCGGACCCCGGGATGGCCGGCGCGACCTGTCTGTTCGCCGTGTACGACCCGGTGTCCCGGCGGTGCACCCTCACCCGCGCCGGGCACCCGGTCCCCGCGGTCGTTGGACCCGACGGCACCGTGGACTTCGTCGACCTGCCGCCGGGACTTCCCCTCGGGCTGGGCGGGAACCCCTTCGAGACGGCCGAGCTGGAACTGGCCGAGGGCAGCCAGCTGGTGCTCTACACCGACGGACTGGTCGAGGACCGGCAGCGGGACGTCGACACCGGCCTGGACCAGCTCCGGACCGTCCTGGCCTGCGCCGGCCGGGCGCCGGAGGACACCTGCGAGGCGGTGCTCGACGCGCTGCTCCCGGCCCGGCCGAGCGACGACGTCGCCCTGCTCGTCGCCCGCACCCACGCCCTGGGGCCCGACCGGGTCGCCCAGTGGGACCTGCCCAGCGACCCGGCGGTCGTCTCCCGAGGCCGCGCGGCGGTCACCGACCAGCTGGCCGCCTGGGGCCTGGACGAACTCGCCTTCACCACCGAGCTCGTCGCCAGCGAACTGGTCACCAACGCCATCCGGCACGCGACCGGCCCCGTCCGGCTGCGTCTGCTCCGCGACCGCGCCCTGATCTGCGAGGTCTCCGACGGCAGCGCCACCTCCCCCCGGATGCGCCGCCCCCGGAGCGAGGACGAGGGCGGCCGCGGCCTGTTCCTGGTCGCCCGCCTCACCGAACGCTGGGGGACCCGTTACACCACCGACGGAAAGATCATCTGGACCGAGCAGTCACTGCCACACCGCAGGGGAGGGGCCGACGGCGGCTGGTGAGCACCGGTCGGCCCCCGGGCTGGGCAGGGTTCCCCCTGTTCGAGCGAAGCCGAGAACTTGGGGGAGCGACCAGCCACGACGGACCCGCGGACGACACACCGGACTTCTTCCGGCGGAGTGCTCAGCGGCCCGTGGTGAGGACCATCCGGAAGCGGGCCCTTCCCTCGGCCATCTTGGCCACCGCGGCCGCGGTCTCCTCCAGCGGCATCTCCTCGACCCACGCCCGGACGCCGGTCTGGGCGGCGAAGCGCAGGGTGTCCTGGATGTCGACGGCGGAACCGGAGGCGTGCCCGTAGACCTTCCGGGCGTTGGTGATCAGCTGGAAGGGGGTGACCTTGATCTGGTCGGGCGAGACGCCCAGGACGACGAGTTCGCCGCGGCGGCCGAGCCCGTCGACGGTCGCGTTCATCGCGTCGGAGTTGGTGACGGTGGCCAGGACCACCTTGGCCCCGCCGAGCGCCTGCAGCGCCTGGGCGACGTCACCGGCCGTGCTGTCGATGTAGTGGGCGGCGCCCAGCTTGTGCGCCAGGTCCCGCTTCTCCTGGCCGCGGGCGATGGCGGCCGTGTCGAAGCCCATCTTCTGGGCGAACTGGACGCCCAGGTGACCGAGACCGCCGAGGCCCAGGACCGCGACGGTGTCGCCGGGGCGGGCGCCCGTGTTGCGCAGCGAGTTGTAGACCGTCACCCCCGCGCAGGCCAGCGGCGCGGCCTCGACCGCGGTCAGCTGGTCCGGGATCTTCGCGAGGGCGACGGCGGGCACGACGACGGAGTCGGCGTAGCCGCCGGAGTAGGCGACGCCCGGGACGGACAGCTCCGGGCACAGGACGGCGTCGCCGTCGCGGCAGGCGTCGCAGTGGCCGCAGCTGCCGCCGTACCAGCCGACCGCGACCCGGTCGCCGACGTGCCAGCCGGTCACGTTCTCGCCGACGGTGTCGATCCGCCCGGCGATCTCATGACCGGGTGTCACCGGGAACGTGGTCCCGGGCAGCATGCCCGAGCTGATGAGCAGGTCGGAGTGGCACACACCGCACGCCTCGACGGTGATCCGCACGGACTCCGGCCCCGGTTCCCGCCGGGCGACCTCGACCAGCGCCGGTGTGCCGTCGGGCGTGGCGACCTGCGCGGCGCGGAGCGGGCCGTTGTGGGAGGTGGTGGACGCAGACATGCTCTGACCCCTTCGTCGTGGCGCGGGCCCGGGGGCGGGCCGCCACACGTACCGGCTCGCTCCACCCCCAGTCGATATGGGCGGTTTTTCACGGTCTGCCAGTCCGACGATAAGCAGGCACGGCCCCTCTCGCACGCGCGCGTGCGGCCCCGCCGGGCCGCTCACCCGCGGCGGGTGAGGCCGGGGCGCCGCGGCGGTCGAACGATGGACGGGAGCGGTCGGGACGATGCCTGCCCGGACGCGACGGCTCGACGGAGGAGGCCTCGTGGACCGGTACCCGCCCATCGCGGAGCACGGGATGGTCGGCGATCTCCAGACGGCGGCCCTGGTGTCGTCCGGCGGAACCGTCGACTGGTGGTGTGCCCCGCGCTTCGACTCGCCCAGTGTCTTCGCCTCGCTCCTGGACAGTGAGCGCGGCGGCCACTGCCGTCTCGCCGTCGACCTCCCGGAGGGGAACGGTCTGACGGTGCGACAGCTCTACCTGCCCGACACGGCGATCCTGGTCACCCGGTTCATGGCACCCGGCGGCGTCGGCGAGGTGGCCGACCTGATGACGCCGGTCGACTCCACGGCACCGACGGACCGGCACACTCTGCTCAGGGTCGCCCGAGTCGTCCGCGGCAGCCTGCCCTTCGGCTTCACCTGCCGCCCGCGCTTCGACTACGGACGTGCCTCGCACACGCTCACGCTGGACGACGACCGCTCCGCGGTCTTCCGCGGCCCGGGAACCGACCTGCATCTGCAGTCCACCACCGGGGTCGCCCTCCGGGCCGACGGCGACGACATCACCGCCCGCTTCACCCTGTCCGCCGGCGAGGCGGCCGCCGTCGTGCTGACCAGCACCGCGAGCGGGGGCGCCGTGCCGCCCCGGCCGTCGCTTGCCGGTGTCGTCGACACGGTGGAGGCGTGCCGGGCCTTCTGGCTGTCATGGCTGCGGACGTGCACGTACCGCGGACGCTGGCGGGACATGGTGAACCGCTCGGCGATCACGCTCAAACTGCTCACGTACGCGCCCACCGGGGCGCCCATCGCGGCGGCCACCATGGGCCTGCCCGAGCAGGTCGGCGGTGAACGCAACTGGGACTACCGCTACACCTGGGTCCGCGACGCGTCGCTCTCCGTCCGGTCCCTGATCGACCTCGGCTTCGAGAACGAGGCGCATGCCTTCCGCCGCTGGCTGCGCGACCGTGTCGAGGCCCCGGACACCGCCTCCGGCGATCCCCTGCAGATCATGTACCGGGTCGACGGCGACCCCCACCTGACCGAGGAGACGCTGGACCACCTGGAGGGCTACATGGGCTCCCGGCCGGTGCGGGTGGGCAACGCGGCGGCCGACCAGTTGCAGCTCGACATCTACGGCGAGGTCTCCGACGCCCTGGTGGCCGGCCGGGACATGGGGGCGATACGCGGCTGGCGGGCCATCAGCCGTGTGGCGGACTGGCTCGCCGCCAACTGGGACCGGCCCGACGAGGGCATCTGGGAAACCCGCGGCGGCCGGCAGAACTTCACCTACAGCCGGCTGATGACCTGGGTCGCGTTCGACCGCTGCATCCACGCGGCCGTCGCCCACTCCCGTCCGGCCGACCTCGCCCGCTGGACCGAGGCCCGCGACAGGGTCTTCGAGCAGATCGTCGAACGCGGCTGGCACGAGAAGCGGCAGGCCTTCGTGCAGCACTACGACACGGACGTGCTGGACGCCTCGCTGCTGCTCATGCCCCGGGTCGGCTTCATCTCCCCGCAGGATCCGGCCTGGCTCACCACCCTCGACGCCATGGGCGAGGAACTGGTGAGCGACAGCCTGGTCTACCGCTACAACCCCGCCGCCTCGCCCGACGGGCTGCGAGGCTCCGAGGGGACCTTCAACCTGTGCAGCTTCTTCTACGTCGAGGCCCTGGCCCGCGCCGGCCGGCTCGCCCAGGCCCGGTACGCCTTCGACAAGATGCTCACCTATGCCAACCATGTCGGCCTGTTCGCCGAGGAGATCGGCCCCTCGGGCGAACAACTCGGCAACTTCCCGCAGGCGTTCACCCACCTCGCGCTGGTCACCGCCGCCATGGCGCTGGACGAGCAACTGAGCGAGGCGCAGACGCGACCGGGAAGCGGCGACGACCTCCCGGTGGCCCAGGGCTTCGCGGTGCCGGTGCCGCCCGCGGGCGGAGGTGAGGCAGGTGGTTGAGACGGACCGGGCGAAGCGGGCCTCGCAAGGGCAGCGGATTCTCGCCCCGCTGGCCCTGGCCCAGTTCATCTGCAGTTTCGCCGGCTCCAACATGAACGTGATGATCAACGACATCAGCAAGGACCTGGGCACCACCGTGCAGGGCGTGCAGGTGGCCATCACGATCTTCCTGCTGGTCATGGCGGCACTGATGATCCCCGGCGGCAAACTGACCGACCGTTACGGGCGCAAGCGCTGCCTCCTGGTGGGCCTCGTCGTGTACGGCGTCGGCGCGCTGCTGAGCGCGGCCGCGCCGGGGCTGGGCGTCCTGATCCTCGGCAACTCGATCCTGGAGGGCGTCGGCACCGCGCTGCTGATCCCGCCCGTCTACATCCTCACGACCCTCCTGTTCCCGGACCTGACCTCCCGCGCCCGCGCGTTCGGCATGATCATGGCGCTGGGCGGCATCGGGGCCGCCGCGGGCCCGCTGATCGGCGGGCTGATCACCACGGCGATCAGCTGGCGGGCGGCCTTCGTGTTCCAGGCCCTGGTCATCGTGGTGATCGTCGTCCTCAGCCGCCGGATCGAGGACCCGCTGCCGCCCGATCCGACCCGCCCCTTCGACACCGGTGGGGCGGTCCTGTCCGCCGTCGGCCTCGTCCTGATCGTCATGGGCATCCTGGCCGCGGACAACAACGTGTGGCTGATGCTCGGCCTGCTGGGCCTCGGCGCGCTCGTGCTCTGGTGGTTCTTCCGCTCCGTACGGGCCAAGGAGGCGGCGGGCGAGGAGCCGTTGCTGTCACTGTCCCTGTTCCGCGACCGCACCTCCAATCTCGGGCTCGTCACCCAGAACGTCCAGTGGCTGCTGCTCATGGGCACGTCGTTCACGGTGGCCGCCTACCTCCAGGTCGTGCGCGGCTACGACGCCATCCAGACCGGGGTCGTCTTCACGGCGGCCACCCTCGGGCTGCTGGTCTCGTCGCTGTGCGCCGAGCGGCTGGCGAAGCGGCGCCCCCAGCGGACGCTCATCATGACCGGCTTCGTGGTCTGCGTCGTCGGCATCGCCGTACTGGTCACCCTGGCCGGCGGCTACGCCACCGCCTGGGCCTACGCCCCCGGGCTCCTCCTGATCGGCCTCGGCCTGGGCGTGATGCTGACCCCGTCGGTCAATGTCGTCCAGTCGAGCTTCCCCGAGGAGCGGCAGGGCGAGATCTCCGGCCTGTCCCGCAGCATCTCCAACCTGGGCTCCTCCTTCGGCACGGCCATCGCCGGCACGATCCTCGTCTCCGGGCTCACCAGCGGCGCCTACGCCGCCGCGATGATCACCCTGGGGGTGTTCGGCCTCGGCGGCCTCGCGGCGGCGGCGCTGCTGCCGCGCCACTAGGGGGCCTGTCCGGGCAACGGATCCGGCGGAGTCGGTGGTCTGCAGGGTGAGACCCATGGGCTGGCCGAGGCGGAGAGGAAGTGCCGGTGAGCGGAACGAGGAGGCGTCGACGTACGCCCGGCGGCGCGGAGAAGCCCGGTCCGACGCGGCGCAGGCGGGTCCTGCTGTGGACCGCGGGGGTGGTATCGCTGGTCGTCCTCGGTGTCGCCGGGGTCGGCGCCTGGATCTACGAGGACCTCAACGGCAACATCAAGTCGGCCGACGTGGACGACAAGATCGGCGGAGACCGTCCCGTCAACCTCAGCCCGGGCTCGAAGAACATCCTGGTCGTCGGCTCCGACAGCCGGGCCGGCGCCAACGCGAAGTACGGCAGGCATCTGACCACCATGCAGTCGGACACCCTGATGCTGGTGCACGTGCCCGCGAACCGGAAGTGGGCCACCGTGGTGTCCTTCCCCCGTGACTCCTGGGTGCGGATACCGGCCTGTGCCCAGGGCGACGGCAGCATGTCCTCCCCGCACCACTTCAAGATCAACGAGGCGTTCGCGATCGGCGGCAGCGGCGGTGACGTCGCCGGCGCCGCCGCCTGCACGATCAAGACCCTCGAAGCCCGCACGGGTCTGCGCATCGACCACTTCATGTCCATCGACTTCCAGGGCTTCAAGGGCATGGTCGGCGCCCTGGGCGGCATCGAGGTCTGCCCCAAGGCGCCCATCCACGACGAGAAGGCCCACCTGGACCTGCCGGCCGGCTGCCAGAACGTGCAGGGAGAGAAGGCGCTCGGCTACGTACGCGCCCGCTACGGCGTCGGCGACGGCTCCGACATCGGACGCATCGGCCGCCAGCAGGAGTTCATGGACGCCCTGGTGAAGAAGGCGAAGGCCGAGCTGACCAGCCCGAAAGCGATGTACGGCTTCCTGAAGTCCGCCACCGGGTCCCTGACCACGGACCCTGGCCTGGCCGGCATCAGACCGCTGTACGGCCTCGCCTCGGAGCTCAAGGGCATCCCCGCCGACCGGCTGGCCTTCGTCACCGTGCCCAACTACGGGCGCGTGGCGGACGTACCCGCCGACAAGGCCAACGTCGTCTGGCAGTACCCGCAGGCCGCCGACCTGTTCACCGACCTGGCCAAGGACCGGGAGGTCGGCAAGGAGCAGCTGCGGAAGGCGGCCGAGGACGTCGTGTACGCCTCCTCCGTGCACGTCCGGGTCCTCAACGGCACCGGGACGCAGGGGCGTGCCGGGGTCGTCGCCGAGAGGCTGAGGGAGGCCGGCTTCACCGTCGACGGGACGGGCAACTCGCCGGGAACGGTGACCCGCACGACGGTCACCTACCCGGACGCCCTCCAGAAGCAGGCCCGGGTCCTCGCCTCACGGCTGCCCGGCGCCCACGCGGCACAGGACGCGGCGGCGGGCCAGGTCACCCTCGTCGTCGGCCCGGACCTGGACCCGGACGACATGGGGTGACCGGCCGCCGCCTGCCCGTCCGTCACGCCGGACGGGTCACGAAGACGGGCTTGAGGTGCTTCTCCGGCAGCGCGTCGGGGAGGTCCTCCCAGTCGAGGACGTGGGACACGACGCGCTCGGGCGCGACCTTCCCGGAGCCGGCGAGTTCGAGGGCGTCGGGGATGTGACCGCGCACGTTGTCGCGGGCGATGCGGAGGGTGACGCCGGTGAGGTACATGTCGAGCAGGGGGAGTTCGCCGGGCCGGAAGTGGTTGCCCGCCGACTCGCAGAAACCTTCTGGCGCAAGGCAGTTGACGGCGAGGGCGAGCTGGTCGACGCGTCCGGTGGCCTCGACGGCGAGGTCGAAGCCGTGCCGGACGGGCTCGATCGCCTCGGCCGTGCGCGCCCCGTAGCCCTCGGCGAGCCTGCGGTGCTCCGGGTCGGGGTCGACGTACAGCACGTCGGAGGCGCCCAGCGCGCGGGCGATGGCGCACACGTACAGGCCGATGCTGCCCCGCGCGACGACCAGGACACGGGCGCCGGGCCTGTTCTTCAGGTGCGGCGCGACCAGGCGCCAGGACAGGGACCAGTTGTCGCTCGCCGACGCCATGGCGACGGGGTCCAGGCCCTCGGGCAGCGGGACCAGCATGGCGTCCGCGTACGGCACGCGGACCAGGTCGGAGAAGAGGCCGCCCCAACTGCCGCCGATGGGCGCGCCGTACATGGCCATGTGCGGTACGGACGTGCAGTGCGCGGTCAGTCCGGAGCGGCAGTTGTCGCAGGTGCCGCAGTTGACGGACCAGGGGACGACGACCAGGTCCCCGGGGGCCACCGAGGTCACCGCGTCGCCGGTCTCGACGACCCGGGCCACGCACTCGTGGCCGATGGCGAAGGGCGGCTCGACAAAGCCATGTCCCGCCAAGATCGCGGAATCGACGTCGCAGGTGGTCGCGGCCACCGGCGCGACGATCGCCTCCTGGCCGGACCGCACCTTCGGATCGGGCGCCTCGCGCCACTCGACGGTGTTCCGGGCGACGTAGGTGAGTTCACGCATCGGCCTGCTGCTCCTTCGCCAGGGCCGCGAGGTCGGTGTAGCGGATGACGGAGCCGCCCGCGCCCCAGGTGCCGTCGGGCTGTTCGTGCACCAGCACCCAGACGCGCAGGGAGTCGCCCTGGCCCAGTCCCGCGGCCGCCAGTACGGCAGCGGTCGCGTCCCCCACCAGTCCCGCCCTGCGGCGCTCGGACAGCGCGCCCTCGGGCACGGTGACCTCCACGAGGAAGCGCGGCGCGTCGTCCTCGGCGGTGGTCTGTGCCCCCTCGGGCAGTTCGACGAGGTAGCTCCACGCCTGGGCGCGGAAGAAGGGGGTGTCGGGCGCTCCCTCCCAGCGCAGCAGTACGGCGGCGAGCTCGCGCCGGACGGTCGTACGGCCCTCCTCGGTCAGGGCACCTGCGGGGACGGTCAGCCGGATCATCGGCACGGTGGCTCCTCGGGTCGGTGACGACGTCGCGTTATGACGATCGTTATAGACGAGGGGCACGCTAGACTATGACGGTCGTTATAGCCAAGAGGGAGTGCACAGGTGCCCAAGAGCAGCGACGCGCCGTCGCGCGAGCGGATCGTGGCCGGTGCGGCCGACATGATCAGCCGGCGGGGGCTCAGTGCCACGAGCATCCGGGAGATGGCCAAGCACGCCAAGGCGCCGCTGGGCTCGACGTACCACTACTTCCCCGAGGGCAAGCAGCAGCTGGCCACGGAGGCGGTCCGCTACACCGGCGAGTGGGTCGCGCGCGGCCTGCGCAAGGAGCTGGAGGCCGGCCCGGCCGCCGGACTGCGTGCCTTCCTCGCCCTGTGGCGCGGGGTCGTCGTCGAGAGCGACTTCCATGCCGGCTGCCCGGTCCTGGCGGTCTCCATCGAGGAGCCTTTGGCCGACGAGGTCCCGCCCGCCCTGGCGGCCGCGGCCGAGGTCTTCGACCAGTGGGAGAGCCTGCTCGCGGCCTCCCTGCGGGAGCACGGTGCCGAAGCCGGGCGGGCCGCCCGGCTCGCGACGCTCGTCGTCGCGGCCGTCGAGGGCACCGTGGCCATGTGCCGCGCCAAGCGCAGCATCCAGCCCCTCGACGACACGGCGGAACAGCTCCAGGCGCTCATCGCCGACGCGATCGGGAACTGAACCCGACGTCCGGCCCCTTGCCGTTCAGACTCCGCTCGGACTCCGCTCAGACCCCGCCCTGCCCCCGCTCGGGCTCTGCTTAGATGAAAACTCCAGACGCTGGACTTCGTTCCGGAGGCACGGATGCACGACCCGTCACAGGACGCGATCCTGGCGGCCCTGGTACCGGTCCTCGACGGCCTGGCCGCCACGTTCGGCCCGTCCTGCGAGGTCGTCCTGCACGACTACCGGCTGGGCGAGCAGTCGGTGGTCGCCGTGGCCGGGCAGGTGACCGGGCGGCGCGTGGGCGGGGCGCTGAGCGAGATCGGGCTGTCCATGCTCCGCAAGGGAGCGGAGGCGGTCAACGATCTGAACTACGTCACCCGGACCCCCGACGGCCGCGTCATCAAGTCGTCGACGATGCCCCTGCGCGACGGCCGGGGCGAGTTGTTCGGGGCGCTGTGCGTCAACATCGACGTGACCGCGCTCCGCCAGGCCGGCGACATCCTGTCCGCGCTGGCCGGAGCCGGTCCGGTGGAGCCGGCCGCGACGACCTTCACCAATGACTTCGACGACGTGGTCGACGCCGTGGTCCGCGGCCAGGAACTGGCCCTGGGCAAACCGTTCCCGGCGCTCACCCGCGCCGAGCGGCTCGATGTGATCGGCTCCCTCGAAGAGCGCGGGGTCTTCAAGGTGCGCAACGCGGTGCCGCGTGTCGCCGAGCGCCTCGGAATGTCGCGTTCTGGGCTCTACGCGGATCTCGCCGTGGCTCGGAAAGGCCCACGCGAGGAGTCGTGAGCTGTGGCGCAGGCCAAGGAACCCCGTCCGTCGGCTCGGTGAGGAACCGGCCCGCACCGGCAGCGGACACAATGTGGCGCACATCACGGGAAGTCGGTGTGGGGTGCCGGACAGCTCATTGAAGTGAGCACTCATATGCGTACCCGGGTACGGGCCGGGGAATCGAGCGCGTTCGCCGAGCTCTTCGACAGCTGTGCCCGCGCGGTCTACAACCATGCCTTCCGGCTGACCGCCGACTGGTCGACGGCCGAGGACGTGATGGCGGCGACCTTCATGGAGGCGTGGCGGCTGCGCGACCAGGTCGAGCCCGAGGGCGGCTCCCTGCGGCCCTGGCTGCTGGGCATCGCCACCAACACGGCGCGCAACCAGTACCGGAGCAATCGGCGGTACCGGGCGGCGGCCAACGCGGCCGCCGCGGCCGAGCTGTCGGTGCCCGACCACGCCGACGAGGTGGCCGACCGGGTCGACGACCGGCGGCGACTCGCGACGGCCCTCACCGCGCTCGCCACGCTGCGCAGACCGGAGCGCGAGGTCATCGCGCTCTGCCTGGGGGAGGGCCTGGACTACGAGGCCGCGGCGGAAGCACTCGGGATTCCCGTCGGCACGGTCGCCTCCCGGCTCTCCCGGGCCCGCAAGAAGCTGCGCGCGCGGGCCGAGGCCGAGCCGGTACGCCCCGCAGCCGAAACCGCGCGAAAGAAAGTGCGCGGGAAACGGGAAGGCGGCCTTCTCGGCCGACAGACAAGAGGTGAACGCACAAACGCGATCCGGCCCGCGCAGGAAGGAAACCGATGAACGCGGACACGCCCCGGCAGAACCCGGCCGAGTGGGACGAGAGCGCACAGCTCTTCTCCCGGACGGCGCGTGACCTGCCGACGGGCCGTCACCAGTTCCACAGGGAGCGTCTGATGGCCCAGATCCACGACATGCAGCAGGCAGAGCGCACGGCGACGGCGGCCCCCGAGAAGGCCCGGCGGTTCCGGCTGCCGCGCCCGGCGATCGTGCTGCCCGCCCTGGCGGCGGCCGTGGCGGCCGCGGTCGTCGCCGGGAACACGATGTCCGGCGGTGGCGGGGTCAGGGACGGAGGCGTCGCCACCGGACCGGTCCTGACCACCAAGATCGGCGCCGCCACCACCAAGGGCGTGCCCCAGCTGCTCGACCAGATCTCGCTGGCGGCGGCCGACGCGTCCCACCCGGCCGTCGAGCCCGGCCAGTACGTCTACATCGAGTCCAAGATGGCCGATAGCTTCATCAAGTCCGTCAACGGCAAGGTCAGCCTGGGCAGTCACGCGCTGCACCGCCGCCAGGTGTGGCAGTCCCCGGACGGCACCAAGGGCTGGCTGATCGACCCCACGGTCGACGACAGCCCCGAGGGCGAGACCCTGAGCCTCCCCGACGAGCAGGGCAACACCCCGGAGGCGACCCTGAACGCCCCGTCGTACGACTCCCTGGCCAAACTCCCCACCGACCCCGACAAGCTGCTGGCCAAGATCTACAAGGAGACCGAGGGGCACGGCACCTCCCCCGACCAGGAGGCGTTCACCACCATCGGGGACCTGGTCGGCCAGAGCTACCCGCCCGCAAAGCTCTACTCGGCGCTGTTCAAGGCCGCCGCGAAGATCCCCGGCGTCGTCGTCGTGCAGGACGCGGTGGACGCGGTGGGCCGGCACGGGGTGGCGGTGGCCCGGCTCGACGAGGCCGGCGGTCTGCGCGAGGAATGGATCTTCGACAAGAAGACCCATGTCTTCCTCGGCGAGCGCAGCGTCCAGGTCCGGAGGAGCAGCGGAGACGCTGCGGTGATCGAGCCCGGCACTGTCACCTTCACCAGTGCCGTCTTGAACCGCGCCATCGTCGACGGCATCAAGCAGACGCCGTCCCAGGCCGGCTGACGCGTCCGTGCGGCAAAGAACCCCGGGTCGACGGCAAATTCGAGGGGTTCTTTGCTTCACCGGCCGCCTGACGGAACGTCAGGTCACCATGGCGAGCGGCCGCTACTTGTGCTTCCCGCTGCTGCCGCCGCTCTTCTCGGCGCCTGTCCCACCGTTTCCGGTTGCGTTGTCCGTGCCGCCGGAGCCGTTGCCGGACGTGCCGTTGCCGTTGCTGGACGTGCCGCCGGAGCCGTTGCCGGACGTGCCGTTGCCGGACGTGCCGTTGCCGGAGGAACCATTGTCGCCGGAGTCGTTGCCGGAGGAACCGGTGTGCCCGGTCGCCCGCGCCAGTTGCTCGGAGCAGTACGCGGCGACCTTGTCCTTTCCGCCGGCGGCCGCGACGAGCCGCTGCCAGGCCGTCGCGTCGAGCGCCTTGCCGTGGCCCTTGATCTGCTCGTAGGCGCGGCAGTGGGCCTCGGTGTCCTTGGCGCGGGCCGAGCCGTTCCTCGACGCGGGGCCGCCGGAGGACGCCGAAGAGGCCGCACCACCCGGTCGGTCCGGGGCGACCGCCGACGGGTGCGCGGTCCCCCGGCCGGTACCGGAACCGTCCGTGGACGGCCCGGCGGAACCGATGGCCGCGACCGCGACACCACCCAGGGCGAGGCTGGCGAACACCACGCCGAACGTCAGCTTCACAGGGCGCCGGGCACGCCGCTCCGCCGCCGGCCGCCAGTTGTCCCGGCGCCGGGTGCGCGCCCGGTGTGCGCCCGCGCTGTGGGCGGCCCGGAAGGCGGCCACCGCCCGCTGCTCGGCCTGGGGATCGAGATCGCCTGCGCGCATGGCGGCGGCCAGCACCGATTCCAGCGCGGCGGTGTCATGCATGTCCCAAGGGTCTGGCATGGCGCCGCCATGGTGCGCACGGCGGCGGCCCGGAATTCGCTCGCCGCTCAGCCGTTCACCCATGTCCGCTTCCGTTCCTGTCCGACAGATTCGATTCGCTCGACGTCCGTGGCTGGTGCCTTTCGGTCGGCCCGCTGTCGCTGTTGTTGTTCATTTCGACTTCCCAGCGTTCGGGAAGCCTCATCTGTCACATCCGCGTCCGCTTCGCCGCCGATGCCCAGCTGGCGGGCGAGGCGCTTCAGGCCCCGGTGGGCGGCGGTGCGCACCGCTCCCGGGCGCTTGCCGAGGACGCGTGCGGTGGCGGGGCCGTCCAGGCCGATGACGACCCGCAGGAGCACGGCCTCGGCCTGGTCCCGCGGCAGCCCGCGGACCAGTTCCAGGGCCCGCTCCGTGGAGAGGGACTCCAGGGCCTGCTCATGGGTGCTGTACGAGCCGGGCAGGTCCAGCACGTCCTGCTCGGTCCCGCCCGCCCGGGGCCGCACCCGCTGGCGGCGCAGATGGTCCAGTGCCCGGTGCCGGGCGATGGTCGCGGTCCAGCCCCGGAACCCGGCCCCGTCCCCCCGGAAACGTCCGAGGTCGCGGGAGATCTCCAGCCAGGCGTCGGACGCCACGTCCTCCGCGTCGTCGCCGACGAGCCCGCGCAGAAAGCCGAGCAGGCCCGGCTGCACGATCCGGTAGGCGACCGCGAAGGCGGCCTCGTCGCCGTCCTGGGCACGCGCGACCGCCGCGCCCAATTCCGCGTCGTACAGCTGTACACGCCGGGTTTGCCGTACCTGGCCCAAGACTGTCCTCGTTCGCACCGTGGTCATGGCGGGTCCATGCGGTCCGCCGCGCTCCAGGCGCACCGACGGCCCATGGTGACCAGCGTTTGTCCTCACAGAAGTGTCACAACGCATCAGGAGCCCCTCCATGCGCGCGACCGGCGGACTCCCGGCCGGGTGACGTTTCGCGCCGGCCACGCGCTGGAGGAGTGCCGGGTCCACCGGCACCGCAACGTGCCCCCCGGAACTCTCTCCCTGCCGCTCTTGTCTCCCCCCGGCGAGCGGCACGGAGAGGGATGGGGTGGCTGGGACCACACTCCCCCCGAGGTCCCGGCCACCCCAGGCACGTGTCGGACCGGGCGGCGGACGGCCGGACGCGGATCACGGACCTCACCGCGGCCGACGGTCCCGGTGTCAGGGCGTGCCCGCCGTCGCGTCGCGGCACAGCAGCCGCAACGAGCCGTCTCCGGCGAAGCGGCGGTGGGCCTCGTCGATGGGATCCCACAGCTGTCCGTCGGCCGTGCGGATCCGGTGTTCACCGTCCGCCGTCCACCACTCGGCGCCCGCCTGGCGGACGATCACCTCACCGGCGTACGCCCCGAAGCCGCGCAGCACGCTTTCCACGGCGGCGCGGGGCGTGCCCTCCCGGCGCAGGTCGTCGATCATCCGGTCGACGCACCACAGGCTCGACGCCGAGTAGTCGAGGCGCAGCCGTGCGCCCTCCCGCATCGTCACCACCGTGTCCGCGGCCCACCGTGCCGGCCTGGCCGCGGCACGGGGTCTCGTCTCCTGCTCTGTCGTCACACTCGTCACATACGGACAAGCGAGGCCGTCGGCCGATCCGTCACCCGCTCCGGGGGATTCCCGGTACGGGTCCGTCGGGCCGCGTGACGCATCGGCGCCCCGGTGCGCTCCTTCTGGCATGAGCGCGTACCTCCGTCTGCGAGCGGTTCCGCCCCCGGCACTGCGCAACAGCGCGACCTGGCTTGAACGACTGTTCGAGGACGACTCGGAGGCCGTACGGCACCGGGTCGGCCCGCACCATGAGGAGGTGCTGGACGATCGTTATCTGGACCAGGAACGCATCTACGCCGGCGCACGCCCGCATCGTGCCGAGGGCCGGCCCCAGGCCCAGGTGGTGCTCGGTGGCCGGCCGGTGTTCCGCCCCGACCGGCGCAAGCCGCCGTTCCTGGTGCTGACGGCGGCCCAGGCCCGCCGGGTGGCCGGGTTCCTGGCGACGGCCGACTTCGACGCGCTGTGGGCCTTCGCCCGCGACGAGCTGCTGCCGCGCTACGGCGGGGTGACCGCGGAGCCCCGGACGTGGGGTGCGTTCGCGGCGGCGCACCAGGAGCTGAGGGAGTTCTACGCGCGGACGGCCGACCACGGGGACGCGGTGGTGAAGCAGCTGCCGGCCTGAGGCACGCCAACGGCAGGTTTGCCCCCACTTCGCCCGTTCTGTGGGGTCAAGGTGTAACACATTCGGTCGTGTTCGCTCTTTCCCTACGGACGACCGTGCCGGTCGGCCGGAACAAAGGGGCATGAACCGTGCAGCGAACGGACGAAAGCGGCAGATCGTACGGCGAGGATCCGTACGTCGGCGCCGGGTATGCGTACGCCTACGGCAACGAGTACAGCGGCAGCACCGCCCCCGACACGGCCACGCTGTCCCGGGACCCGGTGCAACTCGCGTACCCGGCAGGTCACACCCAGGCGATGGGAACGTACCCCCACGTCACCGGGATGCCTCGCTACGCGGCCGGGCCGTACCCCGACGCGACGGCGTGGGACGCTCCCCGCAGTGACGTCCTCACCGTGCCGCCTCTGGAGCTCGACACACCCGGCCTTCCCGTAGCGGGACCGGACACACCGGCGAGTGCGTCGGTGCGGCCGGTCTTCGTCGATTCCTCGGGGCGACGCCAGCGCCGCGTGCTCCGCGCCGCCCGGCTGCTGCTGATCCCCGCCGGCGGCTACGTCGCCCTGCTGATCAGCGCCGTGCTGGGCGGCCCCACCGTCAGCTCTCCGTTCGTGCCGCAGCCGGACTCCGCGCACCCGACCACGTCCCGGGCGACCGCACCCGACTCCTCGTCCGGCACCGGCCACTCCGCAGGGAGCGCGACCGCGGGACAGAAGAACTCCCGCCCCGCGTCCCGGCAGACCCCCGGCCCCACGGTCCCCACCGCCCGGACGGCAGCCGCCACCGCCCCCGCGGCCACGTCCGGGCCCACCGCCGCGCCCACCAGGACCACCTCCCCGACCTCGACCGCCACCCCCGGCTCCAAGGGGCGCGCCCTCGGCTCGTCCCACAAGCCCGTGAAGTGATCCAAGGCCCCGACGTGACCGATCGCCGACGCCGCAACGTCCCTGCTCGCCTGCTCAGCCGCACCCGCCAGATCACACCCCGCGCCCACTGGCTGCTGCTGAGCGTGCTCGTGGTGACCCTGTCGACCGCCCTCCTGCTGCAGGGTTACACCCACCACATGTTCGGAATCACATCGGACGCCGTGACCGATGCCCGTGGCCCGAACCAGGCGGTGCCCAGCCGGGTGACCCAGGGCGGCCCGGTGATCGCGAACGCCTCCAGCTCCCCCCACACCGCCCAGGTGAAGGCCCGCACCATCGCCCTCACCTTCGACGACGGCCCTGACCCCGTCTGGACGCCGCGCATCCTGGACGTGCTGCGCCGCGACCATGTGCACGCGACCTTCTTCGTCGTCGGAACCCAGGTCGTGGACCACCCGGAACTGGTCCGCCGGATCGTGGCCGAGGGCCACCAGATCGGCATCCACACCTTCACCCATCCCGACCTGGCCCGCCTCGCCCCATGGCAGCGTTCACTGGAGCTGCGGGAGACGCAGCTGGCGGTGGCCGGCGCCGCCGGGGTCACGACCGCACTGCTGAGGCCGCCGTACTCCTCGAAGAACGACGCGCTGGACGACGCCGACTGGTCCGTCCTGAAGCAGGCCGACGCGGCGGGCTACGTCACGGTGCTCTCCACCCAGGACGCCCAGGACTGGCAGCGTCCCGGTGTGGAGCGCATCCTCGCGAACGCGACACCCCACGGCCACGCCGGGCAGATCCTGCTGATGCACGACGCCGGCGGTGACCGGTCGCAGACCGTCGCCGCGCTGAGCGCCCTGATCCCGCGGCTCAAGGCACACGGCTTCCGGTTCGCGACGGTCGGCGCCTCGGTCGGCATGGCCGGCCCCGTCCAGCCCGCCGGGCTGGGCGACCGGCTGCAGGGGATGGCCCTCATCAACGTGCTGCAGGTCGGCGACCGGGTCGTGTGGCTGCTGGAGCTGTTGATGTACGCGGCCGGAGCGGTCAGCGTGCTGCGCGCGGCCGTCGTGCTGGTCGCGGCCCACCGGCACCGGCGGCTGCGGACGAGCCACCGGGGCCCGTCCTGGGGGCCGCCGGTGACCGAACCGGTCAGTGTCATCGTGCCCGCGTACAACGAGAGCGCCGGGATCGAGGCGGCCGTACGCTCACTGCTCGCCTCGGACCATCCGGTGGAGATCATCGTGGTGGACGACGGTTCGACCGACGGCACCGCCGACCTGGTGGAGTCGCTTGGCCTGCCGGTGCGGGTGATCCGGCAGCGGAACGCGGGCAAGCCCGCCGCCCTCAACACCGGACTCGCCGCCGCCACCTACGACCTGGTGGTCATGGTCGACGGCGACACGGTCTTCGAACCCGACACCGTCCGCACGATCGTGCAGCCCTTCGCCGACCCCCGGGTGGGCGCCGTCTCGGGCAACGCGAAGGTCGTCAATCGCGGCGGCCTCCTCGGCCGCTGGCAGCACATCGAGTACGTGGTCGGGTTCAACCTCGACCGCCGCCTGTTCGATCTCGCCGAATGCATGCCGACCGTCCCCGGAGCGGTCGGCGCGTTCCGCCGCCGGGCGCTGCTGGACCTCGGCGGCGTCAGTGACGTCACCCTCGCCGAGGACACCGACCTCACCATGGCGCTGTGCCGCGTCGGCTGGCGTGTGGTGTACGAGGAGGGCGCGAAGGCCTGGACGGAGGCCCCCGCGTCACTGAACGCCCTGTGGCGCCAGCGGTACCGCTGGTGCTACGGCACCCTGCAGGCGATGTGGAAGCACCGCGGCGCGCTGGTGCAGCGGGGTGCGGCCGGAAAACTGGGCCGCCGGGGCCTGGGCTATCTGCTGCTCTTCCAGGTACTGCTGCCGCTGCTCGCACCCGTCGTGGACATCTTCGCCCTGTACGGGCTGCTCTTCCTCGACCCGGTCCGGATCGTCGGGCTGTGGCTGGCCTTCCTGCTGCTGCAACTCATGATGGGCGTGTACGCGTTCCGCCTGGACGGAGAGCGGCCCGGCCCGCTGTGGAGCCTGCCGCTGCAGCAGTTCGTCTACCGGCAGCTGATGTACCTGGTGGTGATCCAGTCCGTCTTCACCGCCGTGTCGGGCTCCCGGCTGAGATGGCAGCGCATGGAGCGGTACGGCAGCCTCCAGGTCCCGGTGGGCGCGGAGGCGCCCGGTGACGACCTGCCTCCGCAGGACCCCGGCTTTCCGCAATCGGCGCCGTACGACGGCATTCCGGAGCCGGTTCGGTACGACGGCTATCCGCAGCAGGCGCCGTACGACCCGCTCCACCGGCCGGCACCGTACGACCCCCGTTACCAGCCGGCACCGTACGACGGCCGTCCACAGCCCCCGCCCCATCCGGGTCTCCGGCAGCCCGGACCGTACGAAGCACCGCAGCGGTACTGAGAGGACAGTGAGCACAGCCCATGAGCGGACACCGGCGCCGACCGCCGCAGCGCTCCGTCGGCGGCACGCGTGCCGGGAGCGACCGGACCACGGGCCGCCGGGCCGTACGTCGTGACGAGGCCCCCCGACAGGACCTGTCACGCCGCGCCCGGAGAAGGGCGCCACAGCAGAAACGTTGGATCGACTACCCGCGCCGAGGCCGGACGGGCCCGCGCCGCTGGCTGCCGTCGGTGCGCCAGCTGCTGGCGTTCTTCCTGCTCTTCTTCGGCGGCACGGCGGCGGCCGTCGGCTATGCCTACGCCACGGTCACCATTCCGGACCCCAATCCGCGGACGCTGCTGCAGAACAACGTCTACTACTGGTCGGACGGCACGGTCCTGGCGACCGACGGCAGCGTCAACCGGCAGAACGTGACGCTCTCGCAGGTGCCCGCCGATGTGCGGTGGGACTTCATCGCCGCGGAGAACGCCTCCTTCTACACCGACCCGGGCATCGACCCGCAGGGAATCCTCCGCGCCGTCGTCGACATGGCCGAGGGCGGCTCCGTGCAGTCCGGGTCGACGATCACCCAGCAGTTCGTCAAGAACACCTACCTGGACCAGTCGCAGACGGTCTCACGCAAGTTCAGGGAACTGCTGATCTCCACCAAGATCGGCGCCTCCATGACCAAGGAGCAGATCCTCCAGGGATACCTGAACACCTGCTACTTCGGCCGTCAGGCCAACGGCATCCAGGCCGCGGCCCGCATGTACTACGACCTTCCGGTGGAGAAGCTCGACGCGAGCCGGGGAGCCTTCCTGGCCGCGGCGGTCAACGAGCCGAGCCTCTTCCAGTACGCGGACTCCGATCCCGCGGCCAGGGCGAAGGCGAAAGCACGCTGGTCCTGGGTGCTCGACCGGATGGTGGCGACCGGCAAGCTGACGCCCGGGCAGCGGGCACGGTACGCGGCCGCCGGATTCCCGGCGCCCAGGAAATGGACCCCGGGAACGGGGTTCACGGGCGAGACCGGCTACCTGGTCCAGCTCGCCAGGTCGTATGCCGAGGCGCACGACCGGACCATCACCGACAGCAGTCTGAGCAGGGGCGGCTACCAGATCCACACCACCTTCGACCGGAAGAGGACGGCGGAACTGGCCAAGGCCGTCGCCGCGGTACGCAAGCAACGCCTCGACCCCGCCCACCGGTCGGCCGACCGTGACGTCCAGGTGGGAGCCGCCTCGGTGGATCCGGGCACCGGCAGGATCCTCGCCGTCTACGGCGGCCCCGGCTTCGAGCACGCCCACTACTCCGACAATGCCGACACCTCCGGCGTCCCGGTGGGATCGACCTTCAAACCCGTCGTCCTCGCCGCCGCGCTCCAGCACGGAGCCGTACTGCAACCCGGCAAGGCCCCGCAGCCGATCACCCCGGCCAGCAAGTTCAACGGTGACGACGGCATCAAGATCAAGGACCAGCAGGGCAACTACGTCACCGACGACAAGGACCCCACCGGCCTCCTCCACCAGCACAACGACACCCCCCAGCGCTGGGGTCGCATCCCTCTGCGCGAGGCGATGGAGCAGTCGGTCAACACGCCGTACGTGCAGCTCGGAGAGGACGTCGGCTACGAGAACGTGGCGGCGACGGCGAAAACCCTCGGCCTGCGCCCGACAAGCCTCGCCGCCTCCAGCGCCGGCTTCTACATCGGCACCTCCACGCCGAGCGCCATCCGCATGGCGGGGGTGTACGCGACCTTCGCCGCCTCCGGTATGCAGGCCGACCCGTACTCGGTGACCAAGGTGACCCACAATGGCAGGGCACTGCCCGGCTTCACCGCCCCCGCCCCCGTACAGGCCCTGCCGGCGGCGGTCGCCGACAACGTGACCGACGTCCTGCGGGGCGTCATCGTCCGGGGCACCGGCACCAAGGCCCAGGCTCTCGGCAGGACCGCGGCGGGCAAGACCGGAACCACCGACGACTTCCGGTCGGCCTGGTTCATCGGTTACACCCGGCAACTCTCCACCTCCGTCGTCCTCTTCAAAGAGGACCCGAAGCACCCGCAGCTCCAGTCCCTGGTGGGCGTCGGCGGGCTGCAGAAGGTGTTCGGCGGTGACATCCCCACCGAGATCTGGACCCGGTACATGGGCGGCGCCCTCACCGGCCTGCCCGACATCCCCTTCCCCACGCCCGCCCCCCTCGGCCACGGCGCCGACGAGCCCGGCGCTCCCTCGCCCTCGCCGACCCGGTCCGAGCACCAGGACGGGCAGGGCGACAAGCACCGCAGAAGGACGACCAGCACGGACGCCCCGGAAACCCGCTACAGGTGCCACCACCACAAGTGCCGTTGACCATGGCGGCGGCTCTCCGACCGGGCAACGCCCGGGAACTGAATCCGCCCGGCGGGCATGGCACGGGCCCCGGTATCCATGGGCTCAGGGAACGTATGTACGGTGTGGCTTCCTCAGTGATCCGGAGTGGCTGAATCCGCTCCCTCTTCCTACGGAGTCGCCACCGTGCGGTCTTCCCTGCGTGCGGCCACCGCCTTGGGCGTGGTCCTGTTCTGCTCCGCCTCCGCGGCGGGCATCGCCCTGGCCGACGACAACCCCGCCGGCACCGGTGCGGTCGGGGACGTGAGCGTCGCCGAACAGCCGGATTCGGTCACCGGTGCCCAGGAGACCCAGGACGCCGCGGGCGCCTACCGCGGCGATGTCCTCGTCCGCTTCGCGCTGGTGGCCGACGCCGGCTTCCACTTCGAGGCCGGTACGGGCAAGGCGGCGTACACCACGCGCGACGGATCGGGCAGCTACCGCTCGGTGACGGTCGGCTCCGCCGGCGCGGGCTACTTCAAGCTGGACACGCGGAACCTGCCGGACGGCCGGAACACCCTGGACGTCACGGTCACCGAAACCCCGGACGACACCGGCTCCGGGGCCACGGCCCAGACCGTCAGCGGCACCGTCGGCCTCACCGTCGCCAACCCGTCCGCGGTGTTCACCTCCCCGCAGGCGCACGCCCTCGTATGGGGGGCCACCACCTACACGGTGGACGCCCAGCCGGCGACCGGCGGCTCCGCGATCGACCACGTCGACTTCTACGAGACGGCCCTGTTCACGAAGAACAACAAGCCCCGCGCGACGGACGACACTGCTCCGTACACCTACACCAGCACCTATTCGGTCATGGCCTACCGCCCGTACGTCCAGGCCGTCGCCGTCGACAAGGACGGCTACCGCTCGGCCCCGATGTCGATTTCGGTCACGGCCACCCCCGGCCCGACCGTGACCGCCACCACGGTCTCTCCGCGGCTCGCCTACGGCGGCGCGGACTCGATGGACATCGAGTGGACGGCCGCTGTGCCGTACGGCTGGAACCGGTCCTACCCCAACGAGGTGTGGCTGACCAAGGAGGAGGTCACGGCCGACGGCACGACCGTGCGCTCCTACGCCGACGGCGACAACCCGTTCTCCCCGCTCCAGCTGCGGAGCGAGGGCCACTACACGAGCACCAGCTGGGGCGACGGCCTCGACACCTCGGCCTGGAAGGTCGGCACGCACACCGTCACGGTGACGGTCACCGACAGCACGGGGGCGGTCGGCACGGCCTCCGTCCAGGCGGTCGTGACCGCGGACAAGCTGACCGCGACCGCCCCGGGCAGCGTGGTGCTCGGCAAGTCCGTGAAGGTGTCCGGCCTGCTGTCCACCGGCACCGACAGGCCGCTGCCGTTCCGTTCGGTCTCGCTCCAGGCCCGCCCGGCCGGCACCACCACCTGGAAGACGGTGGCCACCGGCTCGACGGACGGCAGCGGCCTGATCGCGCTGGCCACCAAGCCGGCCCGGAACGAGAGCCTGCGCCTGGTCGCCGCCGCCGGGACCAAACCCGTCTCGGCCGCCCTCAAGGTGTCGGTGTCGCCGAAGGTGACCCTGAAGGCGTCCGCCACCACGGTCAAGCGCGGCGCCACGGTCAAGTTCAGCGGCAGCGTCTCCTCGCAGGAGACCGGCGCCACGGTGAAGCTGCAGGTGTACCGCAGCGGTGCCTGGACGACCGTCGCCTCCAAGGCCCAGTCCAGCACGGGCCAAGTCACCTTCACCGTCGCCGAGAAGACCAGGGGCACCTTCACCTACCGGCTGCTCACCACGGCGACGACCGGCTTCGCCGCCGCGCACAGCTCCTCGGTGAAGATCACCGTGAACTGACCGCCTCACTCCACCGCCATCCGCCCCCGGGGCACGGCTCCTCAGCCGCGCACCGGGGGCGGATCACGTCATGGGCGGATCACGTCATGGCCGGCACGCTCGCCTCAACGCCGCGGGACCCGGGTCCGGGGACGAGCGGCCTCGCCCGCTTCGGCCGCGGGCACCGGTGTGGGGGACTCCTTCGCTTCCGCGGTGGCCAGCCGCCAGATCTGCGCCGCGGTCTCCTCCGCGGTCTCGGTCGGCGCCGGCCTGTTCGGCAGCTGAGCGGGCACGGTCGTGTTCTTCTTCTCTCCGGGCCGGTCGGCGAAGAGGACGACCGTCAGGGCGAGCCGGGAGTCCAGCTCCGTGGACCACACGGTCCGGCGGGTGATCCCGCCGCCCGCCCCGGCCGTGAAGGCCCGCGAAGCGCTCGGGGCGACGGTGGCCCCGGGGACCGGCCATGCGTACATGGCCGCGTTCACCGCCGACGCATCCTTCTCGTCCAGCGCGCGTCGTGTGTCGGGGCGCGCGGTGTAGACCGTCCGCCCGCCACGGGTGATCTTCGTGACCGTGTACGGGGCCGCGTACACACCGTTCGCCGCCACGGTCGCGTACGCCGAGGCCAGCTTCAGCGGAGTGGGCGCCGCGGTCCTCCGCAGCGCGGTCAGCGAGGCGCCGAAGCGGACCTTGTCGAAGGGATCCAGCGCCGTCCCCGCCTCCACCGCGCCGTCCACCGCGTCGTTGAACGGCTGGCGGGCGTAGTCCGACCCCCCGTACAGCAGCCGCACCGCTCCGTCGCCGGGCTCGATCGCCACGACGGCGGTGTGCAGCCGGGTGCCCTTGCGGCCCTTGAGGTCCTTCACCGACTCGGTGGTGGCGTCCTGGAGCGCCAGGTCGAAGGTGGTCTGCACGGTGTAGCCGCCGCGCGCCAACTGGTCCTCGGCGATACCGAGCCGGTCGGCGGCCTCCTTCGCGGCCACGTCGATCATGTACTGCCGCTGTCCCTCGGTCGTGCCCGGCGGATAGAAGCGGAACGGCGGGAAGGCGGCCTCGGCGCGCTGCTTCGCCGTGATGCTGCCGCTCGCCGCCATGGCGTCGAGCACCCACTCCCAGCGGTCCCTGAGCTTCGCGGTCACCTTCGGGTCGGAGCCCGCCTTCTCGTAGTACGAGGGGATGTTGACGATCGAGGCCAGCGCCGCGCCCTGGGAGACGGTCAGGTTCCGGGTGTCCACGCCGAAGTAGTTGCGCGCGGCGGCCTGGATGCCGGCGGAGCCCCGGCCGAAGTACACCGTATTGAGATAGCCCTCCAGGATCTCGTCCTTGGAGCGGGTGCGATCGAGTTTGATCGCGATCAGCGCCTCGCGTGCCTTGCGCGACAACGACTGCTCCGGGCTCAGCAGCGCGTTCTTCACGTACTGCTGGGTGATGGTGGACCCGCCCTGCCGCTCGCCGCCGGTCAGCGAGGCCAGCACCGCGCGGGCGATGGCGCGCGGCGAGACCCCGCTGTCCGTGCGGAAGGTGCGGTTCTCGGCCGCGATCACCGCGTCCTGGACGTACCGCGGGACCTGCGACAGAGGCACCTCCTGGCGGTCGACGGGACCGCGCCGGCCCAGATAGGAGCCCTTGGCGTCGGTGAAGACCGTGCTTTGCGTGACGGTCTCCGGGTGCGGCTCGGGGATGTCCGTCAGCTGGTACGCGACGACCGCCGCCGTGCACAGCGTCGCGATCAGCACCAGGAAGGCGATGATCAGCCGGCGCAGCCGACGGCCCCGGGTGCGGCGGAGACGGAGACGCAGCGGGATGTGCAGGCGGGCGCGGTGCGAGCCCGCCGCGCGCTTCGAACGCCGCGCCCGCCGACTCGGATGCGGCCGGTTCGTGACGGGCGACTCGTCCTGAGGGGCGGACGTTTCCTGAGCGAACGTTTCCTCAGCAGACGTCTCCTCAGCAGACATGTCCTGAGCAGACATGTCCTGAGCAGACATGTCCTGAGCGGACATGTCCTGAGCGGGCATGTCCTGAGCCGTGGGTGATTCGTGCACGGGAGGCCTTTCGGAGGAGCCGGGCGCCGCGAGCGGAGGGCGATTCGTGGGCATCGGGCGCTTCACCCACCGGCGCCGGACCGCGCGACGGCCTTGCCGGCCGCGTCGTACACCGTGACGGTCGGACCGCCCTCGACGAGGCTCGCCTTCAGCTCCGTCACCGACAGCGGTGCCCGCGCGTACCAGACGCCCCAGCCCGGGCTGCCGGCCAGCGTGAGGACCGTGCCGGTGACCCTGGTGCCGCCGACGGCGGCCTCGACACGACTCGGGTCGGTGGACAGGCCGTGGTAGATGCCCGACAGGAAGTACGTGCTGTTCACCGGCTCCACCTGCGCCGAGACACCCGGCTTCCCGCTCCCGGCGCCGCTGCCGGCGCCGTCGTCGTCGGTGTCCTCGGCGGTGTCCTCGGCGGTGTCCTCGGACAGGCCGCGGAACTGGTTGGACCTCAGTGGCGTCGACCAGTGCTTGCCGTCGGCGGTCAGCCAGACCTGCACACCCCGCACGACCTCCACCCGCTCGCCGGGCGTGACGATCCGTACGGAGCTCGACGCCACGTCGGCCACCCTGGCGCCCGGCCCGTCCGCACCGCCGGTGCCCCCGATCCGGCCGGCCGCGAAGACGGCCGACGGGGCGAGCAGCAGCGCGCAGGCGACCGCGACCGCGCCGGTCCGGCGGCGGCGCAGGGCCCGGCCCCGCCGTTCGATGGTCCCGAGCGGCACGGCGGACGGGACGACGCCCGGGGCGCCTTCGGCGCCCTCGACGGCAGCGGCGAAGAGCCCGCGAAGCCGCTCGGTGCCGCCCCCGCAGACCGCCAGTCCACGCTGGGCATGGCTCCTGACCGCGCCGACCGAGCAACCGAGCATCTGGGCGATCTCCACATCGCTCAGGCCGTCCCGGTGCAGCATCACGAGCACCACCCGCTGCCGTGCGGACAGGGCCCCCAACGCCTCCTGGGGCAGGGCTTTCCGGCGGCGCGCCCGGCGCGCCCGGCGCAGATGACCCCTGACGAGGGACCGCCGTACATAGAAGTCCACGTCGTCCCGAGGTATCCGCCGCCACCGCGCACACACGTCCACCAGCGTGTTCCGCACCAGTTCCGTCGCCTCGCGGGGGTCGCCGCAGAGCAGCTGCGCGGTGGTGAGCAGCCGGGGCCAGCCCGCATGCGCGTAGGCGGCGAAGTCGTCGTGGCGGTGCGGCACTTCGGCGGTCCTCCGGTACGGCTGCGGGTGCGGGGGGCGGGCTTTCACGGCGCTGGACGAGCGGGCCGGTGGATCCTGGAACTCGTGTTCATCGTCTTTCCCGTGGGTTGTGCTTCGATGTACGCGACCTACGGGACCTGTACGCACGGCGGGGGCGGCCAGGTTGCACGGGAATTCCAAGACTCCGGTGGGGGCATGACCGAGGACGAGTTCGACGCTTTCTACACGGCCACGTTTCCCCGCTTGACCGGCCAGCTCTCCGCGTTCACCGGGGACCACGGTGAGGCGCAGGACGTGGTCCAGGAAGCGTTCGTACGGGCCTGGAACCGGCGCAAGGACTTCCTCGCGGACGAGGCGCCCGAGGCGTGGATACGCACGGTGGCCATGCGGTTGGCGGTCAGCCGCTGGCGCCGGGCCAGGCGCTGGCTGGAACTGGTGCGCCGTACGCCGCCGCCCGAGTCCACGCCGGGACCCGGCCCCGACCGCACGGCACTTGTCGCCGCGCTGCGCCAACTGCCCAAGGCTCAGCGGATGGCGATCGTCCTGCACCATCTGTGTGACCTGAGCGTCGAGCAGGTAGCCTCCGAGACGGGTGCGCCGGTGGGGACGGTCAAGGCCAGGTTGTCCCGGGGGCGGGCGGCGCTTGCGAAGCATCTGGCCGTGGACGAGGCAGCGGGCGGGGCGGCTCGGAAGGAGGACGGCCGTGTCTGATGAACTCTCCTCCGCGCTCCGTGAGTTCGCCGCGGAGCACGAGACTCCTGCGGTCGTCGGCGGTGCCGAGATCCGCCGCCGTGCCGTGCGCCGGGCGCGCCGCCGCGTGGCAGGCATGCTGGGCGCGGGTGCGGCGGCCCTCGCCCTGGTGGCCTTCGCGTGGAACCTGGACCTCGCGGGGGACGGGAAACAGCGTCAGGTTCCGGCTGCCCCACCCGCGGTCTCTGCCCACCCTTCCCCCTCCCCTTCCCCCACCACCTCCGCCGTCCCGTCGCCCACTGCCACGCCCGTGCTCGTCGTCGGCACTATCGACCGCGGCCGGCGCACCCTGACCGTCGGGGGCAAGGTCATGCCGATGGGCTCGGGCTTCGACAAGAACCCCACGCTCAGGGGGCCGATGACCGTGTACAAGAAGCCCGGTAAAACCACTCTGACCGTGACCAACCAGACCAACGGGACCCGTTACAACGCGGTGATCTCGTACGCGGTCGAACTGCGCGACGCCGGCAACGAGCCGGTCTACGTCGGCACGGCCTTCGCCTACAACGTGAAGGGCATCGGCAAGTACGACACCAGCGGGGGCTGGATCGCTCTGGACCAGGCCGACGCCAAGTGGTTCTACGACGACGTGAAGACCGGCGGCGTCCTCTCGGTCACCGGCACCGCATCATGAACCTTGCGGCCGTCGGGAGCCGCGCGGGTCAGGGCAGGCCCTAGGATCAGGGCCATGGCCCTGACCCTGGACGAGGTGGACCGGTTCGAAGCCTCCAGACCCCGTCTGGAGGCCATCGCCTATCGCCTCCTCGGCTCCGCGAGCGAGGCCGAGGACGCCGTGCAGGAAACGTTCCTGCGCTGGCAGGCCGCCGAGGTGGACCACATCGAGGTCCCCGAGGCGTGGCTGACGAAGGTGCTCACCAACCTGTGCCTCAACCAGCTCACCTCGGCACGCGCGCGGCGTGAGACCTATGTAGGCCAGTGGCTCCCCGAGCCACTGCTCGCCGGGGACCCGATGCTCGGCCCGGCCGACACCGCCGAGCAGCGCGAGTCGGTCTCGTACGCGGTCCTGGTCCTGCTGGAGCGCCTCTCGCCGGGCGAGCGTGCGGTGTACGTGCTGCGGGAGGCCTTCGACTATCCGCACCGGGAGATCGCCGAGATCCTCGACATCACCGAGGCCGCCAGCCAGCAGACCTTCCATCGGGCGAAGCGGCACGTCGCGGACGGCAAGGCCCGGAGCGAGGTCGACGAGGCCGCCGCCCGGCGGATCATCGACGAGTTCCTGGCGGCCGCCACCAGCGGCCGGACCGAGCCGCTCGTACGGCTGCTCACCCAGGACGCCGTCTCGATCGGCGACGGCGGCGGGAAGATCCCGGCCCGCGCCAGGGCGGTCGAAGGCGCCCTCGCGGTCGCGAAGTTCATGCGGGGCCTGTTCAAACCGGGCAAGGCCAAGCGCGACCTGACCGGCGGCTCGCCCGAGCTCCACGTCACGACCGCCAACGGCGACCACGCCGTCGTGGCGGTCGTCGACGGCCGGGTCATCGGCGTCATGTGCCTGGAGATCACCGCCGAGGGCATCGCCGCGTTCCGCAACCAGGTCAACCCCGACAAGCTCGAACGCGCGACCCGGCGATGGGCGGCCACCGACCACGGCGAACCCCTGCTCAAGGCCTTCTGACCCCGATGTGACCCCGATGTGGCTCCGGTGTGAGCTGCTTCACACCTCATTCCTGTCAGGAAACGGCGGGCTGCCCGGTTCAAGGGGCGAATCCGCTGAAGAGCTCGAAGACAGGAGTAAGGACATGCAGCACCGCATCGTCGTCCTCGGGGCCGGATACACCGGAGCGATCGCCGCCGGGCGCCTCGCCAGGCGGCTGCGCCGCGAAGACGTCGCCATCACTCTCGTCAACGCCGAGCCCGACTTCGTCGAGCGCGTCCGGATGCACCAGCTCGCGGCCGGCCAGGACCTCAAACCCCGGCCGTTCAGCGAGATGTTCGAGGGCACCGGCGTCGAACTGAAGCTCGCGAAGGTCACCGCGGTGGACGTCGACCGCAGGACGGTCCCCGTCCTCGATGCGAACGGCGCCGGGGAAGCGGTGGAGTACGACACCCTCGTGTACGCCCTCGGCAGCGGCTGGAACGACCAGGGCGTCCCCGGCACCGCCGAGCACGCCCACCAGATCGCCGGTCGCCCCGGAGCGCTGCGGCTGCGCGAACGCCTGGCCCGCCTGGACGCCGGGCAGCCCGTCCTCGTGGTCGGCGGCGGCCTCACCGGCCTGGAGGCCGCGACCGAGATCGCCGAGGCCCGCCCGGACCTCGACGTCGCGCTCACCGCCCGCGGCGGCCTCGGCGACTGGCTCTCGCCCAAGGGCCGCAGGCACCTGCGGAAGGTCGTCGACAAGCTCGGCATCACCGTGCACGAGCACGCCGACGTCACCGGCGTCGGGACGGACCGCGTCACCACCGCCGAAGGCGCGACGATTCCCGCCGCGGTCACCGTGTGGACCACCGGCTTCGCCGTCCACCCGATCGCGAGGGCGACCACCCTGGAAGTCACCGGCACCGGCCAGATCGTGGTCGACCGGACCATGCGCTCGGTTTCGCACCCGGACGTGTACGCCATCGGCGACGCGGCCATGGCGATGGGCCCCGGCGACAAGCCGCTCCGCATGTCCTGCGCCACGGGCACCCCCATGGCCTGGCAGGCCGCCGACGCCATCGCGGCACGCCTGACCGGCGGAAAGCTCCCGAAGGTGCCGATCCGCTACTTCAACCAGTGCATCTCGTTGGGCCGCAGGGAAGGCCTGATCCAGTACGTCACCGCCGACGACCGCGCCGTGCGGGCGGCCCTGACCGGACGGTTCGCCGCCGTCTACAAGGAGCTGGTCTGCAAGGGCGCGGCCTGGGGCGTCGCCAACCCGATGCTCGGGATGCCGACCCGGCCCCGCCGCGTCGTACAGGAGCCGGCCCGGACGGGCGCGGCGGTCAGGACGCCGGCCTGACTCCCCCTCACAAGGGGCGCCCTCGACACGAGGGCGCCCACTCGCCGGCGGCGTCTCCTGCAACAATGCCGCGGTGCGACGCCGGTCGTGGGGTCGGGAAGGAAGCGGCGTTGATCTTTCGTGGGGTGCTCGCACTGTTCGCGGGCGGCGCCTTCACGGCGGTGGCCTGCGGCTACCGCGGTGTCGACGTGTGGGTCTGGGACTGGGCCTGCGTGGTGGTCAGGCGGCGCACCTCGTACGGCACGCCCTGGAGGAGCCTCACCACCATGCGGATCTACTTCGGGATCGTGGGAGTCCTCTGCCTGGTGGCCGGGCCGCACATCATGACGCACTGACCGCGGCCGGGATCCACGCTTCCTGTGAGCACCCGTTCTCCGAGCGAAGGGGCACCATGGCACGCATCACCGACCGGACGGTTCTGATCGTCGGTGCCTCGTCGGGTATCGGCGCGGAGGTGGCACGCCGACTCGCCCACGGCGCCAACCGGTTCGTCATCACGGCACGTCGCGCCGCCGAACTCGCCGCCGTGGCCGAGGAGATACGAGCCGCGGGCAGCGTCTGCCTCGCCATCCCGGCGGATGCCCTGAACGCGCAGGCGGCCGCCGACGTGGTGGCGGCCGCCGTCACGGAGTACGGCTCCGTCGACGTCGCGCTCCTCAACGCCGGTCAGGGACCGGACATGTCCATGGACCAGGTGAGCGTCGCGGACGTCTCACGGATCATGGCGCTGAACTACGACGTGGTGGTCAACTACCTGGTCCCGCTGATCAAGCAGATGCGCGGTCAGTCCGGCGGAGGCCTGATCGCCCACACCAATTCCCTGGCGGGGCTGATGGGCATCCCACGTCAGGGACCGTACTCGGCGGCGAAGGCGGCCGCACGCACCCTCATCGACACCGCGCGCGTCGAACTGGCCCCCCAGGGCGTCCGGTTCACCAGCATCCACCCAGGATTCGTCGCCACCGAACGCATCGGCGGGGACGGCCTGCCCAAGCCCTTCCAGATCAGCCAGGAGCGGGCGGCCCGGTACGTCGTACGAGCCCTGGAGAAGGAACCGGCGCAGGCCTACTTCCCGTGGCCCACAGCGGCGTTGGTCCGCACGCTGCGGGCCCTGCCCACGCCGGTCTCCTCCTTGGTGCTGCGGAAACTGGCCTCCGGCTAGAAGTCGCGCGGGCCTTGCCGGCCGGACAGGGGGTAGTGCCATCTTTCATGGCCCTGACAGAAATCCTGGGTGGTTTCTTTGCCGAACAGCCATCACAAACTAAAACCTGATCGTTACTGTCGTTTTCAAGATTCGCAGCAGACGTCCCCGTTCCCGCACCGCGTACAGAGGCTCTCGCATGCCCAGATCTCTCTCCGCCACCCGTGCGAGCGGACGGCACCGCAAGACCAGAACGCCCAGTCCGTCGCTCCGCCGAGCGGCACTTGTCGCACTGACGGCCCCCGTCGCCGGGACGATCCTGGCCGCCCCGTCGGCGTTCGCCGCGGGCAAGCCCGTGGCCAAGACCGCCGCACTCGACTCCGCCGAGCAGAAGATCGCGAAGAACCTGAACACGCGCGCTCGGGACACCCGGCTGGGCAGCACGCTCAGCGGTGTCGTCATCGACGCCGACTCGGGCAAGACCGTCTGGGGTCACGACGCGTCCACCGCTCTGATGCCCGCGTCCAACACCAAACTCGCCACCGCCACCGCCGCGTTGACGGTCCTCGGTCCCGACCACCGGTTCACCACGAAGGTCGTCTACGGTGACGGCACCCTCACCCTGATAGGGGGCGGGGATCGCACCCTGACCACCGACGACCTCGCCGCGCTCGCCAAGACGGCGGTCGCGGGACTGCACAACGCGGGTCTCACCTCGGTGAAGGTCCGGGTCGACGACAGCCTCTTCCCCGACCCCACGCCCGCCAGCGGCTGGACCAGCGGCTACTACCCGGACACCGTGGCCCCGGTGCGGGCCCTGGTGGTGGACGGCCACCATGTCACGGACACCGCCCTGGACGCCGGACAGTCCTTCGCGCAGCTCCTCACCGGACAGGGCGTCACCGTCACCGAGGAGGTCACCCGCGGCGCCGCCGGCACCGGAGACGTTCCCGTGGCCCAACATCAGTCCGGCAAGTTGTCCGCCATCGTGAAGCACATGCTCAAGGCGAGCGACAACGATATCGCCGAGACACTGCTGAGGACGACCGCGCTCGCCGCCGGCCGCCCGGCCACCTTCGCGGGCGGCACCGCGGTCGTACGTGAGGTGCTCACCCACTACGGCGTGTCCCTGCACAACTTCGTGATCCACGACGGCAGCGGTCTCTCGCGCGCCAACCGCATCCCGGCGCGGACCCTCGCCGACATCCTCGACGTGGCCGCCGACCCGCGCCACAGCAAGACCCTGAAGTACGTCGTGGACGGACTGCCCGTGGCGGGCGAGGCGGGCAGCACCCTCGGGCCCGAATTCGGCCGCTTCGACACCGCGGACTCACGGTGTGCCGTCGGAAAGGTCAAGGCCAAGACGGGCACCCTCACCGGCGCCATCGGGCTCAGCGGACTGACGAAGGCCAAGGACGGGCGCTGGAAGATCTTCTCCTTCATCGAGAACGGCTCCACAGCTGCCCCGGGCGACACCAAGGACGCCCTGGACGGCCTCGCCGCCACGGTCAACGGCTGCCGGGCGTAGAGCCGCCGCCGGAGCACACGGCGCGTTCAGCGAACACGGCAGGCCTGAAGCGGACGCCGGCCGGCGACGTGCGCAGCACGGCCGCTTCCGTACCCGGCTCGGCGTGGACATCCCCTCGCCCTACGCGGGGCGGCGTCCCGGGCCGCCCGAGTGGCTGCGGACCCCGGCCGGACGGAGGCAGCTCACGTACCACCTGCTGGACGGGCCGCTCCTGGCCCTCGCGGCGGCCCTCGTCCTCCTGATGTGGGCCGCGGCAGGCGCGGCCGTCTCGGTCTACGCGTGGCTCTGGCTGGTGCCCCTCGACTGGCGCGTCGATCACCCCGGGTACGCCACCTGGGCGGCCTACGTCACCGCTGCCGGCATCGCTCTGCTCTACGCGGCGGCGTGGCTGTCCGGCGCCCTTACCCGGCTCGACACGCGCGTCGCGACCGTCCTGCTCGGGCCCAGCCGTGAGGAGCAGCTGGCGCGCCGGGTCGACGACCTGACCGAGAGCAGGGCGGGCCTGGTGGACGCCGTGGACGCCGAACGGCGGCGCATCGAGCGGGACCTGCACGACGGCGCCCAGCAGCGGCTGGTCTCCCTGGCGGTCAACCTCGGACTGGCCAGGGCAACGCTCGGCGACCTGCCTGAGGACGCCCGCCGCGTGCTCGACGAGGCGCACCGGGAGGCGAAGGAGGCGATAGAGGAGCTGAGCGGTCTGGTGCGCGGGCTGCACCCGGCCGTTCTGGAGGACCGCGGCCTCGACGCCGCGATCTCGGGTGCCGCGGCCAGGGCCCCTGTTCCGGTACGGGTGAAGGTGGACCTGCCGTCGCGGCCGTCGCCCACGATCGAGGCCGTCGCCTACTTCGTCGTCTCCGAAGCGCTGACGAACGTGGTGAAGCACGCCGAGGCGTCCATGGCCGAGGTCATCGTGGAGCGTTTCGGGTCGACCCTGCTGGTCGTCGTCAGCGACGACGGCGTGGGCGGCGCCGACCCCACCGGTGGCACGGGGCTGGCGGGGCTGGCCAAGCGGGTCGCATCGGTGGATGGCACCCTGTCGGTCGACAGTCCCGTCGGGGGGCCGACCATGATGACCGTGGAGCTGCCGTGCGTGCCGTGATCGCCGAGGATTCCGTGCTGCTCCGGATCGGCGTGGTCAAGGTCCTGGAGATGGCCGGGTTCGAGGTGGTCGCCGAAGCAGGTGACGCCGAGACGCTGTTGTCGGTGGTGGAGGAGCACCGGCCGGACATCGCGGTGGTGGACGTCCGTATGCCTCCCGGTTTCACGGACGAGGGGGTGCGGGCCGCCCTGGTCGTCAAGCAGCAGTGGCCGAGGACGGCGGTCCTGCTCCTCTCGCAGTACGTGGAGGAGCGGTACGCGGCCGATCTGCTGTCCGCCCACACGTCGGGGATCGGCTATCTGCTCAAGCAACGGGTCGCGGACGTGGAGGAGTTCACCGAAGCGCTGCGGCGGGTGGCAGCGGGCGGCACCGCACTGGACCCGCAGGTGGTCTCCCAGCTGCTGGTGCGCCGCCACAGCGATCCGCTGGACCGGCTCACCCCTCGGGAACGCGAGGTCCTGGAGTTGATGGCGGGCGGCCGGTCCAACGCCGGAATAGCCGGACAACTCGTGGTCAGCGAGAGCGCGGTGGCGAAACACATCAACAGCATCTTCGCCAAGCTCGACCTGCCGAAGGCGGACGCGGACCACCGCCGGGTGCTCGCCGTACTGCGTTTCCTCGGCGTGTCCTGAGGAGTCGGGCCGGCCGTCGAACAGGCCACCGCGCACCGCATCGATGTCGCCCTCGTCGACGTGCGCATGCCCCGCATGGACGGCATCACCGCCACCACCCGGCTGCGGGCCCTTCCCCACCCGCCGAAGGTGATCACCCTGACCACCTTCGACCTCGACCAGTACGTCTACAGCGCCCTCGCCGCCGGAGCCGACGGGTTCCTGCTCAAGGACACCGACCCGGCCGAGATCCTCCGCGCCGTCCACCTGGTCGCCGCCGGCTCGGCGATGCTCCACCCCGCCGCTGCCCGTCGTCTGATCGACCGTTACCACGCGACCAACCAGCCCAAGGCCACGGAAGCCCGGGCCCGGCTCGACCGGCTCACCCCCCGCGAACGCGACGTACTCGCCCTCCTCGCCCGAGGCGACACCAACGCCGACATCGCCACCCACCTCGTCATGCGTGAAAGCACTGTCAAGGCCCATGTCAGCCGCATCCTGACCGCGCTCGAAGTCACCAACCGCGTCCAAGCCGCCCTCCTGGCTCGCGACGCAGGACTCACCACCTGACCGGCGCGGGCCGGCCGCCCGCTCAACGGGTCCAGTACCGGGCAAGGGCTCCTTCTCGGTAAGGGGCGGGGCTGACGCTGAGGTCGCCGGCGAAGGGGCGGTCCAGGACGAAGACCAGGAGCAGGCTGAAGCCGACGAGCCCGGCGACCGAGGCGACGAACAGAATCTGGACCCTCAGTTTGCGCATGCCGTAGAGGAACGTGAGCGGGACCAGGACAAGGGCGCCGCCGAAGGCCAAAGCCTGCAGCAGCACGGGAAGTTCCTGCCGTGCCATGGTGATGCGTGCGCGACGCTGGGAGGCGACGTCGTCGAGGTGGCCGACGGCCTGCTGGTAGAAGACCTGCTCCCGCTCGCTTTTCGGGTCGTACGTCTGGAGCGCGTGGAAGGCGGCCTGGAGATGGGCTTCCGTGGCCCCGTAGCTGGGGTGCCCCGCGCGCATCCGGGGCCACTGGTCCTCGACGACCGCGTGGACGTAGCCACTCAGAGCGGAGTCGAGACGGGCACGCACCGACGCCGGGAACGCGGCGGCGTCACGGGTGATGAGCGCCGCGTCGGTGGCCTCGGAAGCAACGATGGTCTGGGTGCTCTCCAGCTGCGTCCACAGGGTGACGATCACGAAGGCGAGGATGATGCCGTAGATGGCGCCGAACATCCCCAGCGTCACACCGACCATGTCGTTGTGCTCTCCGCGGGCCAGCGACGGGTACCTGCGGCGCATCAGCACACTGCCGGCAACGGCCAGGAGAACAGCTCCGCCGACGGTGACGACGGCCAGCGTGAAGGTGCTGAAGTGGTTGAGCAGCCATAGCGACATGAGCGCGGAGTCTAGGCCGGACACAACATCCCAAAAACACCGCATTGCACGCCACTGCGGGTATACGGGAGGAAGTTCACACCACCGAGTGAGAGCGGAGAACGCGAGATCTTTCTTTGTCACAGCTTGATCAGGCGCACCCCCTCGCCTTGATCTGCCATGTCCTTGACATGGCTAGGATTGGCCGACTTCGGGGTTTTGAGGGGGAGTTGAAGATGGTGCGACGAAGATCGCTCGCTTTCGTAGGTGTGGCCGCGCTGGTACCGCTGGTCGCTTCCGTCGCCTCCGCCGCTTCCGCGCAGGCGGCGTCGAGCTCACTGGCCGTCACCACGCTGGGACGGCACGGCGGCAAGGTCTCGACGACGGTCACCGTCGTCGCCGTACCGTCCGGTGAGACGTACAGCGTCAAGTCCGGCAAGCGGATCAGCCTGCCGTCGGGGCGCTACATAGCGATGACCGACATCTACGAGAGCGCGACGAACGGTCTGGGCACCGACACCATCGGCGCGCAGGTCGTACAGGTGTCGGGCCGCAAGTCGGTGACGCTCGACGCGCGCAAGGGCAAGGCCGTCAAGGTGTCGCTCGACACGCCCGCCGACGTGACCGCCCCGCCGCGGATCAGTGCGCAGGTGTGCGCCGCCGCCGTCAGCGACATGCCCGACGCCTTCAGCGTGAACGGCTGGAACGACGAGGGATCCCTCTACGCCATCCCGAACTCCTCCAGGCTGCTGCAGTTCGGGTACCTGGCACAGTGGTCGGGCGACGACAGCTACGTCGCCGTGAAGAACACCACAGGCATCCCGGCCGCGCCCGGTGGGTCGTTCAAGCGGTCGAAGCTGGCGACGATGCGCTTCTCGGTACGCGGCGGCACGCAGATGGCCCGTCAGAACGACACCGCTCTCCAGGCGCGGCCGAAGGTCGACGACTGCACGACCGACCTCATGGCCGAGGTCCGCGACGACAACGCACCGTACGGCGCCGCCGTCCACGTGACTCCAGGGACCTGGCAGCCGCGCGACGACATCTTCGCGAGCAACGGCGACGACGTCGGCGGCGGTTTCCCGAAGCTCAGGACGCTGAAGGCGGGGCAGAGTGTCACCCAGTCCTTCGGCCGGGCCGTGTGGAGTCCGCTGCACTACCTGCCGATGGTCGAGCGGAAGTCCGTCAGCTTCATTCCGGAAGCCCTGATCGGCGACCCCGACGTCGGCACCAGCGGGGCCGACCCGACCAAGGAGACGGTGGTGCTGTCCAAGGGGCGCACCACCATCAAGAAGAAGACCCTGACCAACTGGGGCAACAGTGACGACGAGTTCTCCGCCCGTATCCGTTCGGCCGGCCGGTACCGCCTGACCGTCGACGCCCATCGCTACCGTCCGGGCATCACCTTCCCCGCCGGCATGCTGTCGTCGCGCGCCACCCTCGACTGGTACTTCAAGGCCGACCCGGCCAAGTCGATGGTCGCGCCCGTCTTCCTGACCCGCTTCCTGCCCACCGGGCTCAACAGCCACAACCAGGCCGCACCGAACAGCACCACGACGGTCGACGTGAGTGCCGGGCGCGGCGCCCAGGGCCCCGACCTGAAGTTCACCAAGGTGACCGCCAAGTCCGTCCGGGTCTGGTCGTCCGCCGACGGCGGCAAGACCTGGAAGGCGGCGACCGTCAAGCACTCCGGCTCGACCTGGCAGGCGTCGGTCCACAACCCGGCCTCCGGTGCCGTCGCCCTGCGCTCCGAGGTGACCGACTCCGCCGGGGACCGCTCGGTGGAGACGGTGTACCGGGCGTACGCCATCGGCTGAGGCCGTTGTCACCGTCGTAGTCGTAGAAGAAGGGCGGCCGCGCACCGAGGTGGGCGGCCGCCGGAACCAGGGCCTGTCCGGCGGATCAAGTCGCTGGAAAACAACGGCGCCGATCAGGCGAACCGGCCCCGGACGCGCCGGAAGCACAGGGACGCCAGGGCGGCGGCCAGACCTGCGAAGACGCCGGTTTCGGTCCACTGGAAACTCCAGTAGCGCTCGGCCGGTTGCAACGTCACCCGGACATGGATGTCGCCCTCGGCGAGGCAGACCGGCATCTCGTCCAGCGACTTGGCCAGGCAGTTCTGGTACCACGACGTGTGGCCGACCGCCCTGCCGTCGGTGTCGAGCAGCGGGCCGGCCGACACCACCCATGGCCCACCCGGGATCGTCAGCCCGTCGACGTCACCGTGCCGGCCGATCATCGTCAGGCCGCGGATCATCAAGGTGGAGATCACCGACGACGCACCGCCCGGTGCCGCCCGGCCCAGGCTGGGCGGCGGGTACGGCCTCATCGGGATGCGTGAGCGCATCGAAGCCCTCGGCGGCACCCTCCACGCCGGCCCCCGGCCCGGCAGCGGCTGGTCGGTCTCGGCCACCCTCCCCGTACCTCCCGGAGGCAGCCGTTGACCATCAACGTACTGATCGCCGACGACCAGGCGATGATCCGCGGGGGCCTGCGCCTCATCCTCGAGGACCAGCCCGACATCACCGTGGTCGGCGAGGCGGCCGACGGCGCCGACGCCGTCGCCCTGGCCCGCCGACTGCGGCCCGAGGTCTGCCTGGTCGACATCCGGATGCCTCCCCTCGACGGCATCGAGGTCACCCGGGCCCTTGCCGGACCCGACGTCGCCGACCCGCTCCGGGTGGTCATCGTCACCACCTTCGACCTCGACGAATTCGTCTACGGCGCCCTGCGCGCGGGGGCGGTCGGCTTCATCCTCAAGGACGCCGGGCCCGTGCTGCTCGTCGAGGCCGTCCGGGCCGCCCGCACGGGCGACGCCCTGATCTCTCCGTCGGTCACCACACGCCTCCTGCGCCACCGCTCTCAAGGGCACACCGCGGGCACGGCGCCGTAGCACGGAGTCGGCGGCAACCGGGTAGCCCCCTCCCGGTCACGGGTGACCTCGGCTCGCATGTCCACCGAGCGGCGTCGTCGCGAATGCACACCTCGACGGCGTGCCACATTCTCCCGAATCTCACGTCCGGGCCGGCGGTGTCAGCCCGGTTCAGCCGACGTTCGGGGAGCCGCGGAACGCCCCGGCCAACACGGTGACCAGCCACCGCTCGATCTGCTCAGGGGGCTCGGCGGCCAGTTCGGTACCTATGGGCGCCAACACGAGCCAGTTCAGCAGGCCGGCCGCACACCGGATGCGGAAGTCCCACTCCCGCTCGTCGACTCCGGGAATCTTCGCCGAGAGCTGCCGGACGATGTCCCGCCGGGACTGCTGGAACTTCGCTGTCAGCCGGCCCCAGCCCTCAGGGGGGTCGATCCCGACGCGAGCCACCGTCCGCATGACCGCCAGATCCCGTCCGCCGGCCGTCAGTGCACGCGTCATCGGCCCGGCGAACGCCGCGGCGAGATCCTCGACGCTGGATGCGGCGTCGAGCGAAGCGACCTCGTCGATCTGCGCGTCCAGATACCGCTCCAGCGCGTTCTCGATCGCCGAATCGCACAGCGCCTTCAGCGACCCGAAGTGGTAGCTCACCGCGGAGACGTTGGCTCCCGCGCGATCCGTGATCTCTCGGAGGGTCACACCCTCCTGGCCGCTTCGCGCGAGCAACTCCTGTGCGGCGACCAGCAGGCCGTCCCGCGTCCGCTGGCCGGCCTCGCGGCGTTGATCTGTCCGTTCTGTCGCCATGAACAGAATTCAAACAGCTGCTTGATTTTGCTGTCAAGCAGCCGATCGCCCGCCAACCGGTTCACCGGGGACCGCAGAACGCCGGGCCGACGCCCGCCCTCGTAGCGCGACACCCGCCCAGTACATGAATCAATCATTCGCTTGACGTGTTTGCAGCACCGTCCATATAGTCAAGCGAGCGTTTGATTTGAAAAGCGCCGCACTCGGCGCGAACCCATTTCGACGGTTCTCGGATCCCGAGACCCAGCACGGAGGCACACGACATGAAGTCGCTCGGATGGAAGACGATCATCACCACGGCCGCGGTCACGAGCCTGGCTGGTCTCGCCATTGCCGCCGCACCGACACAGGCCGCAAGCCCTGCCGTCAGCAGCGCACACGTCCACACCGCTGGCAGTTCGGAGGCCCACGCGGCCCTGAGTCCTCGCGAACTGTCGGCGCTGCCGCTCACGAACCGCCACCTGACCCGGCACGAGATAGCCAATCTCGCGGTCGTGCTGAACGCGTACCACGTGGCGGAGGGCGGCAGCATGGACGTGGACGCCTTCGTCAACAGCTTCGCCAAGGACGGCGTCTTCAACGACGTGGTCGCGGGCCAGTCCTACCGGGGTAAGGCGCTTGGTGACGTTCTGCCCTACATGGCCAACCTCTTCCCCGATGTTCACCGTGACCTCAAGCGCATCACCGTGAACGGCGACGTGGTCAGCATCGAGCTGTCGATCCAGGGCACGTTCGAGGGGCCGCTGCAGACGCCGGCGGGCACCGTCAAGCCGACGGGCGCGAAGGTCGACGCACCGACCGCCGACTTCTGGTACCTGCACAACGGCAAGGTCGAGAAGTTCAACTGCTACGTCGGCTACACGAAGATGTACTCCGACATGGGCGTGAACCTCGACTGGGCCTCGGCGGTCAACAAGCACTGAGCCGTTCCCCGGCGGGCGCGGCCCGGCACCACCGGCCGGGGCTCGGCTGTCGCGGCATGCCGGGCTCTTCGCTCTCGACACCCCGCTGAACCGCATCGTCGCCGACAGGCGCTGAAGCCCCACGTGCAGCCGACGGTGCCCGCCGACCCACGCCGGCGGGCACCGTTCGGCTGGCCGGACGGGCCGCCGATCACCTCGCGCGCCGACTGGGGTGCCGACGAGTCGATCAGCCCCGCCGCGCCCGAGTACAAAGCGGACGTCAAGGCCGTGTTCGTCCACCACACCGACGGGGCCAACGACTACTCCTGCGCCGACTCGGCGTCCGTCGTCCGGAGCATCTACGCGCACCACGTGCAGATCGAGGGCTGGAAGGACATCGGCTACAACTTCCTCGCCGACAAGTGCGGCACCATCTTCGAGGGCCGCAAGGGCGGGGTCGGCCTGCCGGTGCTCGGCGCCCACACGTACGGCTGGAACCGGGAGGCCGCGGGCATCGCGGTGCTCGGTGACTACACCTCCACCAGCGCCTCCAACAGCGCGCCGGCCTCGATCGCCCGCCTGGCGGCCTGGAAGCTCGGCCAGTACGGCGCTGGCCTTCACGTGACAGGAAGGCCGGCGCCACGGACTGAGAGCGGTGCACAGCCAAAGCCGCTCGGGGTTCCGGGATCGGACACCCGTCCCGCAGCACCGCTGATGCGGACACTCCGGGCCGAATCTAGACTGGCGAAGTCATATGAAGTCCCGAATTGAGGAGATATGCGCCATGGCCAAGCGAGGGAACAAGCGACGCGCCCGTAAGAAGAAGAAGGCCAATCACGGCAAGCGTCCCAACGCCTGAGCCAACCTGAGCGGACTGACGCGAATCTGGCACGCGGGTGGTCTCCCAGCTGCTGGTGTGTCGCCACAGCGATCCGCTGGACCGGCTCACCCCGCGAGATCGCGAGGTCTTCGCCAAGCTCGACCCGCCGGAGGCGGACGCGGACCACCGCCGGGAGCTCGCCGTACTGCGCTTCCTCGGCGTTGCCTGAGTACGGCGGGCCGCGTGCCGTGCCGGTTCGGACCGATGAGCTGGCTGTCAGCAGCGGCAAGTCCCTGGCGTGACCTGCGCGCTCCACGGTCCAAACCCCCCTGGGGCAGAAGCTTGACGCCCGCAAGGAAGGTCCGTATTATAAGCAAGTTGCCTCGGGCCGAGACGGCTCCGTAGTGGAATTCACCGCCACTCGGGCGACAGAGCAAACCACTGGCACGGTCTCCCAACGGGACTGAAGTCGGGCATGCCCGCATGCGTGAATTCAGCTCCAGCACCTCGATTATGAGTGGCCGGGAGAATCCGCTAAGGTTTGAGACGTCGGAACGGCCCAACAACCGCGAAGACAAACCCCGCTGACTGGGAATCAGGGCCGAAAGGATCTGATAGAGTCGGAACCGCCGGAAAGGGAAACGCGAGAGCGGGAACCTGGAAAGCACCGAGGAAATCGGATCGAGAAAAGGTCTGATAGAGTCGGAAACGCAAGACCGAAGGGAAGCGCCCGGAGGAAAGCCCGAGAGGGTGAGTACAAAG